>CAYLTE010000200.1:0-7767 GCA_964386195.1 uncultured Burkholderiales bacterium | reverse complement strand
GGAAAGTACGTCGGGCGCTCGAAGAAGTACCACGCGCATGACGAGAACAACGAGTTCCATCCTGGTGACCTGGTTCTGATCGAGGAATGCCGGCCCTTGTCCAAGACCAAGGCCTGGCGCGTCGTGAAGCTGGTCGAGAAGGCCCGCGAGGCGTGACCCCCAGGCTTGCGCTTCGCAGCAGCAGAAGTTAAACTTCTCTGCTTTTCGAGATTCGCCCCGGATGTCCTGCCGCTGCGTGCGTTTGCAGGACGCCCGGATCGCCTCGAGCAATCGAGGTCCCCTCACCCAACGGGTTCCAAAACTGGCCGCTTGCGGGTAACCCCTCGCGGAGAAGTTGGAGAGAAAGACATGATCCAGATGGAGAGCATGCTGGACGTCGCCGACAACACCGGCGCACGCTCAGTGATGTGTATCAAGGTATTGGGCGGTTCCAAGCGCCGCTATGCCGGCATTGGCGACGTCATCAAGGTCAGCGTTAAGGATGCTGCCCCGCGCGGCCGTGTGAAGAAAGGGGAGATCTACAACGCCGTCGTGGTTCGGACCACCAAAGGCGTGCGCCGCCAGGACGGCTCCCTGCTCAAGTTCGACACGAACGCCGCGGTGCTCCTGAACAACAAGCTGGAGCCGATCGGCACACGCATTTTCGGCCCCGTCACCCGCGAACTACGGACCGAGCGATTCATGAAGATCGTTTCGCTCGCCCCCGAAGTGTTGTGACGCTGCGCGCCGCCGAGAGCAGAGGAAGGCAATGCGAAAGATCAAGAAGGGCGACGAGGTGATCGTCACCACCGGCAAGGACAAGGGCAAGCGCGGGACGGTGCTGCGCGTGGTCGATGCCGAGCATGTGGTGGTGGAAGGGGCGAACGTGGCGAAGAAGCACCTGCGCCCCAATCCCATGAAAGGGCAGACGGGCGGCATCGTCGATAGGGAGATGCCACTGCACCTGTCCAATGTGGCGATCTTCAATCCATCCACCAAGAAGGGCGACCGGGTGGGCATCAAGGTGTTGGGCGACGGGCGGCGCGTGCGCGTGTTCCGGTCCAACGGCGAGATGATCGACGTTTGAGGGCAAGGTAGATGGCACGCCTGCAGGAACATTATCGAAGCAACGTCGTACCCGACCTGACGAAGAAGTTCGGCTACAAGTCGGTGATGGAAGTGCCGCGTCTCCAGAAGATCGTTCTCAACATGGGGGTGGGGGAAGCGGTCGGAGACAAGAAGATCATGGACAACGCGGTTGCCGATCTCCAGAAGATCGCCGGCCAGAAACCCATGGTCACGGTGGCGCGCAAGTCGATCGCCACCTTCAAGATCCGCCAGGGCTACCCCGTCGGCTGCATGGTCACCTTGCGTGGCCAGCGCATGTTCGAGTTTCTCGACCGCCTGGTGTCCATCGCGATTCCGCGCATCCGCGACTTTCGCGGTATCTCGGCTCGGTCTTTCGATGGGCGTGGCAATTTCAACATGGGGGTGAAGGAGCAGATCATCTTCCCGGAGATCGAGTACGACAAGATCGATGCTCTGCGGGGGATGAACATCACCATCGCCACCACTGCGAAGTCCGACGACGAGGCGCGTGCCCTGCTGTCGGCCTTCAACTTCCCGTTCAGACATTGAGGTCGCAATGGCCAAGCTTGCACTGATCAACCGCGAGCAGAAACGACGCGAGACCGTGAAGAAGTTCGCAGCGAAGCGCGCGGAGCTCGCAGCAGTCATCGCCAACACCAAGCTCTCGGACGAAGAGCGCGACGAGGCGCGCGCGCAGCTGCAGAAGCTGCCGCGCAATGCCAGCCCGGTACGCCTGCGCAACCGTTGCACGCTCACCGGGCGGCCGCGCGGCGTGTTCCGCAAGTTCGGCCTGGCGCGCAACAAGCTGCGCGAGATCGCCATGCGTGGCGAGATCCCGGGCGTGATCAAGGCCAGCTGGTAGGCGAAGCGGAGAGGAATAGCAGATGAGCATGACTGATCCGATTGCCGACATGCTGACGCGGATCCGCAATGCGCAGTCGTCCGAGCGGACCACTGTCGCGATGCCGTGCAGCAAGGTCAAGGCAGCGATCGCCCAGGTCCTGAAGGACGAGGGCTACATCGACGACTTCAAGGTGGTTGCCGACGGCGCCAAGAGCACGCTGGAGATCGGCCTGAAGTATTACGCGGGACGTCCGGTGATCGAGAAGATCGAACGGGTGAGCCGCCCCGGGCTGCGCATTTACAAGGGCAGCAAGGAGATTCCGCAGGTGATGAACGGGCTGGGCATCGCCATCGTCTCCACCTCGCGTGGCGTGATGACCGACCGCAAGGCGCGCAGCAGCGGCGTCGGCGGCGAAGTGCTCTGCATCGTGGCCTGAGGCTGCGGCGGTTGGCGGGAACGGTTAGAGGAAGCAACTGAACATGTCCAGGATCGGAAAACTCCCCTTGCAGCTACCCGCGGGGGTGGATGTGACGGTCGGTGGTGCCGAGGTCTCCGTGAAGGGGCCGCTCGGCACCATGACCCAGCGAGTGCCGCCCGAAGTGAGCATTCAGCGCGAGGGAACGGAGATCACCGTGCAACTGGCGGAGGACTCCAATCGTGCCAACGCGATGTCCGGGACCATGCGTGCCGTGCTGGCGAACATGGTGGTCGGCGTATCGAAGGGATTCGAGCGCAAGCTCACCCTCGTCGGCGTGGGCTATCGTGCTCAGGCGCAAGGCGACAAACTGAATCTGTCGCTCGGTTTCTCCCATCCGGTCGTGCATCCCATGCCGAAGGGAGTGAAGGTCGAGACACCCACCCAGACGGAGATCATCCTGAAGGGGATGGACAAGCAGCAGGTCGGGCAGGTGGCCGCTGAAATCCGCGCCTATCGTCCTCCGGAGCCCTACAAGGGCAAGGGTGTGCGGTACGCGGACGAGGTCGTCGTGCTCAAGGAAACGAAGAAGAAGTAATCGAGGCGAGCCATGAAGCAGAAAAAGGTTGCGCGGCTGCGCCGCGCTCGGCAGACGCGGGTCAAGATCTCCCAGCTTCGTGCCGTGCGTCTGGCGGTACATCGGTCCAATTCGCACATCTATGCGCAGGTGATCGACGCCACGGGAAGCAAGGTCATCGCCTCGGCGTCGTCGCTCGACAAGGAACTGCGTGAGGGCCTGACCAACGGCGGGAATATCCAGGCGGCAAGCGTGGTCGGCAAGCGCATCGCCGAGAAGGCGCGCGAGCAGGGCATCGAGACGGTTGCGTTCGACCGTGCCGGTTACAAGTACCACGGCCGCGTGAAGGCGTTGGCGGATGCCGCGCGCGAAGCCGGTCTGAAGTTCTGAGGATAGAGCAATGGCGAAAGCACCCCAGTCGGAAGAGCGCGGAGACGGGCTGCGCGAGAAGATGGTGGCCGTGAACCGGGTCACCAAGGTGGTCAAGGGTGGGCGAATTCTCGGCTTTGCGGCTTTGACGGTCGTCGGCGATGGCGACGGGGGCATTGGCATGGGCAAGGGCAAGGCACGCGAGGTGCCGGTCGCTGTCCAAAAGGCGATGGAAGAGGCGCGCCGCAAGATGGTGCGCATCAGCCTCAAGAGCGGCACGCTTCATCATGCAGTCATCGGTGAGCACGGGTCCGCCAAGGTGTTGATTCAGCCCGCATCCGACGGTACCGGCATCATTGCCGGGGGTGCGATGCGCGCAGTGTTCGAGGTGATGGGCGTGCAGAACGTGCTCGCGAAGTGCTTCGGCTCGTCGAATCCCTACAACGTGGTGCGGGCAACCATCAACGCCCTCGAATCGATGAGCACTCCGTCCGAGATTGCCGCCAAGCGCGGCAAATCGGTCGAAGAGATCATGGGGTGATCGGGAAATGGCAAAGAGCTCGCAGGGAAAGACATTGAAGATCACCCTGGTGCGCAGCCTCATCAACACCGAGGCCAGCCACCGGGCCACCGTTCGCGGACTGGGTCTGCGCCGGTTGCACCACTCTGTAACGCTGGAGGACACCCCCGCGGTGCGCGGGATGATCAACAAGGTGTCGTACCTGTTGAAGTGCGAGGGTTGAGATGCGTCTGAACACGATCAAGCCTGCTGCCGGCGCCAAGCATTCCCGGAAGCGCGTCGGTCGCGGCATCGGCAGCGGTCACGGCAAGACCGCAGGCCGCGGGCACAAGGGTCAGAAAGCGCGCGCAGGGGGCTTCCACAAGGTGGGATTCGAGGGTGGGCAGATGCCTCTCCAGCGGCGCTTGCCGAAGCGCGGCTTCCTGTCGCTCACTCAGGGCCTGACCACAGAGTTGAGGCTGAGCGCGTTCAACAATCTGCCCGGTGACGCATTCGACCTGGCGAGCCTCAAGGCGATCGGCATCGTGCCGCGCGACGCCTTGGCGGCGAAGGTGATTCTGGCCGGCAAGATCGAGCGGGCAGTGCGTCTAAAGGGCATCGGCGTCACCAAGGGCGCGCGTGCCGCCATCGAGGCGGCCGGCGGCAGCATCGAGATCGAGGGCTGAGGCCCGGGACCGGTAGAGAAAGTTGGCCAACGAAAACATCAGCCGTGGCGTAGGGAAGTTCGCCGACCTGAAGAGGCGGCTGCTGTTCCTGCTGGGGGCGTTGATCGTCTACCGGATCGGCACGCACGTGCCCGTACCGGGGATCGACCCCGCGCAGCTCGCCGAGTTGTTCAACTCGCAGCGCGGCGGCATCCTGGACATGTTCAACATGTTCTCGGGCGGTGCGCTGTCGCGCTTCTCGATCTTCGCGCTCGGGATCATGCCGTACATATCGGCCTCCATCATCATGCAGCTGTTGACGGTGGTGTCGCCGACCCTCGAGGCGTTGAAGAAGGAGGGAGAAGCCGGCCGGCGCAAGATCACGCAGTACACGCGCTATGGCACCCTGGCGCTCGCGACCTTCCAGGGACTGGGTATCGCGATTGCGCTGGAGGGGCAGCAGGGACTGGTGATCGATCCGGGCCTGATGTTCCGCCTGACTACCGTGATCACGCTGGTCACCGGGACGATGTTCCTGATGTGGCTCGGCGAGCAGATCACCGAACGCGGGATTGGGAATGGCATCTCGCTGATCATCTTCGCCGGCATCGCCGCGGGTCTGCCGAGCGCGATCGGCGGCACGCTGGAACTCGTCCGCACCGGCGCCTTCGCGATCCCAACGGTGCTGCTGCTGTTCGTCGGCGCGATCCTGGTGACCGCGCTCGTCGTGTTCGTGGAGAATGGCCAGCGGCGCATACCGGTCCACTATGCGAAGCGGCAAGTGGGACGCAAGGTCTTCGGCGGCCAGACGTCCTTCCTGCCGCTGAAGTTGAACATGGCGGGCGTGATTCCGCCGATCTTCGCTTCCAGCATCATCCTGTTCCCCGCAACGCTTGCAGGGTGGTTCGGCACGAACGAGAACGCGGTCTGGTTACGGGACCTGTCCGGCATCCTCTCGCCCGGACAACCGATCTACGTGGCCCTGTACGCTGCGGCGATCATCTTCTTCTGCTACTTCTATACGGCCCTGGTGTTCAATCCCAAGGAGACGGCAGAGAACCTGAAGAAGAGCGGGGCGTACGTGCCGGGGATCCGGCCCGGGGAACAGACGGCCCGTTACGTCGAAAGAATCATTCTGCGGCTGACCCTGACCGGGGCCATCTACGTCACGCTGGTCTGTCTGCTGCCGGAGTTCCTGATCGTGAAGTGGAACGTGCCGTTCTACTTCGGTGGTACGTCGCTTCTGATCATCGTGGTCGTGACGATGGACTTCATGGCCCAGGTGAAGGCCTACATCATGTCGCACCAGTACGAGAGTCTTCTGAAGAAAGCCAATTTCAAGGGGGGCGGACCGCTCCCGACGCGATAGGGCATGTCCAAGGAAGACACCATTCAGATGCAGGGGGAAATCCTGGAGACCCTGCCTAATGCAACCTTCAGGGTAAAGCTCGAGAACGGGCACGTGGTGCTCGGGCACATCTCCGGAAAGATGCGCATGCATTACATCCGCATCCTGCCGGGGGACAAGGTAACGGTGGAACTGACGCCCTACGACCTGAGTCGCGGGCGGATCGTGTTCCGCGCGAAGTAAACGGCCCACGCGGCAGCGGTCGTCAACGGAGACGGGAAAATGAGAGTACAGGCTTCGGTGAAGAAGCTGTGCCGGAACTGCAAGATCATCCGGCGCAATCGGGTGGTGCGGATCATCTGCACCGATCCTCGTCACAAGCAGCGTCAGGGCTGAGCCCGTCGCGAGCCGATAGAACAGTTCAAGGATTGCTATGGCACGTATCGCCGGCGTCAACATCCCCAACCACCAGCATGCCGAAATCGCCCTGACGGCGATCTACGGCATCGGTCGCACCACCGCACGCAAGCTGTGCGAAGCGGTGGGCATCGTCGCGTCGACCAAGATCAAGGACCTGTCCGACGGAGAGATGGACAAGCTCCGCGACCAGGTGGCCAAGCTCACGGTGGAAGGCGACCTGCGCCGCGAGGTGTCGATGAACATCAAGCGGTTGATGGATCTCAACTGCTACCGAGGCACGCGGCATCGCCGCGGCCTGCCGTTGCGCGGCCAGCGCACCCGCACGAACGCACGCACCCGTAAGGGGCCGCGCAAGGCCGCCATCAAGGCTGGCGGCACGCCTGGCAAGTGATGGTGCACAGGGCAGATATTCGAGGTTGCAGGAACCGCAAGGATTGATCAGACATGGCTAAAGCTCCAACTCGAGTGCGGAAGAAGGTGAAGAAGAACGTGGCCGAAGGCATCGCCCACGTTCACGCCTCCTTCAACAACACGATCATCACGATCACCGATCGCCAGGGCAACGCACTCGCCTGGGCCACTTCGGGCAGTTCGGGCTTCAAGGGCTCGCGCAAAAGCACTCCGTTCGCCGCGCAGGTCGCTGCCGAGCAGGCCGGCCGTCAGGCGCAGGAATGCGGGGTCAAGAACCTCGAGGTCCGCATCAAGGGGCCTGGTCCCGGTCGCGAATCCGCCGTGCGGGCTCTCAACGCCGTCGGCTTCAAGATCACCAGCATTTCCGACGTGACGCCGGTCCCGCACAACGGCTGCCGCCCGCCGAAGAAGCGGCGCATCTGACGAGGAATATCAGTCATGGCAAGAAATCTCGACGCCAAGTGCCGCCAGTGCCGACGCGAAGGCGAGAAGCTGTTCCTGAAAGGCGAGAAGTGCTTCACCGACAAGTGCCCGGTCGAGCGTCGCAGCTACCCGCCGGGACAGCACGGTCAGAAGCAGAGCCGCGCATCCGGCTACGCGACCCAGCTGCGGGAGAAGCAGAAGGTCCGCCGGATCTACGGCGTGCTCGAAGGACAGTTCCGTCGCGTGTACGCAGAGGCCGACCGGCGCAAGGGTGTCACCGGTGAGAATCTCCTGCAGATCCTCGAGAGCCGGCTGGACACGGTCGTCTATCGCATGGGATTTGGCGCCTCGCGCTCCGAGGCGCGCCAGGTGGTGCGTCACAATTCCATCCTCGTGAACGGACGCCGCGTGAACATCCCGTCGTTCCAGGTCCGCCAGGGCGACGTCGTCGAGGTCGCGGAGGGAGCGAAGAGCCAGTTGCGCATCAAGGCGGCCGTGGAAGCTGCAGAGCAGCGTGGATTCCCGGAGTGGATCGAAGTCGACGGGAAGGCCATGAAGGGAACGTTCAAGGCGATGCCGCAGCGCTCGGACCTGCCCGCCAACATCAACGAATCTCTGGTGGTGGAGTTGTATTCGAAGTAAGGCAGCGGTTCGCGGTCGCCCTTGGCGGCCGCCTGCCGGACAAGGTCGTGCCGGCGCTCCGTGAACGACGCGGAACATTCTCTCCT
>CAYLTE010000199.1:0-7848 GCA_964386195.1 uncultured Burkholderiales bacterium | reverse complement strand
GGCACCTGCACGCTCGGCTCGCGCGGCGCCTCGCCGCCGACGCTGCGGAAGCGGCGCAGCTGGTAGACCCAGGCGAGGACCTCGGCCACGGCGTTGTAGAGACTCGCGGGTATCTCCTGTCCCAGGTCCGCGTGCACGTATAGGGCACGCGCCAGCGGTGGCGCGCGCAGGACCGGCACACTGGAGGCGCGCGCCAGTTCCATGATCCGCTCGGCCACCAGCATCGATCCCTTCGCCACCACCCTCGGCGCTCCGCTGCGGCCCTGCAGATAGCGCAGTGCAACCGCGTAGTGATCGGGGTTGGTGACCACCACGTCGGCCTTGGGCACCTCGGACATCATGCGGCGGCGTGCTGCTTCCCTCTGCAGAGCGCGGATGCGTGCCTTCACCTGCGGATCGCCTTCGGTCTCCTTGTTCTCCTGCCGCACCTCCTCCTTGGTCATGCGCAGCTGCCGCGCGTGGTCCCACAGCTGGAACGGCACGTCGACGATCACGACCAGGAGCAAGCCGCCTGCGACCACGATGAAGGTGAATCCGAGCAGCTGCGCCAGGTGCGCCAGCCCGGGTTCGATCGACTCGTTCGCCAGCGCGACGATCTCTCCGCGTTCGCTCCACACCACCCAGGCCGCGATGCCGCCGACCAGTGCGGCCTTGAGCACTGCCTTGCCCAGTTCGATCAGTCCGTGAAGGGAGAAGATGCGGCCCAGCCCGCGCGCCGGATTCAGCTTCGCGAAGTCGGGCTGCAGCGCCTCGAAGCTGAACAGCCAGCCACTGATGGCGACGGACGCGGCGATCGCGGCGACGGCGACGAGGAGGAACCAGGGCGCGAGACCGAGCAGCGCGCTCAGACTGCCGTCGAACAGCCGCATGCCCAGCTGGCTGGTGTCGAATGCACTGCCGCGATCGATGGTGAGCCCTGAGCGCACCACCTGCGTGAGTGAGTGCATGAGCGGCCCGCCGAGGAACAGCAGGCCGGCGCCGGCTGCAATCAGCACCGCGAATGTGGTCAGTTCAGGAGAACGCGGGACCTGACCCCGTGCGCGGGCCTGCTCCAGTCGTCTTGGTGACGCAGGTTCTGTTCGTTCGAGATCGCTATCCTCGGCCATCCCCACTCCGCCGGCCGGCGCGCAACCGCTCCGGATTGTGGCTCGCGCGCCGCCAAGCCCCCCCTGGCCAAGCGTACGCCGCCCTTTGCGCGCGAGTCTAGCATGGGTGCTGCGTCAGTTTCGCAATATCTTCGCGTTTGTGGTCTAGTCAACCACAAGATTTAGTGGTGCAACCGGTCCGGGAAGGAGTTGGACGACGCCTCGTCCAACGCAACGCAGCAAGGCACTGCGCGAACAAGTGGTGCGCGTCCCAAAGTTTGGGAATACACTCTGGCGCAATCTCGAGGCGCGGTCCAGCGGACCCTGCCTCGGACGGCCTCGCTAGAGGGCCGAATCCGATCGGCACTTCCTGCCGCCCGGCTCCGCGTGGGCCGAGCTCTCGGCGCAACCTGTTCGCGCCCGCCAGACCATCACCACAAGAACAATGCGTTGCTCCACTCGAGGCCGCTCTCATGGCGCCGCCTCACTGGCAGCTGCTTCGTGCGCGCGCTCGTTCGCGCGGACGACATTCAATACCAATCATCTTGGGAGGATTCCGTGGACAGGTCTCGCATCGTGAGTATGTGCATGTTGCTGACGACGGCATCGGCGCCTGGCATAGTCGTCGGGAACGACGAGCTGGCGAAGCTCGGTTCGGACCCGGGAAACTGGGTGATGCAGGCAGGCAATTTCGCCAACCACCGCTACAGCGAACTGAAGCAGATCGACAAGGGCAACGTGGGCAAGCTGCAGGTCGCTTGGATGTTCTCGACCGGCGTTCTGCGCGGGCACGAGGGATCGCCGCTGGTGATCGGCGACACCATGTATCTGCATACGCCTTTCCCGAACAACGTGTTCGCGATCGACCTGCCGACGCAGAAGATCAAGTGGAAGTACGCACCGAGACAGGACAGCGCGGTGATCCCGCAGATGTGCTGCGACACGGTCAACCGCGGACTCGCCTACGCCGATGGCAAGGTCTTCCTGCAGCAGGCGGACAGCATGCTCGTGGCGCTGGATGCGAACAGCGGCAAGGTGGTCTGGAGCGTGAAGAATGGCGATCCGAAGCTCGGCGCGGTGAACACGAACGCACCGCACGTCTTCAAGGACAAGGTGATCACCGGCATCTCCGGTGGCGAGTGGGGGGTGCGCGGCTACCTCTCCGCCTACGACATGAAGACCGGGAAGCTGGTCTGGCGCGGCTACAGCACCGGTCCCGACGCCGAGATGCTCGTAGATCCGGCGAAGACCATGACGTGGTCGCAAGGACGGATGCAGCCCGTGGGAAGCGACTCGAGCCTGAAGACCTGGCAGGGCGATCAGTGGAAGATCGGCGGCGGCACCACCTGGGGGTGGTACAGCTACGACCCTGCGCTGAATCTCGTCTACTACGGCACGGGCAACCCCAGCACGTGGAACCCAGCGCAGCGGCCGGGCGACAACCGCTGGTCGATGGCGATCTGGGCGCGCGATCTCGATAGCGGCGAGGTCAAGTGGGTCTATCAGATGACCCCGTACGACGAGTGGGACTTCGACGGCATCAACGAGATGATCCTGGCCGACCTCGATGTGAAGGGCGAGGCGCGCAAGGTGCTGGTGCACTTCGATCGCAACGGCTTCGCCTACACCCTGGATCGCGTGACCGGCGAACTTCTCGTTGCCGAGAAGTACGACCCGGCGGTGAACTGGGCCACGCATGTGGACATGAAGTCCGGACGCCCGCAGGTGGTGGCGAAGTACAGCACCGCGGTCAACGGACCGGATGTCAACACGAAGGGCATATGCCCGGCGGCACTGGGCACCAAGGACCAGCAGCCGGCAGCGTTCCATCCGCGCACCCGTCTGTTCTACGTCCCGACCAACCACGTGTGCATGGACTACGAGCCCTTCGAGGTCGAGTACGTCGCCGGCCAGCCCTATGTCGGCGCCACATTGTCGATGTACCCGGGTCCCGGCGGCCACATGGGCAATTTCATCGCCTGGGATGCCAGCGCCGGCAAGATCGTCTGGTCCATTCCCGAGAAGTTCTCCGTATGGAGCGGCGCGCTCGCCACGGCGGGCGACGTCGTGTTCTACGGGACGCTCGAGGGTTACCTCAAGGCGGTGGACGCGAGAAGCGGAAAGGAACTGTGGCGCTTCAAGACGCCCTCCGGAATCATCGGCAACGTGTTCACCTACGAGCACGACGGGAAGCAGTACGTGGGCGTCTTCTCCGGAATCGGCGGCTGGGCCGGTATCGGCATGGCAGCCGGACTGGAAAAGGATACCGACGGCCTCGGCGCGGTGGGAGGTTACCGGGAGTTGCGCGAGTACACGGACCTCGGCGGACAGCTGACCGTGTTTGCGTTGCCTGACTGAACTTCCCTCCTCGGGCGGGCCGGCGCGGTGCCGGCCCGCCCGTGATCTTGCGTAGGAAGCGAAGAGATGCCGAAGACATGGTGGTGGATGCTGGCCGCGCTGCTGCTCGGCCAGCAGGCTTCTGCGGAGGAGGTCGACAACGGGCTGTACCGCGTGGTGGACGGGTACAAGGTGGATGCCGACACGATGCAGGGATTCCGCACTTGGCGTGCGGCAGCCTGCGATCGTTGTCACGGCGCCAATCAGGAGGGGCTCGTCGGGCCTTCACTGGTCGAGAGCATGAAGGCACTGAGCAAGGAGGAGTTTGCGAAGACCGTGCTGGAAGGCCGGCTCGAGAAGGGGATGCCGAGCTTTTCGGCCAGCAAGATGGTCACCACCCACATCGACAAGCTGTACGCCTATCTCAAGGGCCGCTCCGACGGCGCCATCACCCGGGCAAAAGTGGAGCTGCTGAAGTGACGGCGGCCCCGCCGCGCAGGCATTGGCCATGCGTCGCCGGGGTCATCCTCGCAGTGATGGCAGCGTGTGCGTCGACTGTGTCAGGCACCTCCGCGGCACGGGAACCGCCGCGCACTGCGTTCAAGGTTTGCCAGGATCCGTCCAACCTCCCCTTCTCCGATGCAAGCGGACATGGTTTCGAGAACCGGGTCGCGCAGTTGCTCGCAGATGCGCTCGGGCTGCCGGTCGAGTACTACAATTTCCCGCAACGCATGGGATTCATCCGCAACACGTTGCGCTTCCGCCTCCCTGGCGAAGCGTTCGCATGCGACGTGGTGATCGGTGTTCCCTCGCGATCGGGCCAGGTGGCCTCCACCCGGCCGTACTACCGTTCGGCCTACGCGCTGGTTCTGGGCAGCAGGCTTGCCCGCGTCGACTCCGTGTCCGCCTTCCTGTCACTGCCCGCATCGGAGCGGGACACCATCCGCATCGGGGTCTACGATCGGTCTCCCGCCTCCGCCTGGCTGGTGCGTCATGGATTGCTCCCGCAGGCACGTGCCTATCCGATGCTCAACCCCGACCCCGAGCACTACTCCGGACAGATTCTGGATGGCGACCTCGCCCGTGGCGAGATCGACGCCGCAGTGGTATGGGGGCCGATTGCCGGTTACTTCAGCCGACGGATGCCCGACGCGAATCTGCGCGTGCTGCCTCTGGCCTCGGAGCCCGGACTTCCACTGGCATTCGACATCTCTCTCGGCGTGCGACACGGAGACCACGAATGGAAGGAGACGCTGGACACACTGCTCGCCAGACACCGCCGGGAAATCGTCGCGATTCTCGAGGAGTTCGGGGTACCGCTCCTGCCCCTGGACGACGAGGTCGCGCAGTGAGCCTTCGCTCTGCGCTCGGTTGCGCCCTGCTCCTCGCGCTTACCGGTGTGGCGTGGGTGCCCGCGATAGCGCAGGAACCGATGCGGTCGTATCCGACCATCGACCGCGTGTTGTTCGTCCAGGCGTGCGTGCAGGAACGACCGGAGCGCCCCCGGACCGAGATGCTGTACAAGTGCTCCTGCGCGATCGATGCGATCGCCGGTGAACTCGATTACGCCGCGTACGTCGACGCGTCCACGGCATTCAATGCGTCGCAGATCGCCGGACCGCGTGGAACCGAGGTCCGCGACAGCACGCTGGGCAGGCAGTGGGCGGAGCGATATCGCGAGGTACGCGAGCGGGCGCACCGAAAATGCTTCCTCGATTGACCGACCGCCGGTCCGCTCGCATGCACCTGCGCCCGGCACTCGCCGCGCTTTTCCTCGGACTGCTCGCGCCGTCCCTGCTCGCGGCTGCGGAAGGCCCGCCCGATCCCGGCTCCGTGCCGATCTGGCAGCAGCTGCGCAAGCACCTGTTCGGCGACCGGTCGATCTACCACGACCCGACCGGAGTCGTGCGCCTGCGCGTGCCGGCGCGCGCGCAGGATCCCTCCGTGGTGCCGGTATCGATCAGTATCGGCTTCGAGCAGACCGAGCAGCGCTACGTCCGCACGCTGTACCTGATCATCGACGCCAATCCCTCGCCGCTGGGTGTGAAGTTCTCGCTCACGCCACTAACCGGTCTCGCCGAGATCGAGACGCGGGTGCGCATCGAAGACTACGGCTGGGTCAGGGCGATTGCGGAGATGAGCGACGGCAGCCTCTTCGCCGATCAGCACTATGTGAAGGCTGCCGGAGGATGTTCGGCGCCAGCCGGCGCGACGGGGGGCTTCGAGGCGTTCCAGCCGCGGGCCGAGCTCGAGCTGCGCGCCAGCGACCGGCACCCAGGCATGACGCTCGCGCAGCTCAGGGTACGCCATCCGAATTCGAGCGGATTGGCGCGCGACCCGATGACCCGTCTGTTCATCCCGTCCTACTTCGTGCGGGAGATCGAAGTCACGCTGGACGGCGAGACGGTGCTGCGCGCGCAGACGGATTTCACGCTCAGCGCGAATCCGAACATCCGCCTCCACTTCAAAACCGGGGAGCCGCGTGAAGTGCGCGCGGTGGTGGTGGACACCAGGGATCGCCGTGTCGAGGCGACGGAAGACTTCGAGGCAATCGCGCGATAGCGACTCGCGCGCTACACCGCGATGACTTCGATGTCCGGATCGATGCGACGGACCATGCCCTCGATCCCGGCGAGCGTTCCGGAGATGGAACTGGGGCAGCTGCCGCACGCGCCCTGGTAGTGGACCTTGAGCACGTTGCCCTCGAGCCCGACCACGTGCAGGTCGCCGCCGTCGCCCTGCAGGTAGGGGCGCACCTGCTCGTCGAGCAGATCCTGGATGACCGCGAGCTTCTCCTTCTCCGCCTCGGTCATCTCGCGCGACAGGGTCGGGACACCGTCCACCTGTCCGGGCGCATCGTTGATGAGCGCGTCCGAGCGCTCCTGCGCGGAGGGTGCGTCGCGGATGGGCACCGCGAGCTCGCGCAGCAACTCGGGCCAGTGGGCGCGCCCGTCCTGCGTGACCGTCAGCCAGTAGTCCACGTAGAAGACGTTGGTCACGTGCGCGATTCCGAACAGCCGCTCGGCCAGCTCGTCGCCCTGCGCCTGCTCGGCGCTCTCGTAGGAGCGCGCGATGCCATAGGTGAGCGGATCGCGCAGGATGAACTTCCTGGCGTTCGGATTGGGGGTGAATTCGATCTCGGCGATGCGCGGCATGGTCTGAAACGCATCAACCACGAAGTACACGGAGCAACACGAAGAGGGCCGGGAGCGTCGCCTTCGACGCCCTGCCGATGTGCCTTCGTGGTCCTTCGTGTTCTTCGTGGTTCACGCAGTTGTCCTCAACTCGTCTAGTCGCGAAATGGGTCCTGCTCGCCCTCGGTGGAGGTGCTGGTCTCCTGCGCGAGTGCAGCGTGCAGCGTGTGCCAGGGCAGGATCGCGCACTTCACGCGCGAAGGCAGGTCCTTTACACCCGCGAACACGGACAGGCGACCCAGATGGTTCGGCTGCTGCGCCACGTCCAGCTTGCCGGTGGCCATGTCACGGAACTCGCGGATCAGCTCCTCGGCTTCGGCGACCGACTTGCCCTTGACGTTGGCGGTCATCATCGAGGCGGAGGCCTTGCAGATGGCGCAGCTCTGGCCCTCGAAGGCCACGTTACCCACCTTGTCCCCGTCGAGCTCGAGGCTCACCCAGATGTGATCCCCGCACAGCGGGTTCAAGCCTTCGGCCTGGTGGCTGGGATGCTCGAGCCGGCCCCAGTTGCGCGGCTTGCGGTTGTGATCGAGGATCACTTCCTGGTAGAGCTGCTTCGAATCCATCAGGCGAACATCTTCTGCACACGGCGGATGCCGGCGACCAGCTGGTCGACCTCGGCCATCGTGTTGTAGAACGCGAAGGAGGCGCGCGCGGTCGCCGGCACGCCGAAGCGCTGCATCACCGGCTGCGCGCAGTGGTGTCCCGTACGCACCGCCACGCCTTCCTCGTTGAGGATCGTGCCCACGTCGTGCGGGTGCACGCCCTTGACTTCGAAGGACAGCACCGCCGCCTTCTCGGGTGCCGTGCCGATGATGCGCACGCCGTCCATCGCTTCGAGCTGGCCGGTGGCGTACTCGAGCAGGCTGTGCTCCCACGCGGCCACGTTGTCGATACCAACCTCGGCCAGGTAGTCGAGCGCAGCCCCCATCGCGATGGAACCCATGATGTTGGGCGTGCCGGCCTCGAACTTCGCCGGCAGCGGTGCATAGATCGTCTTCTCGAATGTCACCGAGAGGATCATGTCGCCACCGCCTTGATAGGGCTGCATCCTGTCGAGGACGACTGCCTTGCCGTACAGCGCGCCCATGCCGGTCGGCCCGCACAGCTTGTGCGCCGAGAAGCAGTAGAAATCGCAATCCAGGTCCTGCACGTCCACCGGGATGTGCGGCGCGGCCTGCGCGCCGTCGACCAGCACCGGCACGCCGTGCGCATGCGCGGTAGCGATCAAC
>CAYLTE010000198.1:0-7878 GCA_964386195.1 uncultured Burkholderiales bacterium | reverse complement strand
TACAAGGCGCGCGACGGCAAGGTCTACCTGCTCAACCTGATCGACACGCCCGGCCACGTCGACTTCTCCTACGAAGTCTCGCGGTCGTTGTCCGCCTGCGAAGGGGCGCTGCTGGTGGTGGACGCCTCGCAGGGCGTGGAGGCGCAGACGGTTGCCAACTGCTACACGGCGATCGAACAGGGCGTCGAAGTGGTACCCGTGCTCAACAAGATCGACCTCCCCTCGGCGGAGCCGGAGCGCGTGATCGAGGAGATCGAGGACATCATCGGCATCGATGCCGAGGACGCAATCCGCTGCAGCGCCAAGACCGGCGATGGCGTGATCGACGTGATCGAAGGCGTGGTGACGCGCATGCCGCCTCCCAAGGGCGATCCTAAGGCACCGCTCAAGGCGCTCATCATCGATTCCTGGTTCGACAACTACGTCGGCGTCATCATGCTAGTGCGCGTTGTGGACGGCACGCTCACGCCCAAGGACAAGATCCTGCTGATGTCGATGCAGGCGCAATACCTGTGCGAACAGGTCGGGGTGTTCACGCCCAAGTCGGTGCAACGCGAATCGCTGTCGGCGGGTGAAGTGGGATTCGTCATCGCCGGCGTGAAGGAACTGGGCAACGCCCGCGTGGGGGACACCATCACGCACGCCTCGCGCCCCGCGGCAGAGCCCCTTCCGGGTTTCAAGGAAATCAAGCCGCAGGTGTTCGCCGGCCTGTATCCGGTCGAGGCGAACCAGTACGACGCGCTGCGCGATGCGCTGGAGAAGCTGCGGCTCAACGACGCCTCGCTGCGATTCGAACCCGAGACCTCGCAGGCCCTGGGGTTCGGCTTCCGCTGCGGCTTCCTCGGCCTGCTGCACATGGAGATCGTCCAGGAGCGGCTCGAGCGCGAGTACGACATGGACCTCATCACCACCGCGCCGACGGTGGTCTACCAGGTGCAGCTGCGCGACGGCACCGTGCTCGAGGTCGAGAACCCCTCGCGTCTGCCGGACCTGTCCAAGGTGGAGGACATTCGCGAGCCGATCATCACCGCCACCATCCTGCTGCCGAGCGACTATGTCGGGCCGGTGATGACCCTGTGCAACAACAAGCGCGGCGTCCAGAAGAACATGCAGTACATGGGCCGGCAGGTCATGCTGACCTACGAGCTGCCGCTCAACGAAGTGGTGATGGATTTCTTCGACAAGCTCAAGTCGGTGAGCCGCGGCTATGCGTCCCTGGACTACGAGTTCAAGGAGTTCCGGTCGGCCGACCTGGTCAAGCTCGACATCCTGATCAACGGCGACCGGGTCGACGCGCTGTCCCTCATCGTCCACCGCGCAACCTCCCAGTTCCGCGGCCGCGAGCTGGTGGACAAGATGCGCGAGCTCATCCCGCGCCAGATGTTCGACGTCGCCGTGCAGGCGGCGATCGGCTCCCACATCATTGCCCGCGAGACGGTCAAGGCGCTGCGCAAGAACGTGCTGGCCAAGTGCTATGGCGGGGACATCACGCGCAAGCGCAAGCTGCTGGAGAAGCAGAAGGCGGGCAAGAAGCGCATGAAGCAGATCGGTACCGTGGAGATTCCGCAGGAGGCCTTCCTGGCGATCCTGCAGGTCGAAGGCAAGTAGAAGAACCGAACATCAGGCAGGCCTATGAACTTTGCCCTGGGGATGCTGATCCTCCTGCTCGTGACCGGCGGCGTGTGGCTGCTGGACCGATTCCTTCTGGCGCCCGCCCGCCAGGCGCGCGTACGGGAGGCGATGCGCCAGGCCGAGCCCAAGCTGGCCCTAAAGCCTGGAGAGACCCAAGCCGATTACCAAGCCAGGCAGGATGCGGTCCTGGCGGAGGTTCACCAGACCGTGGGGCGGGAGCCCTGGTGGGTGGAGTACTCGAAGAGTTTCTTCCCCGTGATCCTGCTGGTGTTCGTGCTGCGGTCGTTCCTGGTGGAGCCCTTCAAGATACCGTCGGGGTCGATGATCCCGACTCTGCTGGTGGGTGACTTCATCCTGGTGAACAAGTTCACCTACGGAATCCGACTGCCGGTCATCAACGCAAAGGTGCTGGAAATCAACCAACCGAAGCGCGGCGAGGTCATGGTGTTCCGCTACCCGGACGACCCCTCGCTCGACTACATCAAGCGCGTGGTTGGGGTCCCGGGAGATGTCGTCACCTACCGGGACAAGCGGCTGTCCATCAACGGACAGCCGGTTCCGCTGGAGTCCGTGGGTTCGTTCGAGTATCTGGAGGGGGGACTGAACTACATTCAGGCCGACCGCTTCAGCGAACGGCTCGGGGACGCCGATCACTCTGTCCTCGTCAACCCGAAGGCGCCGCCCGTGCAACTGTCGAGCGTGCACCAGTTCCCCAACCGCGACAATTGCGAGTACCGGGAGGACGGGTTCGAGTGCAAGGTGCCTGAAGGCCACTATTTCATGATGGGCGACAACCGCGACAGCAGCAGCGACAGCCGCTACTGGGGGTTCGTCCCGGATCGCAACATCGTGGGCAAGGCCTTCATGATCTGGTGGAATTTCGGAGATTTCAGCCGCGTTGGGTCGAGGATTCATTGATGCGGAGGAAATCGCCATGCGCAAGCAACAAGGCTTGACCATCACCGGGCTGCTGATCGTATCGGCCGTGCTCGTCTTCGTGGCCATCATCGGGTTCAAGCTCGCCCCGTCCTATATCGAGTACTTCACCATCAAGCGCGTCGTCAACGACATCGCCACGGAGAACCGCGGGGGCTCGGTGAAGGAGGTCATGTCGGCTTTCGACCGGCGTGCGCAGATCGACGACATCCGCGCCCTCAGGGGCCGCGATCTCGACGTGAGCAAGACGGGCGAGGGATTCGAGATCCGCGCCGAGTACTCCGTCCTGGTGCCGCTGTTCGCCAACGTCAGCGCCCAGATCGACTTCGTGGCGGAGAACACCAACTGATGCCAGGGCGCACGCCTCGCCCGGCGCGCGCCGCCGCGCCGCTTTCCCTTGCGCGAGCGTGGGCCCCGGCCGTGATGCGATGACGCGCGGATGGTGCCGCGCGTCCTGATCGACCGACTCGGTCACTCCTTCCGCGCTCCGGAACTGCTGCGCCAGGCCCTGACCCACCGCAGCTTCGGCACGCCACACAACGAACGCCTCGAGTTCCTCGGCGACGGGGTGCTCAACTGCGTCGTCGCCGCCCTCCTGTTCGAACGCTTTCCCAGGCTCTCCGAGGGGCACCTGTCGCGCCTGCGCGCCTCCCTGGTCAACCAGGACACGCTGTCGCGCCTGGCCGGCGAACTGGCGCTGGGCGATCACCTGCGCCTGGGCGAGGGCGAACTCAAGAGCGGCGGATTCCGCCGGCCCTCGATCCTGGCCGATGCCCTGGAGGCGATCTTCGGCGCGGTCTACCTCGATGCCGGTTTCGACGCCGCGGCGTGCCTGATCGGACGCGTCTATCGACCGCTGCTCGACGGCCTCGATCCGAAGGCGCTGGGCAAGGACCCCAAGACCCTGCTGCAGGAGTATCTTCAAGGTAAGCGGCTGCCGCTGCCCGCCTATACGGTGGTCGACGTGTCGGGCGAAGCGCACGAGCAGCACTTCAGGGTCGAGTGCATCATCGCGGACTTCGAGATCCGCACCGAAGGGGCGGGGGCGAGCCGCCGCGCGGCGGAGCAGGAGGCAGCCCGCGCCGCGTACGAACTGGCGATGCAGAGGGCATGAGCGGGCACAGCGAAGCGTTTCGCGCAGGATACGTGGCGATCGTCGGCCGACCCAACGTCGGCAAGTCCACGCTGCTCAACCGGCTGGTGGGACAGAAGCTCAGCATCACCTCGCGCCGCCCGCAGACCACACGCGACCGGGTGGTGGGCATCCTCACGCTCCCCGAGGTCCAGTTCGTCTTCGTCGATACGCCGGGCGTGCAGTCGGCCCACGGTTCGCGCCTGAACCGCTACATGAACCGCTCGGCGACCCAGGCGCTGGAACAGGTCGACGCGGTCGCGCTGGTGGTCGAGGCGCTGAAATTCGGCGCGCAGGATCGCAAGGTGCTGGCTGCGCTGCCCGAGGGCGTGCCCGTCGTCGCCGTGGTCAACAAGATCGACCGCCTGTCCGACAAGGCTGCCCTGCTGCCTTTCCTCGCCGCGCTCGCGGAGGCGTTTCCTTTCCGCGAGATCGTGCCGGTCAGTGCCGAAACGGGTATGCAAACCGACAGGCTGCTGGAGGTGCTTCGCGGATTCCTCCCGGTGGGTCCGCTCATCTTCGACGAGGACGAGCTGACCGACCGCAGCGAGCGGTTCCTGGCCGCCGAACTCGTGCGCGAGAAGCTCTTCCGCCTGCTGGGGGAGGAGGTGCCCTATGCCACCGCAGTGGAGATCGAGCGCTTCGAGCAGGAGGGTAACCTGCGCCGCATCGCGGCCAGCATCCTGGTGGAGCGTTCCGGCCAGAAACCGATCGTGATCGGGAAGGGGGGCGAGAAGCTCAAGGCGATCGGCACCCAGGCGCGCCAGGACATGGAGAAGCTCTTCGGCGGCAAGGTGTTTCTGGAGCTGTTCGTGAAGGTGCGTGAGGGTTGGATGGACGATCCCGCCACCCTGAAGCGACTCGGCTATGATTGACGCAGGCGCCGCAGTCCTGCGTGCGCGCCCTGAGTCCGAAGCGTCCGTGAATGCACCCGCACCCACGCCCCGTCCGCGCGGCAGCGTCCGCGACGCGGAACCCGGCTACGTCCTGCACACCTATGCGTTCAAGGAGACCAGCCTGGTCGCCGAAGCGTTCACGCGCAATGCCGGCCGCGTGGGCTTGGTGGCCAAGGGGGCGCGGCGGCCGACCTCCGCGCTGCGCGGGGCGCTGATGGCGTTCCAGCCGCTTTTGCTGACCTGGTCGGGCAAGTCCGAGCTCAAAGTGCTGCACCGTGCGGAGTGGCAGGGCGGGCAGGCGCAGATGACGGGGCTGCCGCTGATCTGCGGCTTCTACCTGAACGAGTTGCTGCTCAAGCTTTTGCCGCGCGACGACGCGCACGAGACCCTGTTCGACGGCTACGAGCAGGCACTGGCGGAACTGCGCGATGGCGCAGAACCGGTGGCGCTGGTGCTGCGCCGCTTCGAGCGGCTGCTGTTGTCCGAGCTGGGATACGGACTGGCATTGACCAGCGACGCGCAGGGAACCCCGATCGCCGCTGAGCGCGACTACGTCTACGTCGTGGAGCGCGGCGCGGTGCCGGCGGACGAGGCTCATTCGGACGCCTCGCTGCCGATGCTGCGCGGCGCTGCGCTGCTCGCCATCGCTCACGACGACTACCGTGACCCTGGCATCCTGCCGCAGGCGCGCGGACTGATGCGCTACATCCTCAACCACTATCTCGGCGGCAAGGAGCTGTACACGCGCCAGCTGCTACGGGAGATGCAGCAACTGTGAAGCATGACGCAATGATCCTACTGGGAGTGAACATCGATCATGTCGCGACGTTGCGCCAGGCGCGCGGCACGCGCTATCCCAGTCCGGTGCAGGCGGCCTTGATCGCGGAGACCGCCGGCGCCGACGTCATCACGCTGCACCTGCGCGAGGATCGCCGCCACATTCAGGATCGCGACGTGGAGGTACTGCGCGAGGCGCTCACCGGTCGCATGAATCTCGAGAGCGCGATCACCGACGAGATGATCGCGATCGCCGCCCGGTTGCGCCCGCACGATGTATGCCTCGTGCCCGAGCGCCGGGCCGAGCGCACCACCGAAGGCGGCCTCGACGTGATCGGCCAGTTCGACGCCGTCCGTGCCGCCTGCGCCCGGCTCGCCGAGGTCGGCGTGCGTGTCTCGCTGTTCATCGCGCCCGACGAAGCGCAGATCGATGCGGCCCGGCGCGCAGGCGCGCCCGTCATCGAGATCCACACCGGTGCCTATGCAGAGGCGCGCGACGGCGACGAACAAGCGCGCGAACTCGAGCGCGTGCGCGTCGCCGCGCGCTACGCCTCGGAACTGGGTCTGCACGTCAATGCCGGCCACGGCCTGCACTACCGCAACGTCCAGCCGATCGCCGCCATTGCGCAGATCGTGGAACTGAACATCGGTCACGCCATCGTCAGTCACGCCCTGTTCGTCGGCTTCGAGAACGCCGTGCGGGAGATGAAGGCCCTGATGCGCGAGGCGCGGCGGGGATGATCTTCGGCATCGGCACGGACCTGGTCGAGGTTCCCCGCGTGGAGGCCCTGCTTGCGCGCCACGGCGAGCGCTTTGCCCGCCGCGTGCTGGCCGACGTAGAGTGGCCGGACTTCGAACGCAGTGCCGTCAGGCCGATCTATCTGGCCTCCCGTTTCGCCGCCAAGGAAGCCTTCGCCAAGGCGCTGGGGACCGGCGTGCGCGCGCCGGCCTCGCTGCGCAACATCGGCGTGGCGCACGATGAGGCCGGGCGTCCGGTGCTCGCCCTGGCGCCTGCGCTCGACGCGCTGCTGCAGGCGCGCGGCGTGGTGCGCAGCCACCTCAGCATCACCCACGAGCGCAGCATGGCGTGCGCCTTCGTCGTGCTGGAGCAGGCATGAGCGAGCCGGTGCCGATGCCCCTGGGGCCGGTGTTCCTCGACGTGGTCGGACAGGCCCTCGGCGACGAGGATCGAAGACGCCTTCTGCACCCGATGGCGGGCGGCGTGATCTTCTTCGCGCGCAATTTCGATTCACCCGCACAGATCCGCGAACTGGCGCTCCAGATCCGCGCCCTGCGCACCCCGCGACTGCTGATCGCCGTCGACCACGAGGGCGGACGCGTGCAGCGCTTCCGCAGCGGGTTCACCCGCATCGGCCCCATGGCTGCCCTCGGTCGCCGGTGGGAGAGCGATCCTGCGCAGGCGCGCGCCGATGCGCAGGCCGTGGGCGCGCTCATCGGTATGGAACTGGCCGCATGCGGCGTGGACTTCAGCTTCACGCCCGTGCTCGACCTCGACTATGGACCCAGCGCCGTGATCGGCGACCGCGCGTTCCACCGGCAGGCGCGCGCGGTCGCGGAGCTTGGAACCAGCCTGATGTCCGGCCTGCGCAGCGCCGGCGTGGCGGCGGTCGGCAAGCATTTTCCGGGGCACGGCTACGCCGCCGAGGATTCGCACGTGGCGATGCCCGTCGACGCCCGCCCGCTGGAGCGGATCGAGGCCGAGGACATGGTGCCCTTCCGGGCGCTGATCGAGCAGGGCCTCCCGGCGGTCATGCCCGCCCACGTGATCTACTCGCAGGTGGACGATCGTCCGGCAGGGTTCTCGCGCGTCTGGCTGCAGGACATCCTGCGCAGCCACCTCGGCTTCCGAGGTGCCATTTTCAGCGACGACCTGTCGATGGAGGCGGCGAGCGTCGCCGGCAACGCGCTCGGACGGGCCCAGGCGGCGCTGGATGCCGGCTGCGACATGGCGCTGGTGTGCAATCGCCCTGAAGCCGCAGAGCGTGTCCTGACGGGCCTGGAGAGGTGGCAGCCGCCGACGGACTGGCAAGGACGCGTGCAGGGCTTGTACGCGCGTGCCGAACCGGTCGGCCTGACCGCCCTGGCCGACGATGCACACTGGCGGGCGGCGCGGGCAGTGGCCGATACCCTCGTCACCTGAGGCAGCGCATGGCGGCGCAGGAATCCAGTCACAGCCACGGTTCGAGCGGTCACCCGCACACCCACTCTCACGCGGGGCATGGCCACGCTCACCAGCATCACGAGCACGGCCGCGGCATGGCAACTCACGCGCTCGCCTGGGCAATGGCGCTCACCCTCGGCTACGCCGGGGTCGAATTCCTTGCCGGGTGGTGGTTCGGCTCCCTGGCACTGGTCAGCGACGCAGGCCACATGGCTTCGGATGCCGCCGCACTGGGTCTGGCCTGGTTCGCCGCCTGGTTGTCGCGCCGGCCGCCCGGAGGCAAGCACTCGTTCGGCTTGGCGCGCGCGGAGGTGATTGCCGCG
>CAYLTE010000197.1:0-7914 GCA_964386195.1 uncultured Burkholderiales bacterium | reverse complement strand
CTTGCGCGTGACGAAGCGCGTCTGCGGCATCGGGCCCTCGACCGCATCCACCAGCACCAGCACGCCGTCGACCATCGACAGCGCACGCTCCACCTCGCCTCCGAAGTCGCGGTGGCCGGGGGTATCGACGATGTTGACGTGCACGCCCTCGTAGTCGAAGGCGGCGTTCTTCGCCAGGATCGTGATGCCGCGCTCGCGCTCCAGGTCGTTGCTGTCCATCACCCGCTCCTCCACCTGCTGGTGGGCGGCAAAGACGCCCGCCTGGCGCAGCAGCTTGTCGACGAGGGTCGTCTTGCCGTGGTCGACGTGGGCGATGATGGCGATGTTGCGGATGGGGCGGGTCATGGGAACGGCCAGGCTAAGGGTCGCGGAGTCTAACACAGCAAGGGTGCTGCCGATTGCAGTGCAACATCGGCGCCCGCCCTGCCCGTTTCGCCCTATTGCAGCAGCGGTCCCGGCCCCTCGACTGGCTATGCCTGATCACGATACGGACCGAAAGATCTGCATCGGTGGCGTGCGCAGGATGCCCCGTGTGCCGACGAGCCCCGCCAGCACGACGCCGGCAACTCCGCCCAGCAAGCCCACGGCCCAGACCCACGGATCGATCTGGTAGGGGACGCCGATGATGCGCGTCGCGATCGCCCACCCGAGCACCGAGGCGCCGATCGAGGCGAGCAGACCCGCCAGCGCGCCGATCACGACGAACTCGGCCGCCTGCGCCGCCAGCATCTGGCGACCGGTCGCGCCGACCGTGCGTAGCACCGCCGCATCGAACACGCGCTCGTCGTGCGTCGCGCTGATCGCCGCGAACAGCACGACCACGCCGGCCAGCAGGCCGAAGAGGAAGACGAACTCGACTGCCTTCACCAGTTGATCCATGATGCGCTGCACCTGCGCCATGACCGCGGCCACGTCGATCACCAGGAGGTTGGGAAAGCGCTTGACCAGTCGATCCATCAGCGCGCCGCGCTCGGCGGGCAGGTGGAAGCTGGTCACGTAACTTGCCGGGAAGGACTCCAGCACGCCGGGCGGTGCCACGACGAAGAAGTTGACGCGGAAGGAGTCCCACTGCACGCGCCGCAGCGAGGTCACCGGCGCCTCGATCACGCTCCCGGCGATGTCGTAGCGCAGGCGGTCCCCGACCCGGATGCCGAGCGAGGCCGCGATTCCTTCCTCAACCGAGAACTGCGGCTGGCCGTGCCCGGCCGCCCCCCACCAGCGCCCGGCGACCAGCACGTTGTCCACCTGGGCGCGTTCGGCCCACGAGAGATTGAACTCGCGGTCCACCAGCCGCTTCGCGCGCTCCTCGCCGTAGTCGCCGGAGGAGACCGGACGTCCGTTGATGGCCGTCAGCCTGCCGCGGATCATCGGATAGAACGTCGGCGCGGAAAAGCCTTCCTCGGCGAAGAAGGCGTTCAGGTCGCCGAGCTGGTCGGGCTGGATGTTCACCAGGAACCGGTTGGGCGCATCGGCCGGAAGCGTCTGCCGCCAGCTCGACAGCAGGTCGCTGCGTACCAGGGTGAGCAGGATCAGGGCAAGCATGCCGATGCCCAGCGCGACCGCCTGCGTCACCGTCCCGAACCGGCGGCGGCGCAGGTTGGCCAGCCCGAAGCGCCACGCGAACGGCGCACGGCGACCCAGGCGGGCGAACAGGCCGAGGATTGCCAGGGTCGACAGTGCCAGCGCGAGCATGGTCGCCACCGCGCCCAGCAACACGTACCAGCCGGTCCTTGCATCCTGCGCCTCCCACAGGATCAGCGCAGCGAGTGCGACGACCCCGAGCAGGTATCCCAGCCATCCTGCCGTGTCGGGCAGTCCCAGATCGCGGCGCAGTACGCGCAACGTCGGCACGCGCCGCAGGGCGAAGATGGGCGGCAGGGCGAAGCCCAGCAGCAGGACGAAGCCGGCGACGAATCCCTGCGCGATCGGACGCATGCCGGGCGCGGGCAGGACGACGTCGACCAGCGGCGCCAGCAGCGCCGCGAGCACGGCCTGCCCACCGAGACCGAGCAGGCAGCCGAGCGCGCTCGCCGCCACACCCAGCACCACGAACTGCTGCACGTGCAGCCGCAGGATCAGAGGCTGGGTGGCGCCCAGGCAACGCATGACGGCCACGCCGTCCAGGTGCCGGCGCAGGTAGCGCCGCGCGGCGAGCGCGACCGCCACCGCCGCAAGCACGACGCTGAGCAGCGCAGACAGTCCGAGGAACTTCTCCGCCCGTTCCAGCGCGGAGTTGATTTCCGGACGCGCATCGCGCACGTCCTCGACGCGCTGTCCCGGGCCGAGCAGCGACTGGACTTCTCCACGGAAGCGGGCCACCGACGACGCCGGGCCAGCCACGCCCAGCCGGTAGCTGACCCGGCTGCCGGTGGCGATGAGACCCGTGGACGCCAGATCCTCGCGGTTCATCGTCAGCCGCGGGCCGAGGTTGAGGAAACCGACGCTGGTCTCAGGATCCTCGAGAACCAGTGCCCCGATGCGCAGCGTCCGATCTCCGACCTGCAGGTCCTCGCCGATCGCTACGCCCAGCCTGGCGAGCAGCCGCTCGTCCACCCACACGGTGCCCGGCTCGGGAATGCCCTCGGCGCGCACCGCCGGCGCCTCCTGCTGCGTGCGTATGCTGAACCTGCCCTTCAGCGGATACCCCTCGCCGACCGCCTTGATCTCGGTGAGCACGCTCTGGTCGCCGTTGCCGGTCATGCTCGGGAAGCGCAGCAGGTCCACGGTCTGCAGACCGAAGGCCATGGCACTGCGCCCGATGGCGGGATCCAGCGGACGGTCCGAGTAGACCATCAGATCGGCACCGAGCAGTTGGCTGGCCTCCACCCCGAGGGCCTGGCGCACACGATCGGCGAAGAACGCGACGGTGGTGAGGCTGGCCACCGCCACCACCAGCGCAATGGCAAGCACCCGCAGTTCGCCCGCACGCCAGTCGCGCAGGAGCAGGCGCGCGGAGAGCGCGACACCCTGGCCCCAGGAAAGCCGCCGTCGCGCGCCTGCGCCAACGGGCGTCGCCGATGGGCGGGGGAGCGCGTGCGTACCTTCGTTCATGCCGCCACTCTCCCCGCCTCCAATCGCACGCGGCGCCCGCAGCGCTGTGCCAGACGCTCGTCGTGGGTGACCAGCAGCAGGGTGGTGCGCTGTTCGCGGTTGAGCTCGAACATCAGATCGATGATCTCCTCGCCCGTGACGGAATCGAGGTTTCCGGTGGGCTCGTCCGCGAACAGCAGCCGTGGCGTGCATGCGAACGCGCGGGCAATCGCCACGCGCTGCTGCTCACCGCCGGACAACTGGCGCGGATAGTGGTCGAGCCGCCCGCTCAGCCCCACCCGCCCCAGCAACGCAGCGGCCGCCGCGCGCGCATCCTCTGCGCCGTCCAGTTCCAGCGGCAGCATCACGTTCTCCAGCGCAGTCAGCGCCGGGAGCAATTGGAAGGACTGAAACACGAAACCGACCAGGCGTCGACGCAACTCCGCGCGGCCATCCTCGTCCAACCGCGAGAGATCGTTGCCGTCCAGCTCCACGCGGCCGGTGCTGGGCAGGTCCAGTCCGGCCAGAAGACCCAGCAGCGTCGTCTTTCCCGAACCGGAAGCGCCGACGATGGCCACCGCCTCGCTCGGCGCAACCTCCAGATCCACGTCCTGAAGAATGGTGAGCTGGTTGCGACCCGTATCGACTTGCTTGGTGAGGCTGACCGCACGCACAATCGGCTTGGTGTCCGTCATTCGTCTCCTTGTCCTGCTGTTGTGCCTCGGCGGCGCCACCGCGGCCGCCGAATCGCGCCCATCCATCCTGGTGTTCGGTGACAGTCTTTCCGCGGGCTACGGCCTGCCGCTCGGCAGGGGATGGGTCGATCTGCTGCGCCAGCGGCTGGCCGGGAACGCGACGCCGTTCGAAGTCGTCAACGCCAGCGTGAGCGGCGAGACGACGCTGGGCGGTCGCAACCGCCTCCCCGCAGCCCTTGCCCAGCATCGGCCACGTGCGGTCGTTCTTCAACTCGGCGCGAACGACGCGCTGCGCGGACAGTCGTTGGAACGAATGCGCGAAAACCTGACGGCAATGGTGAAGGCGAGCCGGGCAGCCGGTGCCGAGGTGCTTCTGGTCGGCATGCAGATCCCACCCAACTACGGCCAGCAATATACGCGGAAGTTCCAGTCCGCCTACGCCGAGGTGGCGCGGGTACAGAAGGTTCCGCTCGTGCCCTTCCTTCTCGAGGGATTCGGCGCGCGGCGCACGCTGTTCCAGGCCGATGGCATCCACCCCACGGCCGAGGCCCAGGCGCTGATGCTCGATACCGTGTGGAAGGAACTGGAGCCGATGCTCGATCGGCTGCGCTGACGCGCGTCGGTCCGGGCGCACAGGTGTGCTACGCTCCGACCATCATCCTCCCTGACGATGACGTGAACGAACAGTCCCTGCCCCGCGACAGGGCCACCGTTGCACAGCTGTCACGATTCGATGCGCTGATCGACGTACGCACGCCATCGGAATTCGCACTCGATCACATCCCCGGCGCCATCAACCTGCCGGTCCTGTCGGATGCCGAGCGGGCGCAGGTCGGCACGCTGTACAAGCAGGTTTCCCCGTTTGCCGCGCGCAAGGTGGGCGCGGCCCTGGTTTCGGCCAACATCGCCCGCCACCTGGAGGGGCCGCTGTGCGACCATCCGCGTCCCTGGCGTCCGCTGGTCTACTGCTGGCGCGGCGGACAGCGCAGCGCCTCGCTCACCCATGTGCTGCGCGAGATCGGCTGGGATGCATGCCAACTGGTGGGCGGCTACAAGGCATTCCGGCGCGCCGTCATCGACGACATCCCGCCACTTGCCCGGCGCCTGCGCTACCGGGTGGTCTGTGGCCTCACCGGGTCGGGCAAGACCCGGTTGCTGCAGCACCTGCGCGAGCGTGGCGCACAGGTGCTGGACCTGGAAGGCCTGGCGGCGCACCGCGGCTCGGTGCTCGGCAATCTTCCGGATCGGCCGCAGCCCACGCAGAAGATGTTCGAGAGCCTGCTGTGGGCGGCGCTGCGCGAACTGGACCCGCAGCGCGAAGTATTCGTCGAGTCCGAGAGCAAGAAGATCGGCAGGCTGCAGCTGCCGCAGGCGCTGATGGACTGCATGTGGGGCAGCGCGTGCCTGCGTCTCGACGCCGCCGCGCACGTGCGCGCCGAACTGCTCAAAGACAAATACGCGCACTTCTTCGGCGACGTGGAGGCGCTGCATCGGCAGCTCGACTGCCTGGTCGCCCTGCACGGGCGCGAGACGATCGCGCGCTGGAAGGAACTGGCTGTACGCGGCGAGTGGGATGTCCTGGTCGAGGCGCTGCTGACTCGCCATTACGATCCCGCCTACAGCCGCTCCATCGTTTCCCACTACCCGCGCCTGGCGGAGGCGCCAACGCTGCGCATCGACAGCGCGGAGGCGGCCGCCTATGCGCAGGCCGCCAGTGCGCTCACCGCCGGCGAGGCGGCAGCAGCGTGAGCGGCATTCGGGATAGCGCACGCATGCGTTCCGGGTGGCGGGGATGAACATCGGCTTGCGCGTGGAGGCGCACACCCTCGTCGGGACGCGCGATGGCGTCGCACCGCTGATCGAACTGCTGAAGGCACACGACGCCGGCGCGACCTTTCTGTTCACGCTCGGTCCTGACGGAAGCGGCAGGCAGCTGCGACGCTATCTGCTGGGGCGCCTTCTGCGCCGTGAGCGCCAACCGCTGCTGGCTTCCTACTCCAAGCGCGCCCTTTTCGACGGTTGGCTGCTTCCCGCCCCGCTGATCTCCCGGCGGTGTGCCGATTGGATGCGCGCGGCGCGGGATGCCGGCTTCGAAGTCGGCATCCATGCCTACGACCGCTCCGCCTGGCTGGAACAGGCGCTGGGCGCCGATGGCGACTGGACGCGCAAGGAGATGGAGCGCGCGCGCGCCGCCTTCCGCGAAGTGTTCCAGGAAGAGGCCAATGTGCACGGCGCGCCGGGCTGGCGCATGAATCGCAACGCCTTCCGACTCACCCAGCAACTGGGCTTCGGCTACGGCAGCGATACGCGCGGGATCGATCCCTTCGTGCCGGTGTGGCAGGCCGAGCTGGTCGCCTGCCCGCAGCTTCCCACCAGCTTGCCCACGCTCGACGAGACGATGCGCATCGGCAATGCGATCGCCGAGGCAGCCGTTGACGTCATCCTCGAACGCAGCGCAGACACCGCCGGCGGCGGCCATGTGTACACGCTGCGCGTGGAAATGGAGGGCATGCGCTACGCACGCGTGTTCGAACGCATGCTGCAGACGTGGAAAGGACGCGGCGACCGGATGCTGTGCCTGGCCGACTACTTCGACGCACTGCCGCACAAGAACCTGCGCCGGCACGAAGTGCGCATCGATGCCTTGCCCGGCGCCGGGCAGGCGGTGCTGCAACAGGCCGAGTTCCTCCTCTAACCAGTATCTTCAAAGGAGCGACCATGCTCGAGAACCTCCCCGTCCCCGCGTTCGAAGCTGCCGCGACCAGCGGCAAGACCGTCAGCGTGTCCAACCAGGGTGGCCGGCCCTTGGTGCTCTACTTCTACCCCAAGGACAACACCCCCGGCTGCACCGACGAGGGCATACAGTTTCGCGACCTGCATCAGCAGTTCCAGGCGAGCGGCTGCGACGTCTACGGCGTGTCGCGCGACAGCCTGAAGTCGCACGAGGGGTTCAAGGCCAAGATGAGTTTCCCCTTCGAGTTGATCTCCGATCCGGACGAAAAGCTGTGCCAGTTGTTCGGCGTCATGAAGATGAAGAACATGTACGGTAAGCAGGTGCGCGGCATCGAGCGCAGCACCTTCCTGATCGACGGCAAGGGCGTGGTGCGCAAGGAGTGGCGTGGCGTGAAGGTGCCGGGACATGCGCAGGCGGTGCTGGAGGAACTGCGGGGGTTTGGGGCTGGGGGCTAGGGGCTGGGGAGATCCGCAGAAGTGCGACGGTTTCCCCGAGCCCATACGGCGCCGCGCAGCGGCACGACGCCCCCTAGTCCCCAGTCCCTAGTCCCTATTCCCCAGTCCCTAGTCCCTATTCCCCAGCCCCCGATCCCCAGTCCCCCCGAACCCAAGCCCCCACCATGGCCCAGCGCAAACCCGCCTCCGTCACCCGCCTGCACTCGGACACCAAGCTGTTCGTGCTCGACACCAACGTGCTCATGCACGACCCGACCAGCCTGTTCCGCTTCGAGGAGCACGACATCTTCCTTCCGATGGTGACCATCGAGGAACTGGATGCCAACAAGAAGGGCATGTCAGAGGTCGCGCGCAACGCCCGCCAGGTCAGCCGCTACCTCGACGGCCTGCTGAGCCTGGGCGAGCAGGACATCGACAACGGCATCCCCCTCGAGAGCCAGGGCGATCGCAGCGCGCGCGGCCGCCTGTTCCTGCAGACGCAGGCCATCGTCAGCGATCTGCCGGCCACGCTCGCCAGCGGAAAGGCGGACAACCAGATCCTCGGCGTGGTGCGCCACCTGCAGGACGCGCACGGACGAAGGCAGGTCATCCTGGTGTCGAAGGACATCAACATGCGCATCAAGGCGCGTGCACTGGGACTGGCGGCCGAGGACTACTTCAACGACAAGGTGCTGGAGGACACCGATCTCCTCTACACCGGTGTGCGCGAATTGCCGGCCGATTTCTGGGACACCCACGGCAAGGAGATGGAGTCCTGGCAGCAGGCGGGGCGAACCTTCTATCGCGTGCACGGCCCGCTGGTGCCCAGCCTGCTGGTCAATGAGTTCGTCTGGCTGGAAGGCGAGACGCCGTTCTACGCTCTGGTCACGGAGATCAGCGGCAAGACCGCCGTGCTGCAGACGCTGGTGGACTACAACCACGCGCGCAACGGCGTCTGGGGCATCACCGCACGCAACCGAGAGCAGAACTTCGCGCTCAACCTGCTGATGAACCCGGACAT
>CAYLTE010000196.1:505-7924 GCA_964386195.1 uncultured Burkholderiales bacterium | reverse complement strand
GCCTGCGGGCAGATCGACATCGGCAACGCCGCGACCGAGCTCGCTGCGCGCATGGCCAAGGGCGTGCCGCAGGCCAACGGCGAGATCGCGGTCGAGGCGATGATGGACGTCGCGCACGTGGGCGATGCAGTGCTGCACATGGCCAACCTGCCGCTCGACGTGAACGTGCTGTTCATGACGTTCATGGCTACCAAGATGCCGTTGGTGGGGGGGGGGTAGACGCGAGACTGGGCCCCGGCGAAAGCCAACCTCGTCATCCCGGCGAAAGCCGGGATCCACTCTTCGAGCGAGGAGAGTCGGTTCCACCTGGGCCCCGGCTTCCGCCAGGGCGACGGGATTTCAGAACGGGCCCCCCGGGTCGAACTTGGGCGCCCGCTTCTCGCGCAACGAGGACAGCCCCTCGCGCACGTCCGGGCCGGAGAATCCCAGGAATTCCAGCGCGAGCGACGTATCGAACGCCGGCCCGGCCTGGCGCAGCCAGTTGTTCAGGCTGTATTTCGTCCATCTCAGCGCCGACTGCGAGCCGTGCGCGAGCTTGCGCGCGACCTCCAGCGCCTTGTCCTGAAGCTGTGCCTCGTCCACGCACATCGACACCAGGCCGATTCGCTCGGCTTCCTCGCCGCTGATCTCCTCGCACAGCAGCAGGTAGTACTTCGCCTTCGCCATGCCGCACAGCAGCGGCCACACGATCGCCGCATGATCGCCTGCGGCCACGCCGAGCCGCGTGTGGCCGTCGATGATGCGTGCCGTGCGCGCAGCGATCGAGATGTCGGCTAGAAGGCCGGCGACCAGTCCCGCACCGACTGCCGGGCCGTGCATGGCCGAGACGACGATCTTCGAGCAGTTGATCACGTTGTAGACGAGCTCGCGCGCCTCGCGCCACACCCGCGCGCGCGTGTCGAAATCGCGGCTCATCTCCTCGACCAGATCGAGGCTTCCGCCGGCCGAGAACCCTTTCCCGATGCCGCGGATGATCGCGACGCGCGTGTCCGGATCGCGATCCACGTCGCGCCAGACTTCCGCCAGCTCCGCGTGGGTGATCGCATCGGCTGCGCCCAGCCGGCCCGGTTCGCCCATCGCGATCTCGACGATGCCCTCCTCCAGCCGCGTGATGCGCAGGCGCTCGTAGTGCTCGTAGCCCATGGTTTTCTCCTAGACTTCCAGGGGTTGCGTCAGGTCGACGCCCGGCAGCACGCGGTCGAGCAGCTCGCGCAGCTGTCGTGCGACGGCGGGCTGGATGCTCGCGCCGGGGTGGCGTACGCGCGGCGCGGAGATAAGACCGCGCAGGCGCAGGATCTCCTTGCGGATGGCCACCCCGGGCTGCTGCTCGAACACGATCAGCGGAAGAAAGCGTGTGTAGAGCGAATGCACGCGCGCCCAGTCGCCCGCCTGCGCGGCGCGGACCATTCCCATCAGCACCTCGGGAAAGGCGAAGCCCGTGTTGAAGCCATCCGACCCGGCCTCGAGATCGAACTGCCCGTACAGCGCGCCGAGACCGGTCAGGACCGGCACCTTTCTCTGCATGCCACCCGTGAGCGCGCGAATCTTCGGCGCAGTGGGCAGCGCCTCCTCCTTCAACGCGGCGATGCGTGGAATCTCCTGCAGCAGGCGCAACAGCAGGGGAACGCCCATGTGCACGGCGGTGGACGCCGGGTGGTCCTGCGCCACGATGGGGATCGAGATGCCCTCCGCGATCGTGCGGTAGTACTCGAAGACGCGCTCGTCGCTCGGGACTGCTTCCGCCTGGGGGGTCACCATCACCGCGGCTGCGCCGAGTTGCTGCGCCATCTGGCTCAGGCCCAGGGCCGCCTGCGTGCCGCTGTGGCTGGTGCCGACGATCACCGGCAGTTCGCCGCCGGTTGCCGCGACGGCGGTTCGCACCACCGCCTCGCGCTCGCGATCGAGCATGCGGTTGGCTTCACCCAGCACGCCGAGCACTGTCACCCCGTGCACGCCGAGCCGCTGCATGAAGCGGACCATGCGATCGAGCGCCTCCAGGTCGGGCGCTTCGTCGTCGTGGAACGGGGTCGCGAGGATCGGATAGACGCCGCGAAAGGAAGGGGTGTTCACCATGGTCGATGGCCTGCGCTGGACGAAGCGCGTCATTCTGCGTACTTGTCCGCGGGGGTGCAAACGGCGCCCAAGAGATAGAATCGCGGCCATCCGCTGCCGCGCGTCGCGCGAGGCGAGTCCGGGAGGAGACATGGAATTTCCGCTGAATCAGTTGAAGCGCAACCTGCGCGCCGGGCAGGTGCAGATCGGCTGCTGGGTGAGCCTGGGTGGGGTCACCTCGGCGGAAGTGTGCGCCGGCGCAGGATTCGACTGGATCCTGGTGGACATGGAGCACACCCCCAACGATCTGCCCAACGTCCATCAGCAACTGCATGCCGCATCGGGCTACCCCTGCCCGGTGGTGGTGCGCGCGCCGTGGAACGACACCGTGATGATCAAGCGCCTGCTCGACGCAGGGGTCCAGTCCCTGCTGATTCCCAACGTGCAGAGCGAGGAAGAGGCGCGCCGCGCGGTTGCCGCCGTGCGCTATCCGCCGCACGGCGTGCGTGGCGTGAGCACCAACGCGAGGGCCAACCGGTTCGGGCGCGTGAAGGACTACTTCAAGCACGCCAACGACGAGGTGTGCCTGATCCTCCAGGTGGAAACGCGCGCGGCGGTGGCGCAGGCGGAGAAGATGGCGGGCATCGACGGTGTCGACGGCCTGTTCGTGGGCCCGCAGGACCTGGCCGCCGACTTCGGTCACCTGGCCAATCCCGGGCATCCGGAGGTACAGGCGGCGATCGCCGAGGTGCTCGAGCGCGTCCGTCGCGCGGGCAAGGCGCCCGGGCTGCTCAATTTCAACGAGGCGGAGGCGAAGAACTGGATCGCGCGCGGGATGCAGATGCTGGCGGTGACCAGCGACCAGTTCCTGCTGGCGCGGGAGACCAGCGCCGTGGTGGCGCGCTATAAGGCGTGAATCTCACCGCGGCGCGGGTGTCCTGCGCCGGATGTTGGCGAACAGCAGAGCCGCCAGTCCGAGCAGCAGTTCGTCCACGAAGGGGATCATGTCGGGGATCAGCAGATCGAGCAGGAACAACCCGGCGGTGACCGCGAACAGGGTGGGAAAGCGCAGGGTGGCGGCGAAGCGCAGCAGGCCGCCGGCTACAGGATTGAGCATGCCAGCTCCCGGTCGTGACGCGATGTGATCAGCTGGCCAATTGCGCCGCGCTGGCGTAGTGTGCGCGGCGAAGGCGCCAGCGCTGGTAGGACAAACTCGAACAACGACCGTTCGTTTCAACATGGACAAAGCCGAAATCTATTGCCCGCGGTGCGCCTGGCGGCCGCAACCCGAGGATCGCTGGGCCTGCACGCCGGCATGTGGAACGGTGTGGAACACCTTCTGGACGCGGGGGATGTGCCCCGGCTGCGCGCACCAGTGGCATCTCACGCAGTGCCTCGCCTGTCACGAGCATTCGCCGCACCGCGACTGGTATCACTTGCCGCCGGAGGCGAAGCGCGAACAGACCCGCCTCGCGGAAGAGGTGGCCTGAGCGATGTCCACGCTGGTGGTGGTGCGCAAGGGCGCGCGCGCGTGCATCGGCTGCGACACGCTCGCCACGATGGGATCGCGCAAGCAGAAGGCGCAGTACGTGCAGAATCCGGACAAGGTGTTCCGCCACGGCGATACCTGGATCGGCACGATCGGCTATGCCGTCCACAACACGGTCCTGCGCAGTTATTTCTCCCGACACCCGGAGAACGTCGATCTCGATTCCGCGGCGGCCATCTTCGACACCTGGCGCGTCATGCACCGCCTGCTGCGCGACGAGTACCACCTCAATCCAAGGCGCGACAGCGACGATCCCTACGAGACCACGCGCATGACCGCGCTGCTGTGCAATCCGCGCGGCGTCTTCGGCGTGACGCCCACGCGCGACGTGGAGTCCTTTCCGCGCTTCTGGGCGATCGGCTCGGGCACGGACTTCGCGCTCGGCGCCATGTTCGCGCTGTACGAACGCTGCGAGGATATCGAAACGATCGCCCGCGCGGGCGTCGAGGCGGGCGCGGAGTTCGACGAGGCGAGCGAAGTGCCGGTCATCGTCCACACGGTGGAGCTTCTCCGTCCCTGATCGGCCGGCAGGCCGGTCAGGGCTCGCGCTGGATGGCGTGGCCGCCGAACATGTTGCGCATGGTGGCGAGCAGCTTCGCTGCGTAATCGCCGCGACCCTGGGTGCCGAAGCGGTTCATCAGCGCCAGGGTCATCACCGGCGTGGGTACGCCCAGCTCCACGCTCTCGAGCGCCGTCCAGCGCCCTTCGCCCGAGTCCGCCACCACCGGCTGCACCCCGTCGAGCTGCGCATCCCGATCGAGCGCATCGGCGGTGAGATCGAGCAGCCACGAACGCACCACGCTGCCGTGCCGCCAGGTCTGCGCGATCTCGGCGAGGTCGAGATCGAGGTCTGCCTTCGCCTCCATCAGCGCGAAGCCTTCCGCCAGCGCTTGCATCATCCCATACTCGATGCCGTTGTGGATCATCTTCACGAAGTGGCCGGCCCCCACCGGCCCGCAGTGCAGCCATCCCGCGTCGGGCGCCGGCGCGAGGATGCGCGCGAAGGGCGATACCGCCGCCACCGCCGCATCGCTGCCGCCGAACATCAGGGCATAGCCGTTGTCCAGCCCCCAGATTCCTCCGGAGACTCCGGCATCTACGAAGTGCACACCGCGCTCGCCCGCCGCCTTCGCGCGCGCGACGGCGTCGCGATACCAGGCGTTGGCGCCATCGACCAGGGTATCGCCGGGCGACATCAGTGGCAGCAGGGCGTCGATCGTATCCTGGGTGACGCGTCCCGCGGGAAGCATCAGCCAGATGGCGCGCGGTGCCGGGAGTGCATCGACCAGTGCGGGCAAGCCATCGACCGGCGCGACGTCTGCAGAGCCCGACAGGGCCATGCGGGCCGCCTCGCTTACGTCGAACGCGGTTACGTGCACGCCTCCGCGTGCGAGGCGGCGCGCCATGTTGGCCCCCATCCGGCCGAGACCGACCATTCCGATGCGCATGGGTCACCTCCGGGCAAAGGGACAGATTACACCGCATATAATCCCGGGAGTGCCAAGGGGGAGACGCGGATGCCGCGCATCGAGATCGCGAGCTTGCAGGAGTTGAAGGAGCGCATCGGCCAGGAGATTGCGGTCAGCGACTGGCTGGAGATGACCCAGGAGCGAGTGGATCTCTTCGCGCAGGCGACCGGGGACCACCAGTGGATCCACGTCGACCCGGTCCGCGCCGCGCGCGAGTCGCCGTTCGGTGCGGCGATCGCCCATGGCTTCCTCACCCTGTCGCTGCTTTCTAAGTTTCTAGGTGAGTCGATCGCATTCACCAGCGCCCGCGTTGGCGTGAACTACGGGCTGAACCGGGTCCGCTTCACCGCGCCGGTGCCGGTGGGCGCACGCATCCGGGCGCGGCTGCACCTGCGCAACGTCGAGGACCTCGAGACGCCAGGCCAGGGGCGTGGCGTGCAGATGACCTGGGATGTCACCCTCGAGCGCGAGGACAGCGACAAGCCCTGCCTGGTTGCCGAGTGGCTGACGCGCCGCTATGAATGAGGCAATGCCGCGTGGCGCGCGCTGACTTTGCCTTTTCGCACAGGCTGCGGGTCCGCTGGGCGGAGGTGGACCGCCAGGGCATCGTATTCAACGGCAACTACCTGCTGTATTTCGACGTCGGCATCACCGAGTACTGGCGCGCGCTCGGCTACCCTTACCCGGACGGCATTCTCCAGCACGGCACGGACCTGTTCGTGAAGAAGGCGACGCTGGAATACTACGCCCCGGCCGTCTACGACGACGAGATCGACGTACTGGTGCGCGCGGCGCGCATCGGGCGCAGCAGCGTGCGCTTCCTCCTCGAACTGCATCGGGGCGAGTCACTTCTGGTGAGCGGCGAACTGATCTACGTCAACGCCGATCCCGCGGCGCGCACGGCCGCGCCGGTGCCCGGCTTCCTGCGCGAGGCGATGCAGCGCTTCGAGCGCGTGGCGCCGGAGGCTGCATGACGATGAAACCCGCCCGTCCCCGCCAATCCGAACCATTCTTCCAACCACTACGCGGCCGTGCCGCCTGACAGGGAATCGCCCATGGATTTCGCATACACCGAAAAGGTCCAGAAACTGCGCGCGCAGGTGAGCGCGTTCATGGACCAGTACATCTACCCGAACGAGAACCGCTTCTTCGAGGAGATCGAGGAGAACCGCGCGAAGGGCAACGCCTGGGTTCCCACCCGCATCATCGAAGAACTCAAGCCGATCGCGCGCAAGCAGGGGCTGTGGAACCTGTGGCGGCCGAAGCAGCATGGCGGCGAACTCACCAATCTGGAGTACGCGCCGCTGTGCGAGATCATGGGCCGGGTGCAGTGGGCGCCGGAGGTGTTCAACTGCTCGGCGCCGGACACGGGCAACATGGAAGTGCTGCTGCGCTACGGCACGCCCGCCCAGCAGCAGCAGTGGCTGACTCCGCTGCTCGAGGGGCAGATGCGCTCGGCCTTCCTGATGACCGAACCCGAGGTGGCCTCGTCCGATGCGACGAACATCCAGTGCCGGATCGAGCGCCAGGGGGACGAGTACGTCATCAACGGGCGTAAGTGGTGGTCGTCGGGCGCGGGGGATCCGCGCTGCAAGATCAACATCGTCATGGGCAAGAGCGACCCGGACAACCCCAACAAGCACCAGCAGCAGTCGATGATCCTGATTCCCTCCGACGCGCCGGGCATCCGCGTGCTTCGGCCGCTGAGCGTGTTCGGGTACGACGATGCGCCGCACGGTCACATGGAGGTGCTGCTGGAGAACGTCCGGGTGCCCGCCGCGAACATGCTTCTGGGCGAGGGCAAGGGCTTCGAGATCGCCCAGGGGCGCCTCGGGCCGGGACGTATCCACCACTGCATGCGCATCATCGGACAGGCCGAGCGCGCACTCGAACTGATGTGCCGGCGGCTCAAGTCGCGGGTCGCGTTCGGACGGCCCGTCGCCGAACAGAGCGTCTGGCATGAGCGCATCGCCGAATCGCGGATCGCCATCGACACCTCGCGGCTGCTCACGCTCAACGCGGCGTACATGATGGACACCGTGGGAAACAAGGCGGCCAAGGCCGAGATCGCCATGATCAAGGTGCTTGCGCCCAACGCCGCGCAGCAGGTGATCGACTGGGCGATCCAGGCGCACGGCGGGGGTGGGGTGTGCCAGGATTTCCCGCTTGCCTGGATGTATGCATGGAACCGCACCCTGCGCCTGGCCGACGGGCCCGACGAAGTGCATCGCGCTGCGATTGCCAAGGTCGAACTGCGCAAGCACGATCATCGATGAGCGCGTGCGGTGCGTTGGGGCAGGGGGGGCGGGGGACGCATTGGAGGGGCCCGGCGGGGGGGCGGCGGGGGCG
>CAYLTE010000196.1:0-495 GCA_964386195.1 uncultured Burkholderiales bacterium | reverse complement strand
GCGCTGGGATTGCCATGGTCTAACTGCGCACGCACTATCATCTAGGTGCGCGTGCGGTCGGAGGCCGCTGGGCGGCATCGGACCGCATTTCCTCGCACGCGCTCGCGTGCGGCGCGGGCGGAACTCTTTTCGCACACGACTGCTCTCAGTGGCCAGCGGGAAGATCCGCCGAGGGCGTTGCTGCGATGCAGCATGCCGACGTGATCTCACGTTCCGCTAAGTGCGGAAATGCGAAGGAGAAAACGCTGTCGCCGAATTGTTGAAAGGGCACTGGCCTTCGTGTATTTTCCCGTTGTTGTACCTGTAGTTGTTCCATCCCAACCTACCTCGAAGGGGGAGCTTTTATGAACGTCACCTTCAACGTTAACGGTAAAAATGAGACCGTAGACGTTGCGCCGGACACTCCGCTGCTTTGGGTCCTGCGTGATACGCTGGGCATGACCGGCACCAAGTTCGGTTGTGGCAAGGCCCTGTGCGGCGCCTGTACCGTGCACC
>CAYLTE010000195.1:0-8041 GCA_964386195.1 uncultured Burkholderiales bacterium | reverse complement strand
GCTGGGCGGCGCCTCGCGCGACAAGGTGCGCGCGTACAACACCTGCGCGGGCTACCAGTACGTGCGCGCCAAGTCCGAACAGGGCACGGCGAACTTCGGCATGCCGGGCGACAGCGGCAAGTACCAGCCCTACGAGGACCTGGTGGGCTTCATGAAATACGCGGACGAGCTGGCGCTCTCGCTGCTCGAGGAAGGCTACACCGGCATGAAGATCTGGCCGTTCGACGAGTACGCCGAGGCCAGCAACGGCACCTACATCTCGAGCGCCGACCTCAAGAAGGCGATGGTGCCCTTCGAGAAGATCCGCAAGGCCGTGGGCGACAAGATGGACATCCACGTGGAGTTCCACTCGCTGTGGAACCTGCCCCAGGCCATCCGCATCGCCAAGGCGCTCGAGCAGTTCGATCCGTTCTGGTACGAGGACCCGATCAAGATGGACAACCTCGACGCCATTGCCGAATACGCGCACCGTACCGACGTGTGGGTGACGGCCAGCGAGACGCTGGGGACGCGCTGGGCCTTCCGCGACCTGTTCGAGAAGCGCGCGGTATCGGTGTGCATGTTCGACATCGGCTGGACCGGCGGGCTCACCGAGGCGAAGAAGATCTCGACCATGGCCGAGGCCTATCAGCTGCCCATCGCCCCGCACGACTGCACCGGCCCGATCCTGCTCACCGCCGCCGTCCACCTGTCGATGAACTGCCCCAATACGCTGGTGCAGGAAGTCGTGCGCGCGTTCTACCACGACTGGTACGGCAAGCTGGTGACGCAACTGCCGCCGCTGAAGGACGGAACCATCACCGCACCGCCGGGACCGGGGCTGGGATCGAAGCTGCAGCCCGACGTGATGAAGCGCAAGGACGCGCGCATCCGGCGCAGTAGTTTGTAGCGTCGAGTAAGGGATTTAACGCAAAGGCCGCAAAGAGCGCAAAGAAATGCGAGTGATGATCGCGAGTTTCTCCTTTGCGGTCTTTGCGCTCTTCGCGTTCAGCGCTTTGGCAGTAGTCAAGGAATGAGGAGTCCAACGTGAGCTTCTTCCAGAGAACCGACGGCAGTGGCGTGCTGCTGCTGGCACCAGGCGACAACATCGCGGTGGCATCCAGCGATCTGCCCGCAGGGACCGAGCGCGAGATCGACGCAAAGCGCGTCGTGCTCGAGCGCGCGGTGCTGGTCGGCCACAAGTTCGCGGTGCGGCGCATCGCCAAGGGCGAGCGCATCGTCAAGTACGGCGCGCCGATCGGCGTGGCCACACAGGACATCGCGCCGGGCGAGTACGTGCATCTGCACAATTGCACGAGCGACTACATCCCGACCTATACGCTGGATGCGGGTCATGAATTCCTCAAGGAGGCGCACTGATGGCGATAAACGGCTACCTGCGTGCGGACGGGCGCAAGGGCATCCGCAACGTGGTCGCGGTGTGCTACCTGGTGGAGTGCGCGCACCACGTCTCGCGCGAGATCGTTCATCCGTTCCGTGAAACGGGTGCGCATCTGATCGGCTTCCCCGGCTGTTTCCCGAACGCCTATTCGCACAAGATGCTGGAGCGACTGTGCACACACCCGAACGTGGGCGCGGTGCTGCTGGTGTCGCTGGGTTGCGAGGGGTTCAACAAGGGCCGCCTGCTGGAAACGGTCCGCGAGTCAGGGCGGCCGGCGAAGCTGCTGGTGATCCAGGACAGCGGCGGCACGCGCAGCAGCATTGCCGAGGGCCGGGCCTGGGTCGCGCAGACGATCGAACAGCTGAAACACACGCCGCGTGCGCCGTTGCCGCTCGAGGAACTCGTGGTCGGCACCATCTGCGGCGGCTCGGATGCGACCAGCGGGCTCACGGCCAATCCGGCAATGGGTCGAGCCTTCGACTTCCTCGTCGAGCAGCAGGCGACCTGCATCTTCGAAGAGACCGGCGAACTGATCGGCATGGAGCACTGGATGGCGCAGCGTGCGGAGAATCCCGCGTTGGGCACGGAGATCGTGAACACAGTGGCCAAGGCGGCGCACTACTACGCGACCTACGGCCACGCCAGCATCGGGCCGGGCAACGCCGACGGCGGGCTGACCACCATCGAGGAGAAATCGCTCGGGGCGTATGCGAAGTCGGGGCAGTCCACCATCCGCGGCATCATCAAGCCGGGCGACGTGCCGGTGGCAGGCGGACTCTACCTGCTCGACGTCGTGCCCGACGGCGAACCACGCTTCGGCTTTCCCAACATCAGCGACAACGCCGAGATCGCCGAACTCATCGCCTGTGGCAGCCACGTGATCCTGTTCTCCACCGGGCGCGGCTCGGTGGTGGGCTCGGCGCTGGCACCGGTGATCAAGGTGTGTGCCAACCCGGCCACCTACAAGCGCATGAGCGAGGACATGGACGTCGACGCCGGCCGCATCCTGGAAGGCCGCGCCACGCTCGACGAGGTCGGCCGCGAGATCTACGAGCTGGTGCTGCGCGTGGCCGACGGCGAACAGACCAAGTCCGAGGCGCTCGGCCACCAGGAGTTCATCCTCACCTACAAGTCCTTCGAGCCGCTGGGGCCCGCGTGCCTCCCGTCGGCCGCCTGAATCCACCGTTTCCCAAGCCCATGACCAAGACCGTCGATTACTACTTCACGCCCGTCTCTCCCTGGACCTACCTGGGCCACGATCGCCTCGCGGCGATGTGCGCGCAGCACGGTGCGACCATCCGCGTCAAACCCTGCGACATCGGCGGCAAGGTCTTCCCGGTGTCTGGCGGGCTGCCGCTTGGCAAGCGCGCGCCGCAGCGTCAGGCCTATCGCATGATGGAGCTGAAGCGCTGGCGCAGCCGCCTGGACATGCCGCTTACACTCGAGCCGAAGTACTTCCCCACCAATCCGGAGCCTGCCTCGCTGCTGATCGTGGCGGCGACGCGGCTGGGTCCCGATCCGGCCATGGCGCTCGCGGGCGCCATCCTGCGCGGGTGCTGGGTCGAGGAGAAGGACGTCGGCGATGCGGCGACGCTGCGCAAGATCATGATCGATGCGGGACTCGACGCCGACGTGCTGACGCGGATGGCGAACTCGGCCGACGTGCGTGCGATGTACGACGCGAACACGCAGGAAGCAATCGACCGCGGTGTGTTCGGGGCGCCGACCTACGCCATCGACGACGAGTTGTTCTGGGGCCAGGACCGGCTCGACTTCGTCGAGCAGGCGCTGGCGGGCGCCGATTCACCGGCTACGCCGGCCTCTCCGCAGGGCGCGGCCGGACGCTGCTGCGGCGCGTGAACTACTCCGCCGGCGGCGGTGGCGTGGACGCCTGCGCCCTCGCCTGCCGCGCGAGATCCTGGACGTTGGACCCGGTGAGGGCGCGCATGAAGGCGACGAGATCCTGCTTGTCCCGCTCGCTCAGGTACAGCGGCACCATGAGCGGATCCAGGTTGGGATCGCGGTTGCCGCCGCGGTCGTAGAAGTCGACCACGCTGCGCAGCGTCGCCAGGGAACCGTCGTGCATGTATGGCGCTGTCAGGTCGACATTGCGCAGCGTCGGCGTGCGGAATGCCCCGCGCTCGGCTGCGTTGCCGGTCACCTCGAAGCGCCCCTCGTCCGGCCGTGCAGGTCCCGAGACGCTCTCCACGACCGCTCTCGACAGCCGGGTGGTCACCCCGGGGGCGAGCTGCACGTCCACAACCTCGCCCTTGGCGGACGGCGCCCCCACGCCCAGGTTGTGAAAGCCCTCGTCGGTGAACAGCGCGAACTCGCGGCCGAGCTCGTGGCATGCCGTGCACTGCGCCTTGCCGCGGAAGACGACGAAGCCGCGCTTCTCCTCGTCGCTCATCGCCTCGGGCTCGTTACCGTAGTACCAGCGGTCGAAGCGCGAGTTGCCCGAAACCAGCGAGCGTTGGTAGGCGGAAAGCGCAACGCCGATGCGCGCTTCGGTGACGCCGGGGTCTCCGAATGCCGCGTGGAATGCAGGCGCGTAGTCGGCGATCGCCGTCACGCGCGCCACGACACTCTCGCGATCCGGATTGCCCATCTCATCGGCGGCCAACAGCGGGCCCCAGGCCTGTTCCTCGAGCGTGCGCACACGTCCGTCGTGGAAGTAGGACTCGTTGAAGCCGGTGTTCAGCACGGTCGGCGCATTGCGCCGCAGGCTGCGGCCTTCTATGCCGATCGATGTGGCTAGTTCGTTTTGGGCGAACCCCTGCTCGGGCACGTGGCACATGCCACACGACATGGTCTCGTTGCGCGACAGCCGCCTATCCATGAACAACTTGCGTCCGAGATCCACGCGCGCAGGATCGAGCGTGTCGGCGTGCGCGATCGCCGGCAGTCCCAGACGGGCGTCCGGGGCGTTCTGCCGGGCGAAGGCGGCACCGGCGACGAACAGCAGCACACCCGCTGCCAGTGCCCCTGCTGTGCAGTTGAAGCGGTTCATCCAACGTTCGGTTGGCCTGTCCCGGACCGGTCCACAGAATGCGAACCGGGGCCGTACGCACGCTAGTCTACCCGCCGCCTGCGTCCTCGATCAGCACCTAACCCGGGGCGAGGATCTCGAGATTGTCGATCAGTCGGGTGTTGCCGAGCTTGGCCGCTCCCAGCACCACCAGTTCGCGCTCCTGCGGGCTCGGCTGCATCAGCGTGCGGCGGCTGCGCACCACCACGTAGTCGACGTGCCACCCGTGGCGCGCCAGTTCCGCGTCGGCCCCGAACTCGATCGCCTCGAAGTTGCGATCTCCCGCCTCCACCTGCTCGCGCACGCGGCGCAACACTTGATTCAGGCGCGGCGCTTCGGCACGCTGCTCGGGCGAGAGGTAGCGGTTGCGCGAGCTGAGCGCGAGACCGTCGTCCGCGCGCACCGTCTCGGCGGGAACGATCTTCACCGGCAGCGCGAGCTGCTCGACCATGTGACGCACGATGGAGATCTGCTGGTAGTCCTTCTTGCCGAACACGGCGTAGTCGGGCTGCACCATGTTGAACAGCTTGAGCACGACCGTGGCCACGCCGCGGAAGTGTCCCGGGCGGAAGCGGCCCTCGAGCTTGTTGGCCACTGGCGGGGGTTCCACCGTGAACACCTGCGGCTCGGGATACATCTGCGTCTCGTTGGGGTGGAACACGATGGCATTGCCCTCGCGCTCGAGCTTATCGCAGTCGTCCGCGAAGGTGCGGGGATAACTGTCGAAGTCCTCGTTCGCCCCGAACTGCAGGCGATTGACGAAGATCGTGGTGACCACCAGTGGCGCGTGCTCGCGTGCGATGCGCACCAGCGAGAGGTGCCCCTCGTGGATGTTGCCCATGGTGGGAACGCAGGCGATAGCCGGTTCGTCGCGCAGACGAGCCCGCAGCGCGTCGATCGTGTCGATGACTTCCATGTCTGCCTCGCTGTCGGCGTGGACCGACCTGCACGGTCGCCGCACCGGAAAAGTGCCGTGCGCTTACCGGCCCAGGCTGAAGAATTCGCGCGGGCCGCGCATCTCGCTGATGCGGCGCAACAATAAATCAAAATCCTCGGGCCGATCAACAAAATTCAGGTTCTGGCTGTTGACGATCAGCAGAGGCGAGGCGGCGTAGTCGTGGAAGAAGCGTCCGTAGGCCTCGGCGAGGCCGCGGATGTAATCCTCGTCGATGGCCCGCTCGGCCGGATTGCCGCGCCGGCGGATGCGCGCCATCAGGGTGTCGACCGGCGCCTGTAGATAGATCACCAGGTCGGGCGCCGGCACCTGCGGCGCCAGGTGCGAGTAGATGCGCTGGTAGAGAGCCAGCTCGTCGTCGAGCAGGTTGAGCTGCGCGAACAGCGGGTCCTTGGCGAAGAGAAAGTCGGATACGGTCGGACGCTCGAACAGGTCGAGCTGCTTGAGCCCGCTGAGCTGGTTGACACGCTGGAACAGGAAGAACAGCTGGGTGGAGAGCGCCCAGCGCCGCCGGTCCTGGTAGAAGTTGGCCAGGAAGGGATTGTCGCCGGGGTTTTCCAGCAGCAGGTCGGCCCCGAAGCGCTCGCCGAGCAGGCCGGCCAGGGTGGTCTTGCCCGCACCGATCGGTCCCTCGACGACGATGTAGCGGCGCTCGCGCTGCACGCTCAGTTCTCCTGCAGACGCGCCACGCGTTGATCGGCGACGCCGGGCAGCAATTCGCACACGCGGCCCTGCCCCGGCACATGCACCTCGGCGTCGATCTCCGCCAGCGGCAGCAGCACGAAGGCACGCTCGTGCAACCGCGGATGCGGCAGCGTGAGGGAGGCGTCCCCGCTGCACCGGTCGCCGTAGAGCAGCAGGTCGAGATCGAGGGTTCGCGGGGCGTTGCGCTCGCTGCGTACGCGGCCATGCCGTGCCTCGATCGCCAGCAGCGCGTCGAGCAGCTTTCCGGGGGGCAGTGCGGTGTCCAGCGCGGCCACGCTGTTCACGAAGTCCGGTTGATCGAGCCGGCCCACGGGCGCGCTGCGGTAGAGGGACGCGCGCGCGGCGACGCGGGTGTCGGGCAGCGCGTCCAGCGCGTCCATCGCCTCGCGCACATGACGCGCGGGATCGTCGAGGTTGCTGCCCACGCCGACGTAAGCACGTACACGGTCCACGCGATCAGGGCTCGGCACCATGCTCGTCCATGGTGTCCGGGACGGACTCGGCAGCGGAGGACCCGGCATCCGATTCGGGCGAACCTTCGCCCCGGCCGCCCGGCTTGCGCCGGCGCCGGCGGCGCTTCGGCCCGCTGTCGGGCAGCAGCAGACCGGCCCGCTGTTCCTCGCTGCCACGCATGAACTCGTCCCACCATTGCGCGACTTCCTGATCCACCTCGCCGCTCTCGCAGCGCAACTGCAGGAAGTCGTAGCCGGCGCGCAGGCGCGGGTGTTCGAGCAGGCGATAGGGACGCTTGCCGGCGCGGTTGAGCAGGCGAAGCTGCAGTTCCCACAGCTCCTTCATGTCGGTAGTGAAGCGCCGCGGGATGGCGAGCTTCTCCACCTGCGCCGAGATGACCTCGTCCATGGCCTCGTGCAGCGCCGGGACCGGCTTCATGCCATCGGCCTCGCGCGCGCGCCACGCGGCGAGCACCTCGTGCCACAGCAGCGCCGCGAACAGGAAGGCGGGCGAGACGCCCTTGCCCTCGCGCACCCGCTCGTCGGTCTTGTTGAGTGCCAGCATGACGAAGCGCTCGCCCATCGGCTGCTCGAGAATGACGTCGAGCATGGGCAACACGCCGTGGTGCAGGCCCTCGTTGCGCAACTGCAGCAGGCACTCGGTGGCGTGTCCGGATAGCAGCAGCTTGAGCATCTCCTCGAACAGGCGAACGGGTGGCACGTTCTGGATCAGCGGCGCCAACTCGCGGATCGGTTCGCGCGTACGCGGCTCGACGTGCCCGCCCACCTTGGCCGCCAGGCGCACGGCGCGCAGCATGCGCACCGGGTCCTCGCGGTAGCGCTGATCGGGCACGCCGATCATGCGGATCACGCGTTTGCGCAGGTCGTCGAATCCACCGCAGTAGTCGAGAATCTCCTGCGTGCGCGGATCGTAGAACAGGGCGTTGATGGTGAAGTCCCGGCGCAGCGCATCCTCGGCCTGGGTGCCGAACACGTTGTCGCGCAGGATGCGTCCGTGCTCGTCCTGCATCTGGCTGTCGCCGCTGCCCTCGCCGTTGGCCGGTCCGCGGAAGGTGGACACCTCGACCGTGTCCTGCCCGCACATCACGTGCACCAGGCGGAAGCGTCGTCCGATGATGCGCGAGCGCCGGAACACCTCCTTCACCTGCTCCGGCGTGGCGCTGGTGGCGACGTCGAAGTCCTTCGGCTCGAGATCGATAAGCAGATCGCGCACCGCACCTCCAACCACGAACGCGCTGTAGCCGGCGTCCTGAAGTCCGGTCACGGTCTTGCGCGCACAGGCACTGATGCGTTCGGCCGCCACGCCGTGTTCGGCGAAGGGAATGACCAGTGGATCCTTGTTCTTCCCGGTGCGGCCGGAGAAGACGCGCTGCAGGAGGCGGCGGATCATCGCGGCGGAGTAGGAGTGACTGGGTCGAGCCCGGGAACAAGCATGCCCGGATTATACATGGGGCCTAGGAGCCCCCTGCGCTGCAGCATCCTGCTCGCTCAGGGGGCAG
>CAYLTE010000194.1:0-8117 GCA_964386195.1 uncultured Burkholderiales bacterium | reverse complement strand
TACCGCGACCCGGACACCGGCGAAATCTTCGACCGTCCCGCGCTGAACGAGGAACTGGAGAAGATCGAGAAGCCGGCCGGCATCGCCAACCCCAAGGACTTCCGCAACGAGGTGGTGAACTTCGTGCTGCGGGCGCGCGCCAACAATGCCGGCAAGAATCCGGCGTGGAGCAGCTACGAGAAGCTGCGCGAGGTGATCGAGAAGAAGATGTTCTCGAGCACCGAGGACCTGCTGCCGGTGATCTCCTTCAACGCCAAGGCCTCGGCCGAGGACCAGAAGAAGCACCAGAGCTTCGTCGACCGCATGGTCTCCAAGGGCTACACGGAGAAGCAGGTGCGCCTGCTATCCGAGTGGTATTTGCGCGTGCAGAAGTCCTCGTGACGGACCGGGCAGGCAGAATCTGGCACGGCGGGTGGCTCATCGGCGACCCGCCGCCCGCCTTCAGTCCCTGAAGACGAGAGAACGCACATGCACCTGATCGACCGGCGGCTGAACGGACGCAACAAGAGCGCAGTGAACCGCGAGCGCTTCATCCGTCGCTACAAGGACCACATCAGGCGGGCGGTCAAGGGCATGGTCGCCGACCGCTCGATCAAGGACATGATCCAGGGCGGCGAAGTCAAGGTGCCCGCCAAGGACATCTCCGAGCCGGGATTCAGCTACGGGCAGGGCGGCGACTGGGAATCCGTCCATCCGGGCAACCGAGAGTTCGTACGCGGGGACAGGATTCAGCGCCCCAACGGCGGCGGGGGTGGCAGCGGCGGGCGCGAACCGGGCAGCGGCGAATCCACCGACGACTTCGTGTTCAGCCTCTCGCGCGACGAGTTCCTCGACATCTTCTTCGAGGATCTGGAACTTCCCAACCTCATGCGCACGACCCTGGCCGAGGCGCAGCACAAGAAGCTGGTCCGGGCGGGGTACGTCAAGGACGGCGCGCCGAGCAACCTCAGCGTCGTGCGTACCATGAAGACCGCGCTGGCACGTCGCATCGCCCTCGGCGGCCCGCTGCGCGACGAACTGGACATGCTGCGCGAGGAACTGGCGCAGCTGCTGCGGAAATCTGGCGAACCGGCGCGCATCGCGGCACTGGAGTCGCGCATCCTCGACCTGGAGGTGCGCTTGGCGCGCGTGCCCTTTCTCGACGACGTCGACTTGCGTTACCGGCATCGCATCGTCCAGCCCGCGCCGGTCGCGCGCGCCGTCATGTTCTGCCTGATGGACGTATCGGCATCGATGGACGAGCGCAAGAAGGACCTGGCCAAGCGCTTCTTTACGCTGCTCTACCTGTTCCTCACCCGCAAGTACGAGCACGTCGAGCTGGTGTTCATCCGCCACACCGACGAGGCCGAGGAGGTGGACGAGGACACCTTCTTCTACGACCAGCGCAGCGGCGGGACGGTGGTGCTCTCCGCCCTGGAGCTGATGAAGGCGGTGGTCGCCGCGCGCTTTCCGGTGGGCGAGTGGAACATCTACGCCGCCCAGGCGTCCGACGGTGACGCCTTCGGCGCGGACGCGGGCAAGAGCACGCGCTTCCTGCGCGAGCAGCTGCTGCCGCTCGCGCGCTACTTCGCCTACATCGAGACGCCCGAGGAGGAGTATTCGCGCAAGAGCCCCTTGTGGGCGGAGTACGAGGAACTCCAGGGCGAGGAGGAGAACTTCGCGATGAAGCGGGTGAGCCAGCCGCAGGACATCTATCCGGTCTTCCGGGACCTGTTCGCGAAGGAGAACGCGGTATGAGCGCGATGACCGTCCCGGGCAGCACGTCGAAGAGCTACGCAATGCCGCTTCCGCACGGGCCGGAGTGGGAGTTCGATTTGATCGGCCGCTACGACGATGCGATCGCGGAGGCCGCAGGGGAGTTCGGGCTCGACACCTATCCCAATCAGATCGAGATCATCAGCTCCGAGCAGATGCTCGACGCCTATGCGTCCAGTGGATTGCCGCTGGGCTATCCGCACTGGTCCTACGGCAAGTCGTTCATCCGCAACGAGGCGGCCTATCGGAAAGGCTACCAGGGCCTTGCCTACGAGATCGTGATCAACTCCAACCCCTGCATCTCCTACCTCATGGAGGAGAACACGATGGTGATGCAGGCGCTGGTGGTGGCCCACGCCTGCTACGGGCACAACTCGTTCTTCAAGGGCAATTACCTGTTCCGGCAGTTCACCCAGGCCGACGCCATCCTCGACTACCTCGTGTTCGCGCGGCGCTACGTGATGGAATGCGAGGAGCGCCACGGCGTGGCGCAGGTCGAGGAGCTGATCGACTCCTGCCACGCGCTGATGGACTACGGCGTCGACCGGTATCGTCGACCGCAGCCGGTGTCTTCCCGGGAGCTGGAGGCACGCCGACACGAGCGCGCCGAGCACGAGCGCCGGCTGTTCGACGATCTGTGGCGCACCACTGTTCCGCAGAAAGAGGTCGAGGTAGTGGCGACCGACGGCCGGGCCTATCCAGCCGAGCCGGAGGAGAACCTGCTGTACTTCATCGAGAAGCACTCGCCGGCGCTCGCACCCTGGCAGCGCGAACTGGTTCGCATCGTGCGCAAGCTCTCGCAATACTTCTACCCGCAGGTGCAGACCAAGGTGATGAACGAGGGCTGGGCGACGTTCTGGCACTACACACTGGTGAACCGGCTCTACGACAAGCGCCAGATCGGCGATGCTTTCATGTTCGAGTTCCTGCACCACCACACGAACGTGGTGACGCAGCGCGGATTCGACCAGCAGGGCTACCACGGCATCAATCCCTACGCGCTGGGCTTCGCGATGATGCAGGACATCCGGCGTATCTGCGAGAACCCGACGGACGAGGATCGTCACTGGTTCCCGGAACTGGCGGGCACCGACTGGATCCCGCAGCTCGACTTCGCGATGCGCAATTTCAAGGACGAGTCCTTCATCAATCAGTACCTGTCGCCGAAGCTCATCCGCGACCTGCGCCTGTTCGTCGTGGCCGACCACGAAGGCGAGGCCGAGCTGCTGGTCGACAGCATCCACGACGACCAGGGCTACCGCCGCGTGCGCCGCATGCTCGCCGAAGCGTACCGACGGGAGAACCGGCTGCCCGACATCCAGGTCGCGCGCTACTACCGCGAGAGCGACCGCTCTCTGCTGCTGCGCAACCACACCTATCGCGGACGCCCGTTGGACGACCGCCAGGCCGACGAAGTGATGCGCCACCTCGGCCGCCTGTGGGGATTCACCGTTAGGCTGGAGTCCGTGGACGCGGAAGGGCGCGTCGAGAGCACACACGAGTGGCGCACGTAGCCGGCGCGCTCGACCTGCCGTAGGAACGGCATCGCGGTTGCTGAGGACGCAGCCAGATGCCTTCCGACGATCCTTCGCCATCCCCTTCGCCGCCGCTCGGAGCTATCTGTGTTCCGGGCGGCGCCTCGTTCCGCGTGTGGGCGCCGCGTGCGCGCCGCGTCGATCTGCAGATCGAGATGCCCACGCCGTCCTCGGTGCCAATGGCGGCCGACGCGGATGGATACTTCCAAGTGCGTGTCGCGGGGCTCGCACCCGGCGCACGCTACCGCTATCGCCTCGACGGCGAAGCGGCCTACCCCGATCCCTGCTCGCGCTATCAACCGGAAGGCCCGCACGCAGCGTCCATGCTCGTCGATGCGCAGGCGCACGGCTGGCGCGATGCGGATTGGCGCGGCGCCTCGCTGCACGGGGCAGTCTTCTACGAGTTGCACATCGGCACTTTCACGCCGGAAGGCACGTTCGACGCGGCGATCCGTCAACTGGCCGATCTGCGTGAGTTGGGCATAACGGTGCTGGAGGTCATGCCGGTGGCCGAGTTCGCCGGGCGCTGGAACTGGGGCTACGACGGCGTGTGCCCGTACGCGCCGTTCCACGGCTACGGTGAGTACGACGCGTTCAAGCGCTTCGTCGATGCGGCGCATGCGCTCGGACTCGCGGTCATCCTGGACGTGGTCTACAACCATCTGGGTCCGGACGGGAACTACCTCGGCTGCTACAGCCTGAACTACTTCACCGACCGCTACCGCAACGACTGGGGTGCGGCCATCAACTTCGACGGGCCGCATTGCGCGCCCGTGCGCGAGTTCTTCCTGCAAAACGCCTGCTACTGGATCCGCGAGTTTCACCTCGATGGCCTGCGCCTCGATGCCACGCAGAGCATCCACGATGCAAGCGCGCCTCACATCCTCGCCGAAGTATCGCGACGTGCGCGTGCCGCCGCGGAAGAACGGCGCATCGTGCTGACTGCCGAGAACGAGCCGCAGGACGTGCGCTGCCTGCGCCCGATCGGGGAGGGCGGTTTCGGCCTGGATGCGATGTGGAACGACGACTTTCATCACACTGCGCGCGTGGCGCTGACCGGCAACCACCAGGGTTACTTCCACGATTACCGCGGGCGGCCACAGGAATTCGTCTCATGCGCCAAGCGCGCATTCCTGTTTCAGGGGCAATTCTACGACTGGCAGGACAAGGGGCGAGGCACGCCGGTCACGCGCTTGCCGGCCTGGGCGTTCCAGACCTTCACCCAGAACCACGATCAGGTCGCCAACACGCTCGACGGCAGCCGCGTGCACGCGCTGACCAGCCCGGGGCGCCACCGGGCGATGACGGCGCTGATGCTGTTCTCGCCCCAGACGCCGCTGCTGTTCATGGGCCAGGAGTTCGGCGCCACGACACCTTTTCCGTTCTTTGCCGACCACGGCGAGCAATTGGGCACGAGCATCTGGGCGGGCCGCCGGGAGTTCGTGTCGCAGTTCACCAATTATGCGCAGGCTACCGATCAGGTGCCCGATCCCTGCGCCGAGGACACGTTCGTTTCCGCGAAGCTCGACTGGCACGAGCGCGACAAGCACGAAGAGATGCTGGCCCTGCACGCCGATCTGCTGCGGATCCGGCGTGAGGACGAAGTGATCGCGCGCCAGGACTGGGAAGCCCTCGACGGCGCCGTGCTCGGCGAGAAGGCATTCCTGCTGCGGTGGTTCGACGCCGAGACGGGCGACCGCCTGCTGCTGGTGAATCTTGGCGACGCACTCGAACTGGTGCCGGCGCCCGAACCGCTGCTGGCGCCGCCCGCCGGCATGCAGTGGGTGCTCGCCTGGTCGAGCGACGATCCGCGCTACGGCGGACAGGGCGTGGTCGCGCCCTGTGGCGACAAAGGATGGGGTCTGAGCGGAGAGAGCGCGGTGCTGCTGGTTGCCGCGTTTAACGCCCCAGCACCACGCGCACCATCCCCCGGTCCGCAAGCGTGAAGCCGGCGGCGTTGCGATGGCCGCCGCCGCCGAAACGCCGCGCGAGCCGTTCGACGTCGTAGTCGCCCAGGCTGCGCAGGCTCACGCGATATCCGCGTCCGCGCGGATACCACACCAGCCCGAAGCTGCGGGAGCGCTCGGCCAGTCGATGCCCGACTTCGCTGCGGTAGGCAGCGGGTGCTTCGGCCGCGAGGCCGCGTTCCCCTCCCAGGTCGACCTCGAAGCTGCGCAGCAGCAGGCGCTCGACTTGGAAGTCGCGCTCCGCCTGAAGCACCCGGCCTTCTGCCGCGAAGGCCTGGAAGCCGGCGAGCGTCGAGGTGTTCTGCGCGATGCGGTCCCAGTTGGCGAAGGTGCGCGGTTCATAGGTCAGGCGCAGGTAGACCGCGCGCGTGTCGGAGAAGCTGTGCCGCCACAGGTCGCCGTCCTCGACGGTCTGCACCAGGCGCGGCACCACCGTGTGGGGATGGTAGTGACGCCACGCCAGGCCCGCGCCCGACTGCTGCATGTCGAGGCGGGCGAAGGGCAGATCGCCTAACTCCTCGAGGGCAGTCTTGTGGTGGTCGAGCACGAGCAGCGAGTGCGCCTGGTCCGCCAGCGTCAGGGAGATCGCGCGCGGATAGGCGAAGTCGAGCATGACTACGTCGCGTCCCGACACCGCAGGTGGCGATGCGCCGTGATGGACCGGCAGGTATTCGGCTCGCGAACCCAGTGCGCGCCACGCCGCCCACGCCGCGGTGAATCCGTCCACGCACTCGGCGTGGTAGAGGATCAGCGCGGACGACACGGACGCATTCCGGTCCAGCGCGGCGCTGCAGCCGGGCATCGGCGAGGTGTATGCTGCCTGGGTCGGCGGTTCCCGCAGGGGCCGCCCGTATCCCGATGGATGAAGGAGAAGCGATGCGATTGACGCAGGCGATGCTGGCAGCGGTTCTGCTGAGCGTGAGCTTCGCGGCTGCCGCCGGCAACTTCAGCGACGAGCCATCCTGGCTGCAGATCAAGCCGCTGTTGTTCGGCGATCGCCCGGTGCGGGACGACTCCGAATCCGTACTGGAGCTGTTCGTTTCGCCTCAGGCCGAAGATGCCGCGGTCGTGCCCGTGATGGTGCGGACGCGCTTCATGCAGACACCGCAACGCTTCATTCGCAACATCTGGATCGTGGTGGACGAGAACCCGTCGCCCTTCGGCGTGCGCTTCGAACTGACACCCCTCAGCGGCAGGGCGGACATCGAGACGCGCGTGCGCATGGAGAGTTCCTCCCCAATCCGGGCCGTGGCCGAACTCAACGACGGTTCGCTGTGGATGAGCGCCAAGCTGGTGGTCGGTGCGGGCGGCTGCTCGGCGCCGGTCAGCAAGGCGGGCGCGCTGCGCGATCTCGGCCGCATGAAGCTGCGGGTCGAGGACCAGTTCGCCGAACCCGGCGAGCCGGTGCTCGCCCAGCTCAACGTGATGCACCCGCAATTCTCCGGGATGGCGAGCAATGTGACGATGGAGCCGCATTTCGTGCGGCAGGTGGATGTGTACTACGGCGAGGCGCGCATCATGCGCGCCCACGTCGACTTCACGATCAGCGAGAACCCGGTGTTCCGCTTCTACTTCCAGCCGCAGGGCGAGGCCGACCTGCGGGCGGAAATCGTGGACAGCACGGATCTGCGCTTCGAGCAGGTCCTGCGCTACCTCCCGAGACACTGAGCGCGCGCCGGGGCGTCCCGGCTCATCGCCAGATCACGTCGCTGCCCGCTTCGGCAGAGCGCGTGAGCAGGTCGATGAGGGGCACGGCGCGCTTGTGGATGGACACGCGCGGCTCGGGCTTCTCCTCGCGTTCGTCCGCCGGTACCTCTTCGATCTCGGGTTCCTCCGGCTGGGCGTGGAGACCGGCCCGCAACTGCGCCAGGGCCGAGGGAATGTCAGCGGCAAGAACCGCTCCGGGGACCGTACCGCTGTGTCCCATCAGCCTGAGCAGCGCGACGGCGATGTCGCCGAACATGGTGAAGCCGCCTACCTTGCTTTCGAATTGAACGAGCATGTGTGGAGCTTACTCCTATCAAGGTTCTACCGGTTTGAGCGCGAACCCGGCACTAGGTTCGACGTGTGCTGAGGAAGGCGAAGGGAACCGATTCGCATGGCCGCGATCGAAGTCGCATCGAAACGTCATGTTCCATCGCTCAACACAGGAGAACCCGTATGCGAATGTCGATCATGTCTGCCGTGACGCTGGTTTCGGCGTCCTTTGCCCTGCCTGCAAGTGCCCTGGACATGCCGGAGACCAAGGTTTCCATGGAGACCTGCATGGCGGCCGCGCTCGCCAAGGTGGACGGCAAGGTCAGTGCCATGAAACTCGAGATCGAGGCCGGCGTGCCCCTGTACGAGTTCAAGATCAAGACCTCCAATCGCCAGACATGGGAAATCGAATGCGACGCGATGACAGGCGAGATCGTGGAGACGTCGCGCGAGGCGAACCGCAACGATGAGGAGTTCAAGGCGGCCGCCAAGATCCTGGAGAAGGATGCGCGCGCCAAGGCCCTGGCGCAGTTCCCCGGCAAGGTGAGCAAGAGCGAGCAGGAGATCGCGGACGGGAAGGCGATCTACGAGGTCGAGATCGCGGGCGCCGATGGCAAGGAATACGAAGTGGCCGTGGACGCCGCGACCGGAGAGATCATCGGCAGCGAAATCGAGTCGGAAGAGAGGACGGTTTACGAAATCGGGGGATAAACAGCGGGACTGGGGGCTGGGGACTAGGGGCTGGTGGAGATGGTGGCAGGGAAAAATCTCGACTTCAGGAAATAGTGCTTGCGCCGGGCAATCAGCCGCACTTCAATTGTCCCAGTCCCCAGTCCCCAGTCCCCAGTCCCCAGTCCCCAGTCCCCAGTCCCCAGTCCCCAGT
>CAYLTE010000193.1:0-8312 GCA_964386195.1 uncultured Burkholderiales bacterium | reverse complement strand
GCGCGCAGCTGTTGAATTTGTCATTCCAGCTTCGGCCCTTCGGGCATGGGCAGTCCTCGCCCGCCCGCAGGATGCGGCCGTCTGGGCAGCGTGGCAGGGGTGGCGGCACTAGCGTCGGCGGGGAATCGCGCACCTCCTGCTTCTTGGGCGCAACGGCCGGGACGTGAACCCACACGCAGCTCGGATTGCCGCCGCCAGCGCCAAATCCCACAGGCAACGGTCCGGGCGGCAGTAACGCGGGATCGAGCGCGCCAAAGCAGTTTTCCGCCCAATAGCCGCCCGGTGCGGGCATGGTCACTTCGACCCAATGAATCTGCGCCTCGCCCGGCATCAGCGAAAGATGTGTCTTGCAGGTAAACGGCAACTGGTTGGTGTTGCCCGCATCGCAGGCGATTGGCGGATTGACGCCTGTGACCGGCGCGCCCGTCACCGCACCTGCCACGAACATCGCATCCGCCAGCAGCACGTCGCCATCGAACGGCATGCTACCCGCATTGGAGATGCTGAGACCGAACTTGCACGGCTGAGCGGGCAGGCAGACGCCGGGGCTGATCTTTTCGACGAGGATGCCTGCGCCGCTCTCGGAAGGATCAGGTCGATGTCGTGGATCATCAGGTCGAGCACCACGTTGACGTCGGTCCCGCGCGGCTTGAATACGGCCAGTCTCTCGGATTCGATGAACAGCGGCCGGGTGATCTGGTCGCGAACCGCCAGGATGGCAGGATTGAAACGCTCGAGGTGGCCGACCTGGAACACCCGCCGGTTCGCCTTTGCCAGCTGGACCAGTTCCTGCGCCTCCTCGACCGTGCGCGTGACCGGCTTCTCCACCAGGATGTGCACGCCTGCCTCCAGGCAGGCGCGGGCGACCTCGAAGTGCCCTTCGGTGGGCACGACGATGGAGGCGACGTCGATGCGGCCGAGCAGCTCGCGATAGTCCGTATACGCGGCGCTCGCCACGCGCCCGGCCACCTCCCGCGCCCGCGCAGGATCGGTGTCGGCGACGCCGATCAGGTCGACCTCGTCCAGAGCAGCGTACTTCTGGGCGTGGAAGTTTCCGAGATAGCCGGCGCCGATCACTGCGGCGCGCAGGGGAGTGGACATGGATGGTGGCCGGTGAGGGTTCGGATGCGCCGTCGAGCAGCCGCGCGTGCAGGCGCGTAGCATAACCGAAGGCGCACAGCCGCAGTTCACGGAGGAATGGACATGAGCGAAGAGGACACGTCGGCGGAATCGATCCGGCAGGCGGCCAGCGAATCGGTGGCTGCGGGCGAGGGCATTCGCGAACGCGTGCGTGAACTCACGCTGCGTGCCCTGCAAGAACGCCGCCTGGACCTGCACGGGACGCGCGAAGTGATGCGCGCGATGACCGAGGGCATCAGCCTCGGTGCGCAGAAGCGGGGCAGCGACGTGCGCGAGGCGCTGTCGGAGGCGTTCGCGGGAATGGACCAGGCGGTGAGCAAGGCCGCTCAGGCGTCGAGCCTTGCGCTCAAGGAGATGTCGGCGCGCGGACGCGAGTTCACCGACACGGAACTGCGCCAAGGGCTGGAGCGGATGCGGGAGATGGAGAGCAGCCTGCTCGACTCGGTGCGCGACATCTCGCGATCGACCGGCGGCGCGGTGAAGACCGAGTGGGAGCGCTTGGCGAGTCATGCGCAGCACGCCGGGACCGATACGGGACGGCTGGTGTCGCGCACGGTGCGCGAGTTCTCGGCGCGGATGACCACCGCGATGAGCGAGGGTGCCGTGGCCGGCATGGAGGCCGCCCGGCAGTTCGGGGAGCGCTTCGCCGCGATGGCCAGTGGCATCCTGGCCGGCATGTCCGAGGCCTTGCGCAAGGATCGCGACGAAAAGCCCTGAGCGGCGCTTCAGGAACGCGCTTCGGCCGTCCTCTCGATCTTGTCCTGCAATTCGCCGGCCTTGAACGGCTTGGCGAGGAAATCGTCCATGCCGGCCTGCAGGCAGGTGTCCCGGTCGGCGTCCATTGCGTTGGCGGTGAGCGCGACGATGCGGGGCTGGTGCGCCAGGGGCAGCTGGCGGATGGCGCGTGTCGCGGCCAACCCGTCCATGCGCGGCATCTGCATGTCCATCAGCACCACGTCGTAGTCGACGGCCTTCACGCGTTCGATTGCTTCCACGCCGTCGGCGGCGAGGTCGCCCTGGTAGCCCAGCTTGTTGAGCATGGTCATCGCCAGCAGCTGGTTCACGGCGTTGTCTTCGACCAAGAGCACGCGCAACTCGCGACGCGGCATGGAATCGTCCGGCGCCGGGTTGTCCTGCACCGGCGCCTCGGGTTGGGCAACCGGGGCGGGGATGCGGACCGTGAACGTGGTGCCTTCGTGCATCCTGCTGCGCACACCGATGGTTCCGCCCATGCCTTCCACCAGGTGCTTGCAGATTGCCAGTCCAAGCCCGGTGCCGCCGTAACGCCGGGTGATCGAACTGTCCACTTGCGAAAAGCGCTCGAACAGCGAACCCACCCTGTCGGGCGGGATGCCGATCCCGGTGTCCTGCACCACGCACTCGAGCATCGTGCCCTCGTCGGACATGCCAAGGCTGACCGTCACGCCACCGTGGTGGGTGAACTTGAGCGCGTTGCCGACCAGATTGGTCAGCACCTGCGTCAGACGCAGCCCGTCGCCCTCCAGCCATTGCGGCAGGCTCTGTGCGATCTCGATGTCCAGGTACAGCCGCTTGCCCTGCGCCTGCGACTTGAGCAGATCGCCGACCTCGCGGGCGACCACGCGCGGTTCGAACGGTCGCCTGTGCAGCTTGAACTTGCCCGCCTCCAGCTTCGACATGTCCAGGATGTCGTTGATGATCGCCAGCAGTGTCTCTCCGCTGGTCTGGATGACCCCGACGAAGCGGCGTTGCTCCTCGTCGAGCGCGGTCATCTGCAGCAGCTGCGCCATGCCGAGGATCCCATTCATCGGTGTGCGGATCTCGTGGCTCACCACCGCCAGGAATTCGCTCTTGGCGCGCATGGCGAGGTTCATTTTCGCCAGGGCCTGCTCCAATGCCTGGGTGCGTTCCTTGACGGTCAGTTCCAGACGGGCTGCCTGCGTCTGCAGCTGCTGGTTGGCGCGGAACAGTTCTGCGCTCTTGCCCTCGAGCAGTTCCTCGGCCCGCTTGCGGGCCAGTCGCTCGCGCTCGACGCGCCGCAGCAGGACCTGGATGGGGTCGGAAGCGCGGGCCCCGCCGCTCCCGTCGTCCTGGCTCACGCCCGCTCCACTGTGAAGCGGATGTGGCTTCCCGAGGCCTCGGAGACGGTTTCGCGCGAGATGCGCACGCTCTCGCCGAAGTGCTGAGCGGCGCCGAGGATCAGTCCTTCAGCGAGGTCGCCGAAGTGGCGCGGCGATCGGTACACCAGCAGCAGGCGCTCGGGCGTACGTTCCGCCACCTCGAAGTGCGGCAGCTCCGCATCCGGATAGAGCTTGCGCACCTCCACGTGGATCACGGCATCCACCGAGGCGAGGAAATCGAACAGGCTCGGGGCGGAGAAGAACTGCGGGTGGCTGTGCGTGAAGCGGCCGGCGAGGTGGCGGCCGAATGCCTGCAGCAGGTCAGGCACCGCCTGGCCGCTGGCATGGGAGAGCCGGGTGACCAGGCTCCACATCTCGGCGTGATCGTACGTGCCGACTGCCGTGTAGGCGCCGCGCGAGGGCAGGTTGGCCTCGTCGACGATGCGGTCGACCATCTCGTAGGACCACGCCGCCTCGACCATCTCCAGGAATTCCGTGAACACCAGTCCCTTCATGCCGTCCACCTCCGCAATTCGAGGCTGGTAACGGCTGCGCGACGGCCGGCTTGAGGCGCGCACGGGCGGGCATGGCGGATAATGTGCGCGATGCTCAGCGATGCCCTGCATGCGATGCGCGACCTGCCCAGGTTGCACGAGATCGCCTCGGTCCTGATCCGCCACGGGTTCGGCGATCTGGTGGGGCGTGCCGGCATTACCGGTGCCCTGGAGCGGGCCGGCCAGGCGCTGCGCAAGGCGCCGCCCGAGCCAGTCCTGAAACTGAGCGCCGCGGCCCGTGCCCGCCTGGCCCTGGTCGAGCTCGGCCCGACCTTCGTCAAGCTTGGCCAGGTTCTCGCCACCCGCGTGGATCTGCTGCCGCCGGACTGGATTGCGGAGTTCGAGCGGCTGCAGAGCGAGGTACCGCCGGTGCCGTTCGACACGCTGTTGCCCCAGCTGGAGGAATCCCTGGGCGAATCGCCGATGACACTGTTCCGCGACGTCGAACCCACGCCGAGGGGTTCGGCGTCCATCGCCCAGGTGCACGCGGCCCGTTTGCAGGATGGCACGCCGGTGGTGCTCAAGGTCATGCGGCCCGGTATCCGTCCCAAGATCGAGGCGGATCTGCGCATCCTTGGCAGCATTGCAGCGCTGGTGGAATCGGAGATGCCCGAGGTCAGGCGCTTCCAGCCTGTACGGATGGTGGCCGAGTTCGGCCGCTCGATCCACCGCGAACTCGACCTCTCGCTCGAGGCGCGCGCGCAGCAGCGCTTCGCCGAGAATTTCGCCGGCGACCCGAACGTGGTGATTCCCCGCATCTACTGGGACTACACCCGACAGAACGTGAACGTGCAGGACCGGATCGAGGGCATTCCGGGCACCGACCTGGCGGCGGTCGAAGCGGCCGGGCTGGATCGGCGCCTGCTCGCCCGGCGCGGCGCCGACGCGGTGCTGAGCATGATCCTGGAGCACGGCTACTTCCACGCCGACCCCCATCCCGGAAACGTGTTCTATCTTCCCGGCAACCGGCTGGCGATCATCGATTTCGGCATGGTGGGGCGCCTCAGCGCCGAGCGCAGGCGGCAGATCGTCGACATGCTGTCCGGCCTGACCCGCCGTGACGAAGGCGACGTGGTCGAGGTGCTGCTCGAGTGGGTGCGCGATGGAGACGTGGACGAGACGCGGCTGGCCAACGACGTCGGCGACCTGATCTTCGACTACGAGAACCTGGCACTGAAGGACGTGCGCCTGGCGGTGCTGCTGCAGGAAATGGCCGCCATCGTCCGGCGCCACTCCATCGTGCTGCCGTCCGATCTGGCGATGCTGTTCAAGGCCCTCATCTCCCTCGAAGGTCTGGGACGGCGGCTGGACCCCGAATTCCAGCTCGTATCGCACATGACCCCGTTCCTGCAGCGCCTGGTGGCGGCGCGCTTCCGCCCGCGCGCCCTGCTGCGCAGCGGGCGGCATCACCTGCTCGAACTGGTGAGCATGGCCGGGCGGGCGCCGCGTGACGCGCGTCAGCTGCTCAAGGACTTGCGCCGGGGGCTGTTCAAGCTGGAGGTCGACATCAAGCGTCTTGACCGCTTCGGCCACCAGCTCGATCGCAGTGCCAACCGCCTCACCGTGGGCATCGTGACCGCCGCGCTGATCGTCGGCTCCTCCATCGTGATGACGGTCCGGGGCGGGCCGACGCTGTTCGGCCTGCCGCTGTTCGGCTTTCTCGGATTCACGCTCGCCTTTCTGGGCGGGGTCTGGCTGCTGCTGTCGATCTGGCGTTCCGGCCGCAGTTGAGTGCAGGGCCGGTCCGGACGGATTCCGGGACAAGTGGGCGCATGGGTATAATCGCGTGTTTTTCCAAGCATTCGCGAGGTAGGAGATGCCGATCTACGAATATCGCTGCCGCGCCTGTGGGTTCGAGAAGGAATATCTTCAGAAGCTGAGCGATCCCGCAATCAGCGACTGTCCGTCCTGCGGCAAGGCGGAGATGGCCAAGCTCGTCTCGGCTGCGGGGTTTCAGCTGAAGGGAAGCGGCTGGTACGTGACCGACTTCAAGAACGGATCCAAGCCCGGCAGCAGCAAGAGCCAGGGCGCGGAGGAGGGCAAGTCGGAGAGCAAGTCGGAGAGCAAGAGCGAATCGACGTCCGATTCGGGTGACGCCGCCCCTGCGTGCGGCACCGGGGCCTGCCCGGCCTGCCAGTAGCGCTGCGCGCGACTTTCACAGCATCGCGCGGGCGCCGGTGGCCGGATCCATGAAGAAGTACTTCATCACCGGGTTGCTGATCTGGATCCCACTGGCAATCACGCTATGGGTGTTGAACGTGATCGTCGGCACGATGGACCAGAGCCTGCTGCTGCTGCCCGAGGCGTGGCAGCCGCGCCGCCTGTTCGGGCAGCACGTACCCGGGATGGGGGTCCTGCTTTCGCTGGCGGTGGTGCTGGTGACCGGGCTGCTCGCTGCCAATATCATCGGCCAGCGCATGCTGCACCTGTGGGAGGCGACGCTTGCGCGGATCCCGGTGGTGAAATCGATCTACCACAGCGTCAAGCAGGTGTCGGACACGCTGCTGTCCAGCAGCGGGCAGGCGTTCCGCAAGGCGGTGCTGGTGGAGTATCCGCGGCCGGGCATGCACACGATCGCCTTCGTCACCGGCGCACCGGGCGGCGACGTCGCCAATCACCTGCGCGAGGATTACGTGAGCGTCTACGTTCCCACGACACCGAACCCGACTTCCGGCTTCTTCGTGATGCTGCCTCGGCAGGACGTGATCGAACTCGACATGTCCGTGGACGCGGCGCTCAAGTACGTGGTGTCGATGGGCGTTGCCCCGCCCGTCGTGCCCAGGCCGCGCCGGTCTCCGAGCGCGGTCTCCTGATGCAGGCACGGCCGGCGGACGCTGCGCGGCCGGCCTCCCGAAATCCCTGAACCCGACACAACAAGACATGCGCACCGAGTACTGCGGACTGATCGACACACGTTTTCTGGGCCAAACCGTCACGCTCTGCGGCTGGGTGCATCGGCGCCGCGATCACGGTGGCGTGATCTTCATCGACCTGCGCGACCGCGAGGGCCTGGTGCAGGTGGTGATCGACCCGGACACCCCGGACACGTTCGCAATCGCCGACCGCGTCCGCAACGAGTACGTGGTGCGCGTGACCGGCCGCGTGCGCGAGCGGCCGGCCGGCACGGTGAATCCGAACCTGGTGAGCGGCGCCGTCGAGGTGCTGGCCAAGGACATGGAGATCCTGAATGCCTCGCTCACGCCGCCCTTTCAGCTGGACGAGGAGACGTTGGGCGAGAACGTGCGCCTCGAGCACCGTGTGATCGACCTGCGCCGTCCGGAGATGCAGCGCAACCTGCGCATGCGCTATCGGGTGGCGATGGCGGTGCGACGCTATCTCGATGCGCAGGGATTCATCGATGTCGAGACGCCGATGCTGACCAAGTCGACGCCCGAGGGTGCGCGCGACTTCCTCGTGCCCAGCCGCATGCACGCCGGTCAGTTCTACGCCCTCCCGCAATCACCGCAGTTGTTCAAGCAGCTGCTGATGATCGCCGGGTTCGACCGCTACTACCAGATCACCAAGTGCTTCCGCGACGAGGATCTGCGCGCGGACCGCCAGCCCGAATTCACCCAGATCGACATTGAAACCTCGTTTCTCGGCGTGGACGAGATCACCGCGCTGATGGAGAACATGATCGTCTCGGTCTTCAAGGAGACGATGGCGATCGACCTGCCGACGCCCTTCCCGCGGATGCCCTTCGCCGAGGCGATGTCGCGCTACGGCTCGGACAAGCCGGATCTGCGCGTGCCGCTGGAGTTGACCGAACTGACCGACGTGATGCGAGACGTGGAGTTCAAGGTCTTCAGCAATGCCGCGACCATGCAGGGTGGCCGCGTCGCGGCGCTCAAGGTGCCGGGCGGCGGCGAGCTCACGCGCGGGGAGATCGACGGCTACACGCAGTTCGTGACCATCTATGGTGCCAAGGGCCTGGCCTACATCAAGGTCAACGATGCGGCCAAGGGGCGCGACGGCTTGCAGTCGCCGATCGTGAAGAACCTGTCCGACGCCGCACTCGCGCATGTGCTCGAGCGGACCGGGGCGCGCAACGGCGACCTGGTGTTCTTCGGCGCGGACAAGGCGAAGGTCGTCAACGAATCGCTCGGCGCGCTGCGCGCCAAGATCGGGCACGAGAAGGGCTTCGCTACCGGAGGCTGGAAGCCGCTGTGGGTGCTCGACTTCCCGATGTTCGAGTGGAACGACGACGACAAGCGCTGGGACTCGCTGCATCACCCGTTCACTTCGCCCGCCGACGGCCACGAGGACTTCCTCGACAGCGATCCGGGCAAGGCATCGTCCAAGGCGTATGACATGGTGCTCAACGGCTGGGAGATCGGCGGGGGCTCGGTGCGTATCCACCGCCAGGACGTCCAGTCCAAGGTGTTCCGGGCGCTGAACATCGGTGAGGACGAGGCCCGCGCGAAGTTCGGCTTCCTGCTCGACGCGCTGCAGTACGGCGCGCCGCCGCACGGCGGCATCGCCTTCGGCCTGGACCGCATCGTCACGATGATGGCGGGCG
>CAYLTE010000192.1:0-8358 GCA_964386195.1 uncultured Burkholderiales bacterium | reverse complement strand
GACCCAGCGCCTCGGCACCTGCAACACCATGGAGACGCTGCTGGTGCACCGGGAGATCGCCACGCACGTGCTGCCCCCGCTGGCGAAGATCTACGCCGACAAGGGGGTGGAGCTGCGCGGATGCGATCGCGCACGCGCGATCGTGGCCTCGATGATTCCGGCCACCGACGAGGACTGGTACACCGAATACCTCGCGCCGATCCTGAGCGTGCGCGTGGTGGACGATCTCGACCAGGCGATGGACCACATCGCCACCTACGGCTCGCAGCACACCGACGCCATCGTCACCGAAGACTACGCACGCGCGCGCCGGTTCCTGCGCGAGGTCGATTCCAGTTCCGTGATGGTGAATGCGTCCACCCGCTTCGCCGACGGCTTCGAGTACGGGCTGGGTGCGGAGATCGGCATCTCCACCGACAAGTTGCACGCGCGCGGACCGGTCGGTCTGGAAGGCCTGACCTCGCAGAAGTACGTCGTGCTAGGCGACGGCCACGTCCGCGCCTGACGTTTTCCTGCCCTCGCCGGAGGGCGCAACAAAGAGAAGCCTTGAACTGCCCATGAGCAACGTAATCGAGGTCAAGGTCCCCGACATCGGGGACTTCAAGGACGTGCCCGTCATCGAAGTGCTGGTCAAGGCAGGCGACAGCGTTGCGGCCGAGGCGTCGCTGATCACGCTCGAATCCGACAAGGCCACCATGGAAGTGCCGGCGCCCCAGGCGGGCACCGTCAAAGAGTTGAAGGTGAAGGTCGGCGACAAGGTGTCCGAGGGCGTGGTCATCCTGACGCTGGAGACCACGACGCAGGCACCCGCCCCTGGCGCAACGCCCGCCACACCCGCCGCAGCCAAGGCCGACACTCCCGCGGCTCCTGCAGCGGCCAAGCCCGCGCCCGCCGCCATCGGCGGCGCGACGGTCAAGGGCGACGTGCACGCCGAGGTGGTCGTCATCGGGTCTGGCCCCGGCGGCTACACTGCAGCGTTCCGTGCAGCGGATCTTGGAAAGCAGGTCATACTGGTCGAGCGGTATGAGGCGCTGGGAGGAGTATGCACGAACGTCGGTTGCATCCCGTCCAAGGCCTTGCTGCATGCGGCACGCGTGATTGCTGAAGCCGAGGAGATGTCGCACTTCGGCGTGGACCTCGGTCCCGCCAAGGTCGATCTGGACAAGCTGCGAGGGTGGAAGGAGGGCATCATCGCCCGCTCGAACCGGGGGCTCTCGGGCCTTGCGAAGCAGCGCAAGGTACAGGTGATGACCGGAACAGCGACGTTCACCTCGTCCCACATGCTTGAGGTACGAGGCAGCGACGGGACCAAGAAGGTCTCGTTCGACCACTGCATCATCGCCGCCGGTTCGCAGCCCGCGCGCATTCCCGGTTTCCCCTACGACGACCCGCGCCTGATGGACTCCACCGGCGCGCTCGAACTGAAGGACGTACCCAAGCGCCTGCTGGTGATTGGCGGGGGAATCATCGGCCTGGAGATGGCGACCGTCTACGACGCGCTGGGCGCGAAGGTCAGCGTGGTCGAACTGATGGACGGGCTCATCCCCGGCGCCGACCGCGACATCGTGAAGCCGCTGCACAGGCGCATCGAGAAGCGCTACGAAGCGATCCTGCTCAAGACCAAGGTGGCGAAGCTCGAGGCCGTGAAGGAAGGCATCCGCGCGACCTTCGAGGGCGAGGGTGCCCCCTCTCCGCAGGTGTACGACCGCGTGCTGCTGTCGGTCGGCCGCCGTCCGAACGGCAAGGCGATCGGCGCCGAGGCGGCGGGGGTGAAGGTCGACGAGCGCGGCTACATCGCAGTGGACAACCAGATGCGCACCAACGTACCGCACATCTTCGCCATCGGCGACATCGTGGGGGAACCGATGCTGGCACACAAGGCCACGCACGAGGGCAAGCTGGCGGCGGAAGTGATCGGCGGCCACAAGGCGGCTTTCGACGCACGCACGATTCCCTCGGTCGCCTACACCGATCCCGAGATCGCCTGGATGGGGCTGACCGAAACCGCCGCGAAGGCGCAAGGCGTCGAGTACGAGAAGTCGGTGTTCCCGTGGGCCGCCAGCGGCAGGGCACGGGCGATCGGACGCGACGAGGGCATGACCAAGCTGCTGTTCGACAAGAACACGCGCCGGCTGCTGGGCGCAGCGATCGTCGGCCCGAACGCCGGTGAACTGATCGCGGAGACGGTGCTGGCGCTCGAGATGGGCGCCGACGCGCAGGACATCGGTCTGACCATTCACCCGCACCCGACGCTGTCGGAAACCGTGTTCTTCTCCGCCGAGATCGCCGATGGCAGCATCACCGACCTGTACATGCCGAAGAAGTAGCGCGCGATGAACGCATGATGTTCACCCCGCTCCTCACCGCGCCGCACGCGCTCGACCGGCCGGCGCTCTGGTTCACCTTCCAGGGCGTGCAGATCCTGGTGCGGCGCGACGGCGAGCGCGCCGCGATGCCGCACCTGCTGCATCCCGGGGAACTGGGGTTGACCCCGCTGCGGCAGCAATATCTGGGCACGCTTGGAGACGTGCACTGCTTTGCCTGCGAGGTCGACGCGCAGAGCGCACCGCCGGAGGGCTGGACCTGGAGCGGTTTGCGCGGACTGTTTGGCCTGGTGGACGACGGCATGTTCGCGCTCGCGGGGCGCGCCATGCAGATCGTCGACTGGGATCGCTCTCACCAGTACTGCGGGCGCTGCGGTACGCCGACCGCGCTGAAGTCTGGCGAGCGCGCGCGCGTCTGTCCTGCATGCAACCTGACCCACTATCCGCGCCTGGCGCCTGCCGTGATGGCACTGGTGCAACGGGGCAACGAACTCCTGCTCGCGCGCTCGCCGCACTTCCCACCCGGGATGCACAGCGCACTCGCCGGTTTCGTGGAGCCCGGGGAGAGCCTCGAACAGTGCCTGCAGCGCGAGGTGAAGGAAGAGGTGGGTGTCGAAGTCGCGAACCTGCGCTACTTCGCCAGCCAGCCCTGGCCGTTCCCGCACTCGCTGATGATCGCCTTCAACTGCGACTACGCAGGCGGAGAACTCACGCCGCAACAGGACGAGATCGAGGCGGCCGCATGGTTCACACTCGACGCGCTGCCGATCCTGCCGAATCCGATCAGCATCGCGCGGCGGCTCATCGACGCGACGATCGAAAGGATGCGGGCGGGCGGGTAGCGCCAGGACGATCATCCGCAACACGCAAGGGAGGACGGGCATGTTGAAGATCTGGGGACGCGACAACTCGGTCAACGTGCAGAAGGTGTTGTGGGCGTGCGCAGAGATGGGCGTCACGTACGAGCGCATCGATGCGGGAGGCGAATTCGGCGAGGTGAACACGCCGCAGTACCGCGCTCTCAATCCCAACGGCCTGGTGCCCACTATCGAGGACAGCGGCTTCGTGCTGTGGGAATCCAATGCGATCGTGCGCTACCTCAGCGCCAAGCACAGCGCCGGAAAGTTGTGGCCCGATGACCTGAAGGTGCGCGCGGAAGCCGACAAGTGGATGGACTGGCAGAACAGCACGCTGTGGCCATCGTTGCGCCCGCTGTTCTGGGCACTGATCCGCACCCCGGTGGACCAGCGCGACGCGAAGATGATGGAGGACGCGCGGGCGCGCACCGCCGAGGTGCTCGGGTATCTCGACGATCATCTCAGGAACCACGCCTACGTGGCGGGCGACGCGCTCACGATGGGCGACATTCCGCTGGGCAGCGGCGTCTGGCGCTGGTTCGCGCTGCCGATCGAGCGCCCGGAACTGCCGCACCTGCAGCGCTGGTTCCAGCTGCTGCGCCAGCGCCCCGCTTACCAGAGCAGCGTGATGCTCCCGCTCACGTGACACCGCCCACCGCGCTGCGCAGCGCCTGGCGCATCGTCGGATGGCTCGGCGTGGCGCTCCTGCTGTGGCTGTCTCTCACGCCGAGCCCACCGCAGGTGGCGACATTCCCGCACGTGGACAAGGTGGAACACCTCCTCGCCTACGCGCTGCTCATGCTGTGGTTCGCGCAACTGCGGCTGACGCGACAGGAACGCAGCGTGACCGCGAGCGCGCTGCTCGCACTCGGGGTAGCGATCGAGTTCCTGCAGGGCTGGGGCGGTGCGCGCGAGTTCTCGATCGCGGACATCGTCGCCGACCTGGGCGGCATTGCCCTGGGCTGGTGGGTCGCGCCGCCGCGCGGCCCGGATCTGCTCGCGATCGCGCAGCGGCTCGTCGCTAGCGACGCCTGAACCTCGGCCCGATCTCACTTTCCCCCGCTTTCCATGTAGTCCAGCGTGAGGTGTGTCAGCGCGCGCACGCCGAGCAGCAGGGCCGACTCGTCCACGAAGAACCTCGGCGAGTGGTTGTAGGCGACCTTGGTGAGGTCGCTGCCCTTCGGCGATCCGCCGAGGAAGATGAACAGGCCGGGCACGCGCTGGGCGAAGAAGGAGAAGTCCTCTGCGCCCATCACGCGGTCGCGCATGATCACGTTCTCCCTGCCCGCCACGCGCTCGAGCGTAGGAAGCATGCGCTGCGTGAGCGCAGGATCGTTCACGGTGACGCCGTAAGGCTTGTCGATGACCACCTCCGCGGTCGCTCCGGACGCCTCGGCGATGTTCTCGGCCGTCAGCCGGATGCGCCGATGCACGTCGTCGCGCAGTGTCTCGTCGAAGGTGCGCACCGTGCCGACCATCTCAACCTTGTCCGGGATGATGTTGAAGCGATTGCCCCCGTCGATGCCGCCGATGGTCACCACCGCCGGTTCGCGCGGGATGTTGACCTGGCGACTCACGATGGTCTGCAGGCCGAGCACGATCTGCGAGGCGACCACGATCGGGTCCACGCCTGCCCATGGTGCGGAACCGTGCGTCTGGCGTCCCTTGACCGTGATGCGCAGCACATCCGCGGCGGCCATCACCGCACCCGGCCGGTACGCAATGGTGCCGGCTTCGTGCATGGAGCCGATGTGCAGTCCGAAGATCACCTCCGGTTTGGGCTCGGCATCCATGACGCCCTCTTCGATCAGCAGCGCGGCGCCGCCGCGCTCGCCCGGCGGCGGTCCCTCCTCGGCAGGCTGGAAGATGAACTTGACGGTGCCCGGCAGTTCGGCGCGCATGCGCGTCAGGACTTCGGCCACGCCCATCAGGATCGCCACGTGGGTGTCATGGCCGCAGGCGTGCATGACGCCGGTCTCCTTGCCCGCCCACTGGGTGCGCACCTTGGAGGCGAACGGCAGGTCGACCTCCTCGGTCACCGGCAAGGCGTCCATGTCCGCCCGAAGCGCCACGACCGGACCCGGTTTGCTGCCCCGCAACACGGCGACCACGCCGGTGTGGGCGACCCCGGTCTGCACCGGAAGTCCAAGCGCGCGCAGATGATCCGCGATGACACGGGCGGTGCGTACCTCGCGATTGCCCAGCTCGGGATGCTGGTGGATGTCGCGGCGCCACGCGATCACTTTCTGCTCCACATCGGCCGCCAGCTCGTCGGGACCGGCGCCCGACGCCGGCGCCGCTGGAAGCAGCGCCGCCACCACCACAGCCATCCCTCCGAAGCGCTTCATCGCGTCCCTCCCTCCAGATTCCACTCGACCTGCCGCTTATACCCGGCGAACAGCACGCCGTAAAGGCGCCCTGGCACACCGGATGCTCCGGCCTGTGCGGCAACCTCAGCAGGAGCGAACCATGAAGTACGAACCACAAGGAAGCGTTTTCGGCGGCTACGGTTTCATGAACTACTCCGCGCGGCGACAGCCTTCCCACGCTCCCGCGCACACTTCCCCGGCTGCACCCAGTCGATTGCGGCAGCTGGCGGATCAGCTGTTGAGCCGGCTCCAGCGCCGCTAGCAGCCAGGGCTCGGCGGCCCACGCCGCCCTCCCGCAGCGCCCCGTCGCTCTTCTGCGGCGGCTTCCTCTCGACCGCGAATTCCTGACACGAGGCGGCCCCTCATCTGGTCGCCATTACAATTCGTCATGGCTGGCTTCGGCCAGCTCCACGAACGGGTAAGGGAGAAGCGGCGTGACGCATCGAAGGCCGGACGTTTCGAGGGACAAGGCAATCCTTGCTGCCGTCGCGGGCGCGACCGCGAACGTCGACTGGCTCACCAACGATCGCATCGAGGCGCTGACCGGCGGCCACGGCATGCTCAATCTGCCGGTGATCGCCATCGCGGACACGCTTGCCACGGAGATCCTGCGGGGCACCGAGGTCGAGGTGAAGTTCGCGAACACGCGGCATCAGCCGATCGATGACCTGCTCGCCAAGGCGATCCAGGCGGCGCGCGATGCCGGCGCGGATGGTGCGAATGCTGCGCTGCTTTCAGCAGTCACGCTCTACCTCGCAGGCGCGCAGGCGCAGGTCGGCATCCCTGCGGGCAACCGCAAGCTCGGCGCGACCGCGCGCATGATCGCCGGCGTCGATCGCTGCGGGGTCGCGGCGATTCCGACGGGCAAGATGAACAACAAGATCTCCGGTTTTCCTGCCGTGCTGGCGATCAACCAAGCCATGCTCTCAGGGACGCTGAGCCCCATCGACGGAAGGAAGGTGCCGCCCGGCATCGCCGCCGGACCGCTGTACGGGCACAGCACGCTGGGTGAGGACATCGTCTTTCCCGGCATGGCCGAGCGCGGCGCGCGTATCGGGACCCAGGCCATGCTCGATGCGTTTGCGGGCGCGGGCATCCTGCCGCACCCGTTCAGCGCTGCGCTGTTCGGTGCCGCGGCCATCCTCGAGATCATTCATCCCGACGCGGACGTTGCCGAACAGTACGGTCCCTACGGCAAGGTGACCAGTGCATTCGTTGCCGGCAGCACTGCGGCTGAAACCGCCGGCCTGCCGCCGGCGCTGCACTTCCGCCTCAGCGGCATCGCCGTGCCAACCGGCAAGCTCCTCGGCGACCTCGGCCTCATTCTCAAGGACATCGGCGGGCCGACCGTCATCGGCATGATGGCGCTGAACGAGATCGTACAGGTGTTCGAGGAGTTTCACCGCCTGAGCGATCCGCCGCTCGGACACCTGTGCGCCGATGCGGTCGCCGCGTTCCACGCACTGCTGCAGGAGGGGGCCGATGCCGAAGACGTCGCCACGCGGCTCGGACAGGTGCGGGCGGCCGGATCGATCGATCCAGACACGACGCTGCTGTCGATGAACACCGTCGCCCGAAAGGCCACGCAGATCCGCCGCGGCCCGGTGACCGACGCCCTGATCCTCGCCTCCGAACCGCACCGCATCGACGCGTTGCACAGGCGTGCCGCCTTCGCGTTCGACCGGCTCAGCGCAGGCGAGAGCCTCGCCGCCGTCGTGCGAGCCCTGGACGAGCAGCGCCAGCACACGATCGAGCAGCGGGCGAGTGCGCACATGTCGCGCAAGACCGGCAGGCAAGTCGAGATGCGCATGAGCCGCATCGCTGCAGCCGCGCGCCGCGACAGCAAGATGGCGCGCCGATGGTTCGTGTTCGATCCGGCCATCGACGTCGAGCTGCGCATCGACGACGAAGTTCACACCCTCGAGGGATTCGTGCACGAACTCGCCCCGAAGATGGCGCGCGGCGAGCTACCGGAGCTGAGTGCGATCGCGCCGCTTGTCGCGCCGATGGTCGGCGAGGTGCTGGTGGCGGCGAACAGCATCGTGAACGTGACGATACCTGCGGCGATGGCGGCCGCACTCGGTCTGCACGATCCGGCGCACGCTGCGGAGATTGCGGAATCCGCCGCTTACTTGAGCGCCGGCATCCCGGGCGGCAAGGCGCGTGCGCACAGCGCCGCGACTGTCGCGCAACGTGCCATGGCCTGCAGCGCATGAGCGAACTGCTTCTTCTGGTGCAGGTGGACGATGCCACCGGCGAGACCATCCAACACGCCACGCAGCAGATTCTGGCAGCGGGCGCACGCAACGTGCAGGTACTCGCCTCGACGACGAAGAAGGGGCGGCCCGCACACGTCTGCCTCATCGACCTGCCCGCCGACCGTGAAGACGATGTTGCCCTGCTTCTGGGCACCGAGCTCGGCGTATGGGGCTACCGTATGCTCGAGGCGCGGCACCGTCACTTCGACATCCGGATCGAGGAACGCACGGTCATAGCCGGCCCGGTCGAACAGGTGGTGCGTTGCAAGTTCATCCGCAAGGGCGAGCGCCTGCTCGCAATCAAGGCCGAGCACGACGACCTGGTGCGGTTGCAGGCGAGAATGTCCGAGGCTGGACACGTACGCGCGCTGCGCTACCTGCGTGCGCAAGTAGAGGCCGCGGCGGCTGACACTGGCGCGAGCAGGCGGCTCGTCCTTCCGCTGTAGCGAACCACCACTCGATGTCCACTCGGGGCAGCGCCAGCCACGCCCACCGGGTGTCATGTCGAGCGCAGAGCAAACCCTCCTCCGGTGTCATGTCGAGCGCAGCG
>CAYLTE010000191.1:3664-8401 GCA_964386195.1 uncultured Burkholderiales bacterium | reverse complement strand
CCAACATCGCCGCGTGGTTCAAGCGCACCGATGCAACGTCGGTCATTGCGACGTTCGTCGCGCTGGCCGAAGCGGACATCCGCAACGACGTGCGCGTGCAGGCGATGGAGCAGCGCACGACCGGCACGATGACCGGCGAGACGCTAGATCACCCGGCGCGACTGTTGGCGGCGCGGCAACTGCTGATCGGCGAGGACAACTACCGCTACGTGACGCCCGAGGAATACGAGCGGATGTCGGGCGGCAATGTGTTCACGTCCATCGGGTCGAAGTTCTACGTGAAAGGTGCATCCGCCGGCACGGCTTACACGCTGGTCTATTTTCAGGCCGACGCGGCGCTTTCGGCCGACGGGGATACGAACTGGGTGTTGACGAACGCCCCTGACGTTTACCTGTGGGCTGCGCTGCGGCACGCGAGCCTGTGGGCGCTGGATGACGCGGCGGTCGCGAAGTTCGCGCAACTGTACGCGGGTTCGGTGGATCGGCTGAACCGGCGCGAGCAGCAGGCGCGCTATGCCGGGCCGCTTGAGATGCGGGCAATCAACGGAGTCGTGCCATGACGGTCGAATCGGCCACCTACATCAGTGACCTCGACGACACGTATCCCGAGGGCACCGACGACCGCAGCGAGGGCGATGACCACATCCGTCTGATCAAGACGGTGCTGACGACGACGTTCCCGAGCCTCACTTCTGCGGTGACGGCGACGTCGGCGCAGTTGAACACGATCACGGCCAAGTCGAACCGGGCCGGCGACACGTACACCGGCACGCACGACTACACGGGCGCTGTCATCTCGGTGCCGACGCAAACGGCGGGCAATTCGTCGACGCAAGCGGCTTCTACGGCATTCGTGGCGGCAGCGGTGGCCGGTGTTGCCGCCGGCAACGCACCGTCGCTGGTGGTGGTGACCGGCACGACAGCCACGGCGTTGGTCAATGAGCATCTTGTGCTGACCAATGCGGCGGCGACGACGGTGACGTTGCCTGCAAGCCCGTCTGCCGGCACGCAGGTTTGGGTCACGGTGGCCAACGGGCGCACCGACAACGCGGTCAACCGCAACGGCGCCAACATCATGGCGCTGGCCGAGAACATGACGATCGACAGCGAATACGCGACGGTGCGGCTTCGCTACATCAACACGGCCCTTGGGTGGGTGCTGGCATGAGCAATCTTTCGACGTTCCTCGGTGGCGGCGCGGCCAGCGTTGCAAAGTGGGTGTCCGGGTCATCGTATGACCTGGACGACATTGTCTGGTCGCCCATCAACTACCTGGCCTACATCTGCATCGTCGCGACGAACGGCACGACGGACCCGAGCGCCGATACGACGAACTGGACACTGTTCGGCGCAAGCAAGGTCAAGAGCATTCAGCGCGGCACGACCACGGTTTCAGGCTCCAACACAACGGCCACGTCCACGGTCACGGCGGTGGTGACTGGTAAGGCGGAACTGCGGATGCTTGGTGCCAGCACATCGTCTGGCAGCACCGACGCGCCGGAAGTGCGTGTGACATTGACCAACTCGACGACGATCACAGCGACCCGAACGCACACGACCTCCGGAGTCACCGTGTCATGGGAACTGGTGGAATGGTGGTGACATGACTGCTGCGGCCAAGAACGCCTGGCTCACCGCCCTCCTGGCTCTCGTGATTGCCGTGTCCCTGACCGCCTGCGGCGGGAGCGGGGAGGGCGGCCCCACTGTGCCGACGCCGCAGACGCCGCCACCGGAGCAGTCACAGGGTGAGCCGGCCGAGCATGTGATGTGGTCGGAGTCGTGGGGCGCGCTCGACGTCGATGGCTGGGTGCGCCATGGTGGCCTGGTCTGCAACGGGTCGGCGGCCGACCCTGATCTACCCGAACGCAATGCGCGTGTCACGGGCCGGTGGGGCGCGATCAACGGCGCCGCCGTGCAGCGCGCCCTGAGCGTGGTCGACGGCAAGCTGCGAATCGACTACCCGAACCACACCGTCGGCTTCGCCATCTTGTCGCGTGAGAAGTTCGCGCACACCGAGACATGGAGCCTGTCCGGCATCGTCGACCTGGAGCATCACGACGGCGCGTGGATCGGACTGACCCTCGTTGCCGACGAGAGCGACTACCGCGAGATCGCGCTGCGATGGGACGGCGACTCGCTGGGCGTATGGGTCTACGCACCGTGCCACGCCTACCGCATCGCCGAGTTGGTGCCGGGGCCACGCAAGCTGGAATTGGTTCACCGACCCGGCGATGGATGGGAGTACCGGGTCGACGGCCACCTCCTGCATTACGAGCCCATGACGAGCCTCGGCGCCGCACTGGCCGCCCCGGCGCGTGTGGGTCTGTACGTCGTCAACGTGCTTGCCGAGGCGGGGCGGACCCCGATCGGCTCCGTCGTGGCGACTGTCGGGGAATTGCGTGTCGTGTCCCCGGAGGGAACATGATCGTCACGGTACCGGCACTTGGCGGCGGGCTCAACTCGGACGAGGCGCCGCACGAGCTGCGCGACGGCGAGTGGTCGCGCGGCAACAACGTGCGCTTCGACGCCGGATACGTGGGCAAGATCAAGGGCCACGCCGACGCGCCGATCACAGCGCCCGCGGGGGCGGTGTACCACTTGGCGCCGTATCAGACGCCCGGCAAACGGTTCTGGATTCACTCCGGGCTGGCCAGCACCTACGCCGACGACGGGTCGACGCAGACGGACATCAGCGGCACGGCGCTGACCGGCGACGCGGACGACAGGTTCACCAGCTGCACCATTGGCGGCATCTACGTGCAGAACAACCAGAACGACACGCCGCGCTATTGGGACGGCAACACGGCGAACAACCTGGCCGCGCTCACCGACTGGGATAACACCTGGCGCTGCAAGTCGATGCGCTCGTTCCGCAATTACCTGATTGCGCTGAACGTGACGAAGAACACGACCGCTTACCCGCACATGGTCAAGTGGTCTGACGCTGCGGTGCCCGGCGCGATTCCTAGCGAGTGGGTGCCGGCGGTGGACAACGACGCCAACGAGCGCGATCTGGCGGAAACCGAAGATCAGATTGTTGACGGCTTGGCGATGGGCGATGTGTTCGTCGTCTACAAAGAGCGCTCGATGTTCGGCCTGCAGTTCATCGGCGGCAACACGATTTTCCGTTCGTTCCGCATGCCGGGCAACTATGGGGCGCTGGCGGTGAACTGCGTCGTGCAAACGCCGATGGGTCATGTGGTGTTGACGCCCGGCCCCGACCTCGTGCTGCACCAAGGCGGCGAGCCGCAATCCATCCTGACCGGGCGCATGCGACGGTGGCTGCGCTCGACGCTGGCTGCGCGCAAGGCCGACCGCGCGTTCGTGGCAAGCAACCCCGCCTACAACGAAGTGTGGGCATGCCTGCCGACGGGCGCCAGCGGCAACGCGACCAAGGCGCTGATCTGGAACTACAAGGACAACACGTTCACGACGCGCGACCTGCCGTCGGCGACCTGCGCCGCAACAGGGCAAATCACGGTGGCGGCGAGCGCGGACCAGTGGAACAGCGCCGTCGGCAACTGGGATGCGGACGCGGACTGGTGGAACAACTCGGAGTTGTCGCAGGCCGACCGGCGGCTGCTGATGGGCACGGCAACCGGGCGGGTGTACGTGATGGACGACACCGAGACCTTCGGCGGCGAACTCGTGGCGGCCTACGTGGAGCGCACCGGGATGGCGTTCGGCGACGCGGCGACGACGAAGACGCTGCGCACGATCTACCCGCGCATTGATGGTGACGACGGCGGGCAGATCCTGATTCAAGTCGGCGCGGCGATGGACCCGGAAGGCGCCTATACGTGGTCACCGGCGGTGACGTACACGATCGGCGAGAGTTACCGCGCCGATGCGTTTGCGACCGGGCGCTTTCTGGCGCTGCGGCTTCGATCGACGACGGCGAACAAGTGGCGGCTGAAGTCGTGTGACTTCGATCTGGTCAAGCGAGGCAGTTACTGATGTACGTGCCATCACCTTTGCTGGATCAGTCGCCATCGGGCATCCGGCGCGAGTTCGAGTCGGTGTCGCAGTCGGCGCACCGGCTGTGGCATCTTCATCGCAGCGTGGAGGTCAGGACGATTGCAGGCACCTCGCACGCGGTGACGGCCGAGGACTTCGGGTGCTGGCTGGAAACGACGAACAACGCGGCCGTGTCGATTTCGGTGCCTGCGATCGACATGCCGGACGATCAGCATGGGCCGACGTTCACCGTCCGCCAGCGTGGCGACGGGCAGGTGACGATCGACGCGGCGGCCGGCGCGACGGTGCAGTGTGCCGGCACGGCGAGCACACGCGCCAAGTTCGCGGCGGTGACCGTGCAACTCGTGGCTGACGATCTGTGGGCCGTTTGCGGCGACTACACCTGACCTTTTGAGAGGCTTTCATGGCGAATCCGTATCTTGCGACTTCGATGCTTCCGGGAGCGCGTGAACTGGCGCTGTCGGACCTGCGGTTCGTGCAGCCCGGCGACAGCGAGCAGACGATCGACTATCTGTCGAACTGGCTGCCGTGGGCGCAGTTGGGTTTGGCGGGGCCGCAAGACGGATACCGCTACTACGTGTCGCCGCAGGGGCAGCAGAGCCCGGACGGCACGCGCGACGGCGGCCGGTTCCGCTATGCGACAGATGCGCAGGGCAACGTCCTGGGGCAGTACTATGAGAAGCCCGAAAGCGCGTTGTCGAAGCTGGCACCGCTGATCGTCGGCGCCGCGATGACCGGCGGCGCGGCGCTTTCCGGCGC
>CAYLTE010000191.1:0-3564 GCA_964386195.1 uncultured Burkholderiales bacterium | reverse complement strand
AACCCGCTTGGAACGCCGCTGACGGCGGCCGGCTCGAACGGTGTGTCGAACCCGTACATGCAGCCGATGACGGATGCGATCACGCAGGCGGCCAACCAGAACCTGACCCGCAATCTTCTGCCGGCCATCGGTCGCGGTGCCGTGGCGGCTGGTGGCTATGGTGATGCGCGGATGGGGCTTGCCGAAGGAGTGGCGACCGGAGACACGCAAAACGCGATCACGAACGCACTCGCAGGGCTGTACGGCAACGCCTACAACACAGACCGCTCCTACGATCTGTCGCGCATCGGACAGGACATGGGGTTCTTCACGGCGCAGCGCGGGCAGGACTTGCAGAGCCAGGGCCAGGGCTTCAACCAATACTTGGCGGCGCTCAATGCGCAGCTCGGCGTCGGGCAGTCGCTCACGGGCATTGGCCAGCAGCAGATGCAACAGTCGCTGTACCCGCTGCAGGCGTACGCGAATCTACTGAACCCGCTGACCGGGCTGAACCAGACGAACACGCAGCAGCAGCCGGGCAGCGGTGGCGGGCTTGCCGGTGCGCTGGGCGGTGGCCTGACGGTGGCGCAACTGCTGAACCTGATCTACGGGAGCTGACATGCTGGGCACGAGTTGGGACGACCCGCGCACGATGGCGACGTTGGCCGCGGCGCAGGCGTTGCTTGGGCGCGGTGGGTCCATGCAGCGCTTGGCTGCAGGCGCCGGCAATTATGCAGGTGTTCTGGATGCAGTGAAGTCGAAGGCTGCGGACGAAGAAGACCGCAAGTTGCGGCGGGTGCTGCAGCAACAGCAACTGCAGCAGACGATCGACGCGCAGCGGGCGCAGGCACAGGCACAGCAAACGCGCGGGGCGTTTCTCGATGCCGTCGACCCGTCGGTTGGTCCCGCAATGCCTGTGAGTTTGCCGGCGGCGCTCAAGGCCGGATTGAGCTTGCAGGAGGCGGGTGCGCTGCTGCCGACAGACATGACAGAAGATGCTGTTGCACTCGCACCTGGCGCAGTTCTCTTCGGGCGGACGAGTGGTCGCGAGATCGCTCGCAATGCGGCGTCAGAGAGGGACGACGAGTTCACAAGACTTTTGCGAAACGCTGGCATTGATCCACAGTCGCCGGCCGGTCGCTCCATGTACCTGAAGATGGTCGAACAGAAGGTCAATCCGAAGCCGCTTGCTACAGCGACCGCGACTGCAACGACGGCCGGAAACTCGATCATCAAGGAGGTTGCCGAGGGACTTGGAAAGCAGATCGATAGCACACTTGCCGAGGCTCGCGCATCAATCCCGGCGATTCAGACCGCACAGAACATCAAGACGGCGGTTGACACGGGCAAGATCATTTCTGGCCCTGGGGCGTCGTTTCGCGTGTTTGGACTGCAGATCGGGCAAATGCTTGGTGTTGGTGGCAAGGATGGCGCAGAGGTGCTGGCCAACACGCGCACGGCTATTCAGTCTATGGCGCAAGCGGAACTCGCGGCGGCACAGCAGATGCGCGGCCAAGGGCAGATCACTGAAGCTGAACGCGAGATTATCCGCCGCGCCGCAGCTGGACGCATTGACGAACTGACGGCGCCAGAGATGCGCTTGTTGGCCGATAGCATGGAGAAGACGGCACGTTTCAAGTTGCGGCAACACAAGAAGAATGTGGAGTCGCTTGGCAAGATGGAAGGCGCAGCCCCGCTGCTGCCGTTCTACATGCTTGATGAGCCTCCACCATATCAGGCCCCAGGCGGCAGCGGTCAGTTCCGGGTGCTTGGTGTAGAGGGCAAGTGATGGCAACCGTGATCTACCGTGTGCAAGGGCCAGACGGGTCCATTCTTCGTATCGAGGGGCCTGAAGGCGCGACGGAACAGCAACTGATCGAGGTTGCCCGACAACAATGGAAGTCGTCGCATGACGAAGTTCCGGGTATTGGCGAGGCCATGCTAATTGCAGCCGGTCGTCGCACAGACAAGGTTCTGCAGGGCATTCGACAGGCATACAACTGGGCCATCGACGACAAAGCCACGCTAGAGAAAATGGCGCAAGACGAGGCCGAAAAGGACCGGCTTTACGCGCCGTTGCAAGAGGCACGCCCCATTGCCACCGCCATTGGTGACGCCGCCCCAATGTTGGCGGTTCCTGTGGGTGGCGCCGGAAGTGGGGCCTTGTCGTTTGTTGCGCGGACGGCTGGCGCGGCTGCCCTACCGAATCTTCTGAGCTATGGTTCCGTAGGCGACAGGCTGGCTTCTGGCGGCTCTGCGGCCATCGGCGGCGCTATTGGCGGCGGCTTAGGGCTGGGGCTCGCTCGGTTGTTGAAGCCCGCAGGCGCTGCTTCTGGTGCGTCAGATGATGCCATCGCGGCAGCAGAGCGGCTCGGCGTGAAGTTGACGGCTGGTCAGAAGACACAGAACCCAGCGATGATCAACTTCGAGAACTATCTGGCCAAATCGCCAGGGTCAGCCGGTGCGATGCAACGGGTCGCGGCGGGCAACGAGCGCGCCGTCAACGCTGCGGCGGCCAAAGCTATGGGAGAGCGTGCAGACGACCTTGGAGAGAGCGTATTCGCAGCAGCCAAAGAGCGTATCGGCGCAGAGTTTCAGCGACTGCAGGGCATCACGAAGCCAAAGTTGGGAGACGAGTTTCTAGAAGTGCTTGGGCGGCTCGATGCCGAGAATGCAGCACGAGGCGCCTATCGTGATGTCAAGATCGACAAGCAGATTGAGAAGGCGCTGGACTTGGCGGCCAAGAACAACCTGACTGGAACGGCCTACAAGGAAATCAGAACCAAGATCACTGATGCAATGGACAAGGCGTTTGCCTCCAAGGATGCAACGCTGGGCAACGCCATCAAGAGCATCCGGCGGGCGCTTGACGACGCGGCAAAGACCAGTCTCTCGGAAGCCGATCAAAAGGCATGGGACTTGTCTCGGGCTCAGTGGGCAGCGTACAAGACGCTGACAAAAGGCAATGTTTCTGAAGCAGGCAGCGTCAGTCCTGCGCGCTTGGCGTCCGTTGTGCGGCGCGGCAGCGATGCACTGCGCACAGGTGCTGCCAGTGGCGAACTGGCCGACATCGCGCGCATCGGCGAAGCGTTCAAATCAGCGCAGAACCCAAACAGCGGGCAGTTGATGCAGCAGATGCTGTATGGCAATCCGCTGACGGGGCTGCCGCTGATGGCCGGCAACAAGGCGATGCAGGCAACCTACATGTCTAATCCGCTGCAAAGCTACTTTTCTCGCGGCCTCTTGGACATCGGCCCAGCGGGAACGTCGCTTATCGGCCGCGCCGCAGGACCGATCGCAGTGCCGATGTCGCAGCAGTACCTAGGCGCGCAATGACTGCGCCAAGCGGCGCATTCGCCCACCACTCAAGACGCGGCAGGAAGCGTCTGATCACCCACAGCACAAGCGCTGTGGCAAAAACCCACAGGAACGGCCAGAGTGCCGCAACGATGGCCGTTCCGATGACGCTGTCCATGATGGTAGGCCCCGTCTCCTTTGTGTCTGCGCTCAACTGTAGTGGGTTGCGATCAAAACACAAGCAGAGACGGCCTCGTCGCTGGCCGAGCGGCTGCGCTGACAGCTCGG
>CAYLTE010000190.1:0-8404 GCA_964386195.1 uncultured Burkholderiales bacterium | reverse complement strand
GTTGCGAACCACCGCCTCGCCGTACTCGATTGCCTGGATGCGCGTTGCACCCGTGCGCCTGCGCGTCACCTCCATCCCCGCCCGGCTCACCAGATAGCTACCGTGGCCGCCACTGGCGTGGTCGCTATGGGCGTGAGTGATCACCGCGTGCGATACCGGACGCCAGGGATCGATGTGAAAACCGCCGGCTTCGCAGTAGAGGCCGGCGGGAGTGAGGGTGATCATCGCAGTGGAAATGGCCGGCCGCCTCGATCGCGTGTGGCACGTGCGCCGCATCGTGCCGCGACCGTTGCCCCGGCACTGCGACCCCGTGCAGAATCGCCGGATGAGGGCAGGTACACAGAGGGGACAGCTGGCGGTCGAGTGGTGCCTAATCGAAGACCCGGAGCTGGCCTGGAAGTTCACGGTTTCGCCACGGTCCGGCAGGATGGTTGCCCTGCCGCCGCGGCTCGATCCCACTCACGACACTGCGCAAGCGGCGCTGCGAATGCACGGCCTGCACGCGGGGGAGAAGTGCATTGCTCTGCACTGCGACGACAGCCGACAGGGCCCGGTCGGTGAACCGCTCCGCCCCGCGCGCGCCAGGCAGCGGCTCGCACTGCACGCACGCTGGTCGCTGTGCGCTGCTCTTGCGCGCAGGCTGCCGCTGCGCACGGCCCTGGAATTTCTGACGCGCCTGCCAGCGGACGTCGGCGAGCGCTCTCCTCGCTCGATCCTCGACCGCGTCGCCTACGTCGAGCGGCAGCTCCACCCGCAGCTGCACACCCGCCAGTGCCTGCCGCGCGCGATGCTGCGCTTCTGGATGCTGGTTCCGCTGCAGCCGCGCATCGAGTTCAACCTCGGCGTGTGGGTGCCAACCCAGCTGATGCACGCATGGGTCTCGCTGGACGCGGTGCCCTTCGGCGAGGAGCGCGAGGAGGTGATGCACTATCGCCCCTGCGTACGCATGACGTGGCGCCGCGATGCGCACTGAACCGTCGCTGCACATCCGCCTGCACCGGGCCGGATCCGACTGGCGGGTTGGCGATGCCACGCACGACCCGCGGCGCTGGCGCCGCGTGCTCACCTCGGACTCGAGGCGAACCCTGTTCATATTCCGCGCGCACGATCGCCTGCTCGATGCCATGGCTGACACCGCGCTCGCCGACACGGCCTGGGAAGCCGTGTGCCGGGACGATTGGCCCGGGCTGTGCGCGTCGCTGGAGATCGACTTTTCGCTCGTTGCGCTCGATCTTCCCGGGCGCGTGCTGCTGGCCCGCGGCGGCGTAGGCCGCGAACGGCTGTTCCATCGCGCGATCCGCGATGGCCTGGAGATCCAGAGCGACCTCCTGGACCACGTAAACCCGGATGCGATCGATCCCACCGCCTTCGCCGCCTATGTCGCCAGCGCGGCCGGACCGGTCAGCGGCGATCTGACGTTCACTGCGCGAACCGTCGCCAGCAGCGCCGGGTGGATGCGGTGCGTGCGCGCCGCGGTGACGCGGATCGACCTCGCCACCGGAGAAGCGCTCGTCAACCGTGCTTGCCTGCAGCCTGACGAGGATCTCGCCAGGCTCTCGGATGACGACCTCGCGCACGCGATGCGCGAGGCGGTGGCCACGCACCTGGGCCGGCGCATGCCGCAGGGTACGGGCGCAGTGGAACTCTCCGGCGGCATCGATTCCTCGATCATCGCTGCCACGCTGGCGCGTCTCGACCCGGGCGCGTCGCACATCGGCATCGGCGTGACCTACCCCTACTACGAGTTCCGCCACGAACCGCATTACATGCAGGACATGGCGCGCAAGGCGCGCATCGCGCACGTCTCACTCGACGGCCGCGATCGACTCCTGTTCGATCCCGCACTCACGCCCGGGATGGGCACCAGCGAACCGAGCCTCGTGCTCATGGGGCACGCCTACAAATCACTGGTGATCGACGCCGCGGTGCGCGCCGACGCGCAGGTGCTGTTCAACGGCCACGGCGGCGACCAGTTGTTCGCGATGTCCCCGTATACCAGCGAGTCGCTGGTCCGCGCACTCGACTTCCGTCTCCTCGAGACTGGCCTGCGCACGCAGGTGCAAGGCCAGCTCGAGGCGTATCGCGACGATCTCGAACGGCGCGATGCGCTCGGGCAGCGCCACTACTTCGCCGGGCTGCTGCTGTACGACGGCTGGATGGAGGACTTCGCCCGCGGAACGGGCCTGCGCTGCGAGCCGGGGCTGCTCTCGCTGCGCACGCTGCAACTGTCGTGGGAGATGTTCCGCCGGCCGCAGTGGCTCGATGCCGGCATCCTGCGCAAGCGCTTCGCGCGCCATGCCTTCTCCGCCGATCTTCCCGAGAGCATCCTCGCACGGCGCTGGAAGGTCGGATACGACGGGCTCTACCGGCGCGGCCTGTACCGCAACGCGGCGCGCCTTGCCTCGCTGGTCGCCAAGCAGTCCGATCACCTGCGCAGCATGGGGGTGCGGGTCGAGCGCTGCCTGGACATGCTCGAGCGCGTGCGCGAGATGCACTTCGACGACGTGGAACTGCTCTACCCGCTGCTGTGCTACGCGCTGTGGCGCGCGTCGTTCGAGGCGCGGGACGCACCGACCAGGTGAAAGTCCGGACGTGCCTGTTCGTCGTGATCGACCCGCAGGGAGTCCTGGACGGCGGATCGGATGGAATCAGGTACGTCGCTCCAACCTTCAGCCATCCGGCCGATCTCCGGAAACTGCGCGCGCAACGCGCGTCCCGCCGGCAGAAGCCGGCTGCGCCGCTCGATCCACTGTGCATCCCAGGGACTGTCGTGCGCCAGTTGCGCCCCCGTGCGGTACTCGAGATAGACGACCCGTCGCGGGGGCGCGTCGGGATGGGCGACCGAAGCGTGAATGAGCATCGTGTCGTGGACCAGAATCCCGCCCGGCCCCATCGACACCTCCTCGATGGCATCGGGCCGCGCGCGGACGATCTCCTGGATCGCGTCTGCATGCAGCGCACCCAGCGTGTGCGAACCGGGCAGCACGCGCAGCGGGGACGGCGACGAGTCGTCGAGGTAGATGCCGAATCGCACCACCGGCGAGCGCCGGCTCTGGTACAGGCTGTCCTGGTGGAACGGCACCTCGAGCGTGCTGCCGTACTGCTTGACGAACAGGTCTTCCCAGGTGACGACCGGTTCATCGCCGAGCACGGCGGTGGCGCAGGCGACGATGGACGGATGCGCGGCGAGTGCGAGAAACGCCGGGTGCTTGTCGAACAGGTATTCGACGCGCGCCACGGGTTCCTCGGGCGTCAGCCGCAGGAAGTCGCCGACGCGCTTGAACCCTGGAGGCGCCGACGCGAGCAGAGTGTCGCAGACGCCGCGCAGCGCCTCGAGTTCATCTGGCCCGAGGCGCTCATCCAGCCGGGTATAGCCGATCGACGCGAGGCGCTCGAGTCCGGGACGGTAGCTCTCGGGAAGGAACTGCCTCGCGTGCAAGCAGGTCTGCCGCTAGTTGTAGTGGCAGTTGATCATGTCTTCCTTGTGCCAGCTGGCGCTGCCGCCGATGGTCCGGCGCGAAGCGCGTACGAGACTGCGGGCCAGCAGGAAGGAACGGAAGTACTCTGCAATGCGAGCGATCATGTCGGTGGCCTCCTTTGGAAGCGACGAGGCTATCAGCGATAACCGCCGCTCGTCAACATGACGGATGGGGTGAACGACAGCCCGGCGTCACGGGTCATTGGACGCGCCGGCCGCGCGCGACACCTACCCCACGACTCCACGCGCCTTCACGTTCGCTGCCTCGAGCAACGCCGCCAGATCCACCGGCTTGACCAGATGCACGTCGAAGCCCTGTGCCAGCGTGCGCCGCCGGTCCTCGTCCGTGCCCCATCCGCTCAGGGCGATCAGCCGCATCTCGCTGCCCCAGCCGCTGGCGCGGATGTGCTTGCACACCTCGTAGCCATTCATCCTCGGCATGCCGAGGTCGAGCACGGCGACTTCGGGGCGGTGCCTGGCGGCGATCTCGAGCGCCTGCTCGCCGTCGTAGGCGGTGTGGACTTGGTGACCCAGCAGCTTGAGCATGAGCGCAAGGCTGTCCGCACTGTCCGCCAGGTCGTCGGCGATGAGAAAGCTGGAGGCGGGCGCTTCGCTCCGCTCGCCGCGATCGAGCGGGTCGGACACGCGCTCTTCCTCGAACGCGCTGGCGCGCAGGCTTACCGTGAACGTGCTGCCCTGCCCCGGTCCCTCGCTGTGCGCCTCGATGCTTCCACCCATCGCCTCGACCAGGCCCTTCGCGAGCGACAGGCCGATGCCCAGGCCGCCCTGGCTGCGCTCGAGCGCGGGCTTGTCCTGCAGGAACATCTCGAACACGTTGGGAAGCGCCTGCGTGCTGATACCGATGCCGTTGTCGCGCACCGTGACCACGACCTGCTGCGCCACGCGCTGCGCGGTCAGCTCGATGCGACCGCCAGCTTCGGTGTACTTCGCCGCGTTGTTCAGCAGGTTCGACAGCACCTGCGCGAGGCGCACGCGATCGCACTCGATCCACACCGGCTCCTCGGGTAGCGCCACGCGCAGTGCATGACGGCCGGCATCGATCAGCGGCTGGCTGGTCTCGACGGCGCTCTCGACGATCGCGGCGAGCGCGACGCGCTCGGTCCGCAGCGCCACGGTCTTTCGCCCGATGCGGCCGACATCCAGAAGATCGTCCAGGAGGCGCGCCATCTGGCCCACCTGGCGTTCGATCACGCTTCGCGCCCAGTCGAGCTGCACGGGAGAGACCTTGCTCTTCACCACCTCGACCGCATTGCGAATGGGAGCGAGCGGATTACGCAGCTCGTGCGCGAGGGTGGCGATGAACTCGTCCTTGCGCCGGTCGACCTCCCGCAATGCCTGCTCGGCCAGCTTCCTCTCGGTGATGTCCGCCGCCACACCGGTGATGCCCAGCACGTTCCCCGCGGCATCGAGCCCCACGTGCGCGCGGTTCAATACCCAGCGCAGGGCGCCGTCCGGGCGCACGATGCGGTACTCGTGCGTGAAGACCTCGCGCCGCACGATCGACTCCTCGATCTTGCGCCACACGTCGGCGCGGTCGTCGCGGTGGATCAGCGCATTGAACGACTGCACCGTCGGCACGAAGCTGCCTTGCTCGACGCCGAACACCGGATACATCTCGGGCGACCACCACACCGAGCGCTCCCCGACGCGCCACTCGTACACGCCCATCTCCCCGGCACGCAGCGCCACCGCCAGCCGCTCGCGTTCGCGCTGCAGGGTATGGGTTCGCTCGGTCACGCGATCCTCCAGTTCCCGGTTCATCGCGCGCAGCGCCTCCAGCGCCCGGCCGAGCTGGTGCGCGACAGCCGAGACGAGCAGCGTCGAGACCGACGCCACCGCGAGGAAGGTCTGCATCGCCACGACCTGCCGTCGCAACGCCTCGGGCTGCCCCGCCAGCGCCCCTGCCTCGCTCCACGTGAGCAGCGCGCTCATGAGTGTGATGAGCGCGAGCGCAACCGCGGCGCCATTCACCTGAAAACGCACTCCCGCCCAGATCAACAGGGGCATGGTCATGTACGGCGTGGGCAGAACGCCGACAAAGGCGAGCGAGCCGACGACGAGCAGCGCCGTGCCCAGAGCGAGCGCCTCGAGCAGCCGCGCGGATGGAATCGCCTGCCGTTCGCGCCACGCGTGCACGACAGCGAGTGCGAGCGGCGTGGACACGAGCAGACCGGTTCCGTCGCCGAGCCACACCAGAGGCCACGCCTCGAGGAACGCGTGCTTGCCGAGCAGCGCATCGGTCGCAGCGATCACGGTTGCTGCGACGACCGGCGCCGCGCACGCACCGAGAACCGCGAACATCGCGACATCGCGGAGCGTCTCGAGCCGGAACGGATGGCCTGCGAAGCGACTGAGCAGCCACGCGGCCGTCAACGATTCGAGCGCGTTGGCCGCAAAGTAGATCAGGGCGAAGGGGATCGCGTTGTCGAACCAGAGGGCATTGCAGGTGAGCTCGGCGGCACAGCCGGCGGCGATGTACCAGGGCCAGCGCGAGGGCGGGTTGACCAGCAGCGCCGCGAGAAAGATGCCGGCAGGAGGCCAGAAGGTGATGGAGATGCCGGGGACGAGGGCAACGCCCTGTCCGAGTCCGCCGGTCAGTACGTAGGCGGCGTAGAACAGCAGCAGCGCAGCGATCGACGGGCGCGGGCGGTCCGCCTCCTCAGTGGCCTTTCCTGCCTGCCCGTCCAACGAGCGTCCCACGCGCATTCTTCGCTCCCTGGATGACTGCGCGTTCGCGCACGCCCGCTCCGCCATCTGCGTGCTGCAGCGGCAATCTCTTCAGTGCAATTCTTGCAATCGGTGTCGCGCACGGAATGGCGCGCAGCGGCTTGCCGAGTTTAAATGCGGACGCTCGTGCCCGACAAGACGGGACCACTCGCATGGCGTGACCTCTTCCACCGGTGTCGTCCCGAGTCAAGAGCGAGGAATCCCCGCTTTGCGGCGTCCACGGCGAAGATTTCTCGCTGCGCTCGAAATGACACCATAGAACACTGTCGATCCGGCACCGCGCTGTTCGACTAATGTCCAGGAGACCGGCGCCCGCCGCTTGCTCTGTCTGAACATCACCGCAACCTTGGAGACTCAGATGCCGCACTACGTAGACGGATTCGTCCTGCCCGTTCCCACCGCAAACCTCGAGGCGTACCGGCGCATCGCCGACAAGGCCGGCGAAATCTGGAAGGATCACGGTGCCCTCGAATACTGGGAGTGCGTGGCCGACGACGTCGACGCCGGCAAGGTCACCTCGTTCCCGCAGGCGGTGCTGTTGAAGGAGGACGAGACGGTGGTGTTCTCCTGGATCGTTTATGCCTCGCGGGAAGAACGCGACCGCATCAACAAGGCGGTCATGGAAGATCCGCGGATGAAGGAGATGATGGATCAGAAGTCGATGCCGTTCGACGCGCAGCGCATGTTCTGGGGCGGATTCCGCAGCATCGTCGAACGATGATCGCAACTCACCGGGATGTTCTCACGGGGGGCTTTCTCACCGGGGCTCCCCGGGGACGGTGCTTCGCTGCACGGCCAGCCTGCGCGCAAGCTCGCTCAATTGGCGGTACAGGACACCGGCCTCCGGATGCCACCGGGTGACGGCATTCGCCTGCGCGTCGACGACGGATTGGTCTCCCCGGGCCGCGGGACCGGTGATCGCTTCCGCACCGAGCGCAATCACGTTGTCCACCGTCGTGCGAAGCAACGTGGCGTGGATGCGTTCGGCGACTTCATCCGGCACACCCGAGGCACGCCACGCCTCGCGCGCGATGGCCTGCAGCACCACGGTGAAGTTGTTCGAGAACACGGCAGCGGCGTGGTAGAGCGCCTTGCGCTCGCTCTCGACGGGAAAGCACACGCCACCGATGGCCGCGAAGATCGATTGCAGGATCGACACTGCACCGGCGTCGCCTTCGATCCCGCAAGGTGTCCCCCGGAATCGCGCGATGGCGGTGTCGGGAGACGCGAAGCTCAGCACGGGGTGCACGCTGGCACATCGCCATCCCTGCTCGCTCAAGGGCTGCAGGATCGCGGCCGGGTGGAAGCCGCTGCAGTGAAACGCGACGGCGGGCGCTTGCGCCGACGCGGGCGATGCAGCCAGATCGGTCGCAGCCTGCGCAATGCGCGTGTCCGGTACCGACAGCATCCAGATGTCCGCCGGGCGCATCGTTGCCACCGTCGTCACCGCGCGGCCCGCGCCGACGAAGCGCGCGGCCGACTCGGCATCATGCGCCTCGCGCGCTAAGAGGTCATGTATGCGCGCAGCCCCCGCGACATGGAACAGACGCGCCAGCGTTCTTCCGACGCGACCGCAGCCGATCACGTTGAGAGTGGGCACTGCCGTCATCGCATCCTCATTAGCCGTGCTTCGGGCGACGCACGATGCGCCACCTTTCGATCAGTGACGAGATTGTAAAACCTATCCACGCTGGCGCCGATCCACCGTGCAAACTCAACCATCACTACGCAAGATGCGGTAGATTCCGTGAAAAATGTGTGCGAGCTTGCATGGCCCACGACAACAACCGACTGCTCTGGATCACTTGCCCGTCGTGCTCGCACCGCGCCGAGCACGCGGTGCCGGCGCTGTATCGCCTGGTGGCGCAGGAGTGCGATCACTGTGGCGAACTTCTCGAAGTCCCCGACGACGCCCACTGCCTGTTCTGCGCCTACGGCGACGAGGGCTGCGGCCTGAACGAGCCTTGAAACGATGAACGCCACCGTACGCCGTTCGCGAAGTGTGGAGCAACTCGTCACCGGCCGGTCGACCTCGGACGGTGCCGGCGTGAAGCTCACGCGCGTGCTGACCCAGCCGCTGCAACGCCGCCTCGATCCCTTCCTGATGCTCGACGCGTTCGGCACCGACGATCCCGACGACTACATCGGCGGCTTCCCCGATCATCCGCACCGCGGGTT
>CAYLTE010000189.1:0-8422 GCA_964386195.1 uncultured Burkholderiales bacterium | reverse complement strand
AGTCGTCGGGCACGCGGGCGCTGTTGGCGTGCGTGACCTCGATGTAGAAGCCGTGCACCCGGTTGTACTCGACGCGCAGCGTGGCGATCCCGGTGCGGGTGCGTTCCCGTGCCTCGAGGTCGAGCAGGAATGCGCCGCAGTCGTTCTGGATCGCCCGTAGCTCGTCGAGCTCGCTGTCGTAGCGGTCGGCGATCACGTTGCCGTCGCGGATGGCAGCGCTGGGCTCCGGTCTGATCGCGCGCGCGAGCAGATCCTGCAAGGCATCGCGCGGGGCGAGATCCTGCGCCAACGCGCGCAGACGCTCTCCCGGCAGGCCGGCGAGCCGCTCGCGCAACGCGGGGAGCAGGGCAAGGCTGTCGCGCAGGCCGGCGAGGTCGCGCGGGCGCGCACTGCGCAGTGCGATCCGCGCCGTGATGCGCTCGGCGTCCGCGCACTGCCCGAGCAGTTCGCGCACGCCTTCGTATGCCGGCGTGGGGTCGGCCTCGCCGAGGGCCTCCACGGCATCGAAGCGCTGCGCGGCGATGCGCGTGTCGCGCACCGGATTCTGCAGCGTGTGCCGCAGGCGCCGGCTGCCCATTCCGGTACGGCAGGTGTCGAGCAGCGAGAGCAGCGTCGGGGAGGTCTCGCCGCGCAGCGTCTCGGTGATCTCCAGGTTGCGCCGGGTGGCTGCGTCGATGCGCAGGTACTGCGAATCGTCCTCGACACGCAGAGCGAGCACGTGCGCGGGCGATGCACCCTGGGTGGCGCGGCAGTATTCGAGCAGTGCGCCAGCCGCTCCAATGGCGGTGCGCAGGTGCTTGGCGCCGAAGCCGGCGAGATCCTGCGTGCCGAAGTGCGTGCACAGCGATCGATGCGCTGCATCCGTCTCGAAGCGCCATGCAGGCAGGCGTTTTACCGGCACCTCGATGCCGGTGGCTGGTTCGCCGGCATCCTCTGGCATCAGCACCTCCGCGGGCTGAAGGCGGGTCAGGTGCGACGGCAGTTGCGCGCTCGAGGTCTCGAGCACGCGGAATTCGCCCGAGGCGAGGCTGATCCACGCCAGCCCGACGTGCTCCGCCCCGGGCATCAGGGCGAGCAGCAGGTTCTCGCGCTTGTCGTCGAGCAGCGCGGCGTCGGTGAGGGTTCCCGGCGTAACCACGCGCGTGACCTTGCGCTCGACCGGTCCCTTGGACTGAGCCGGGTCGCCGACCTGCTCGCAGATCGCCACCGACTCGCCGAGCTTCACCAGCTTGAGCAGGTACTGGTCGACCGCGTGGAAGGGCACGCCCGCCATGCGGATCGGCACGCCGGCCGAGGCGCCGCGGGTGGTGAGCGTGATGTCGAGCAGGCCGGCGGCGCGCTCGGCGTCCTCGTAGAACAGTTCGTAGAAGTCCCCCATGCGGTAGAACAACAGCATGTCGGGATGCTGCGCCTTGATGCGCAGGTACTGCTGCATCATGGGCGTGTGCTCTGCGGGCTTGATTGCGGTCACCTCTTGTCGTTCGATCTCGAGCGGATTAGGCGCGCTGGCGCTGGGCTCGCCGGCGAACCCTGAAGTCTACGAGAAGAGCCGGACTCTTAGCGGCCGCCCGGGTCCTCTATAGGCGGGTCGGCTTTGAGAGCCAGGCGAACGAGCTCGAGCTGCGACCGGGCCCCGGTCTTGGCAAAGATGGACTTGAGCTGTGTCCTCACGGTGTGAGGGGATTTGCCGTACTGCTCGGCAATGCGACGCGTATCGGCGCCGTTGATGAGCTGCGCCGCGACCTGGTGTTCGGCGTCGGTGAGCCGGAACAGTCTCGCCAGCCACTCGGTGGACGCCACGCGGGTCTGATGCGGGTCGACGATGAACACTGCCGATCCATTCACGTTGTCGCCGTCGCAGAAGCCGTCGTCGCGCAACGGTATGACCTCGGCAAGCAGCCCGCCGGGTGCAGAGCGATGGGACAAAATGAGTGTGCCGCCGTCGTCCCAGCCGCCGGCCTGCGCAGTCTGCGAGGTCTGGATCAGCAATCGCTGCAACTCGAGATCCTTCTCCGGCCGATGGGCGCGCAGACTGCCTTCGGGGCCGATGCGCAGGGCGCCGCTGCGCTCGCATGCCTCCCGTGCGCAGCGATTGGCGACGACGATGCGCTGGCGGCGGTCGAGCAGCACCACGCCGACGAGGAGCTTGTCGAGAACCGAGAGCACCGCGCCGTACCGATCCTCCAGCCGCGATACGGTCCGATGCAATTCCGCAGCGCGTGCGAATTGTGGCAGCAGGGCCTGGAGATCCGCGCGATCGTCCTCGTCGAACGGACCGCGCTGGCGTACTCGGTTGATGGTGACGATGTCGTGCCACAGCCCATGCGTGCTGACGCGCGCCACCATGTACCAGTAGATCCCCAGGGTCGACTGCTCGTGCTGGATCCACGCGTTGTTGTCGTATTCGTCCCGGTCTGGGACGTGTTCGAAGTCAAACTCACTTGCCCGGGAGCAAGGCGGTGCATGTACTTGAAGCGGACGTCCTTGCTCGAACCCTGCAGTCCTTCATAGGCAGCGCGGTGTGCATCGGTGAAACCCCACTGGCCTGCGACGCACGTGTGATGGTCGAGAGGATCGATCATCAGATAGCCGCCGGCGCGGGCATCCACGCGCTCGCCCATCTTGCTCAGCACGTCAGTCCATCCGCCTGCGTTGCCCGGGACGGCATAGATCCGGGCGACGATCTCGAGCAGTTTTTCCGGTTCTCTCATTGGCTGGTCGTGCCATGCCGGCCGTGCGCGGACGCACGCCGGTAAGCTGCCTGTCAACCTCGAGACTTATAGCGCAATGCGACGCGATCACCAAGCGTCAAGCATCAAGCATCACGCACGGCGCTTGACGCTGACAGCCTCAGGCATTGAAGCATCCAGGGCATTTAGCCCATGTGGGGTATCGGCGCGTTTGACGTGTTCATGGCACGGGCATCCGCTAGCAAAGCGCAAGGCGTTGAAATGAAAGCAACTGAATCTGCGGGTTTGAATTTTGCAACAGGTGCTCCGCTGTCATAACAACGGAAACCAGGAGATCTACCATGCAGGATCTGTCTGCACGCCTCCGTCTGGGGTGTACGGTTGCCGCCGCCGCGACGATGTTGGTGTCCCTGATGGTGGGTGAGTCGCATGCCACCGTGATCTACCGGGCGGGGCTCAACACCGGCGCCACGCCGCAGACCTACGAAGCCGACCAGGGCTGGAACTCCGCGCAGTTCACCCAGATCATCCAGCGGTCGGACGCCGGGCCGCTCGGCCTCGAATCCACACTTGGCGTTCAGGCCACTACGCTCGACAACTTCTACACCGGCATCGAGGTGCGCGATGTCGTCGTCTCCTCGACGGATCCAGCCGCGACGCATGCGGAGATTTCATTCGGCGCATCGGTCACCGGCAGCTTCACGGGAGTCGGTAACGCGACCGCGATCCTCGGGCTCGGCGTCACCGGCCTGGGCGTGCTCCTGCAACAAGGCGGTACCAACTTCAAGAGCAGCGATGGTGACGTGACAGATGTCCCCGTGTACCTCGCCGCAACCGTTCCGGTCGATACGCCGTTCACGGTCGTGGCGTTGCTCGAGTTACGCGCGTCGAGTCTGTTCGGCAACCGCATGGTGCTCGACTTCGATGTGGAGTTCGACCTGCCGAGCGTATTCCTCCTGCCCGAAGGCGTGAGCGCCGATTCGCCGTCGTGGGGTCTTGTGAACAACTCCCTTGTCGGGGGCGACGATGACCCGCAGGTCGGAACGGTTCCCGAACCGGCCTCCCTCGGATTGCTGCTTCTGGCGCTGCTGTCGGGCACTGCTGCCTTCCGGCTCAGGCCATCGCCTCTCTGAACCAGGCTGCATCGACCCGATGTCCGGATGCCTGAAGGCATCGGTGCATGGGGTGGCGTGGAACATGCTGCAGTCGGGCCCGCCGCATCGCCTGCCATGGTTCCCGACATGTCCGCCCCGACCCGCATCGGCCCCTTTCGCGTCGTCCGTCCCCTCAGCGGTCGCGAGGGCTGCATGCTGTATGAGGGGCGTCGCGAGGACGGCCTTCGCGCGGCACTGAAGTTCCTCGATCTGCGCAGCGCCACGAGCGGGGCGGCAGCCGAGATGCGCAGCCGCTTGCACCGCGAGGCGGCTGTCCTGGAGGCGCTGCGCCATCCAGGTGTGGTCCGACATCTCGACAATGGCGAAGGGGAGGCGCACGCCTGGCTGGCGCTGGAACTTCTGTCCGGCCCGGACCTCGCGACGGCACTAGCCGGTAAGCGGATCGTCGACGTGCTTCAGCAGTGCCGGCGCGTGCTGCAGGCGCTCGTCCATTTGCACGCCCAAGGCGTCGTACACCGCGACCTCAAGCCGCACAACGTCGTGTTCGATGCGCGGAGAGGCCCGGTGATCTGCGACCTCGGCCTCGCCCACGTCCCCGATTCGCTCCTGACACAGCGCGGCGAGATGCTCGGCACGCCGGCGTACATGGCGCCGGAATGCTTCCTGGCCGCCGCTGTGGATGCGCGCGCGGATCTCTTCTCGGTGGGTGTGATGCTCTACGAACTGCTCACCGGACGCCTGCCGTTCGAGGGTCGCAACAGCGGGGAGATCATGCTCGCGATCGTGCAGGAGGAGCCGTTGCCGCCATCGTCGCTGAACGCGCAGGTTGCGCCCGCGCTCGATGCAGTCCTGGCGCGCGCGCTGGCGAAGTCGCCTGCGCGCCGGTTTGCGACCGCGGGCGGCTTCGACGCTGCGCTGGCTTCGGCCGCAGCCGGAACGACCGCCGCTACTGGGGCTGAGCCCGCAGTGCAGCCGTGAGGTGGGGTTCTAGCGTCTGCACCATCTGCGCGAAGATCTTCGGGTTGCCGGCGACGATCTGGCCACGCTGCATGTAGGTCTCGTTGCCCTCGAGATCGCCGACAAGCCCACCGGCCTCCAGGATCATCAGCGCGCCGGCCGCCATGTCCCAAGGGGCGAGACCGATCTCCCAGAATGCGTCCATGCGCCCGGCAGCCACCGCCGCGAGGTCGAGCGCAGCCGCCCCCGGTCGGCGGATGCCCGCGGTCTTGCGCATCAGGTCCTTCATCATTGCCATGTACGCATCGGCATGCGCGAACTCGCGGAAGGGAAACCCGGTGGCGATCAGTCCGTCGATCAGCTTGGTCCGCTTCGACACGCGCATGCGCCGCTCGTTGAGGAAGGCACCTCGGCCGCGCGAGGCGGTGTAGAGATCGTTGCGCGTGGGATCGTAGATCACGCCGTGCGTGAGCACGCCCTTGACCGCGACCCCGATCGATACCGCGTACACCGGGAAACCGTGCAGGTAGTTGGTGGTGCCGTCGAGCGGATCGATGATCCAGATATGATCGGAATTGCCGGAGGCGCCGCTCTCCTCTGCTAGAATCGCGTGGTCCGGGTACGCTCCACGGATGGTGTCGATGATCGCGTTCTCCGAGGCGCGATCCACCTCCGATACCAGGTCGTTGAGGCTCTTGTGCTTGATCGTCAGGGCGTCGAGGTTGTCCGCCGCCTGGTTGATGATGCGGCCGGCACGCCGCGCGGCCTTCACCGCGATGTTGATGATTGGGTGGTTGATCGCCATCTGTGCGTCGGTTGTCGGTGAAGAGGTCGGATTGCGGCAAAGAACGAAGCGCGCATTCTAATTTGTTTCAGTGCCTCTCCCTAACCCCGATCCCGCCGCGGCGTCACTGCTGTCCAACATCCGCGTGGTGCTATGCCAGACCAGCCACCCGGGGAACATCGGTGCCTGCGCGCGTGCGATGAAGACGATGGGGCTCGAGCGGCTCCTCCTCGTCAATCCAAAGTTCTTTCCGCACCCCGAGGCGGAGGCGATGGCATCGCGGGCAACCGATGTCCTGGAGCAGGCTCGCGTATGCGCCGACCTGGACGAGGCCCTGCAAGGGACGGTCTTCGCCACTGCCAGCACCGCCCGCAATCGGGACCTCTCGCATCCGGTGCTCACACCGCGGGAGGCGGCCGCTCGGATGATCGAGGAGGCGCGCCACGGGCCGGTGGCGCTGGTCATGGGTGCCGAAAAGTACGGTCTGACGGTGGAGGAAGTGAACCGCTGCAGCGTCATCGCCACCGTTCCGGCGAACCCTGAGTACGCCTCTCTCAACCTCGCTTCCGCCGTTCAGCTGTTCGCCTACGAATTGCGCCTGGCGGCGCTCGACCCGGCGAGCGTGCAGCAGCGGTTCGCGCCCGCCTCCCACGAGGACCTCGAACGCTTCTACGACCACCTCGAGCAGACGCTGCTCGAGGTCGGGTTCATGAACCCTGCGGCGCCCAAGCGTCTGATGCAGCGCATGCGCCGCCTGTTCGCGCGGGCACGCGTGGAGCGCGAGGAACTGAACATCCTGCGGGGGATCCTGGCGGCTGCCCAGGACGCGGTGCGCAAGGGCAGGAAAGTTGACTAAACTGTCGGGTTTATCCACGCGGGGCGCGAACGGCGTTCACGCAGCAGACGGTCCACGACATGTTTGAGGGCATCAGGGAAGACATCCGGTGCGTGTTCGACCGCGATCCGGCGGCCCGGACGACCTGGGAGGTCATCACCTGCTACCCGGGGTTTCACGCGCGGCTTTTCCATCGGGCCTCGCACGGTCTCTGGGAATGGCGACTGAAGTGGCTGGCGCGCTTCGTCTCGCACCTGGGGCGATTCCTCACCGGCATCGAAATCCACCCCGGCGCTCGCATCGGGCGGCGCTTCTTCATCGACCACGGCATGGGTGTGGTGATCGGCGAGACCGCCGAGATCGGCAACGACGTCACCCTCTATCACGGGGTCACGCTCGGGGGCACCACCTGGAACAAGGGGAAACGTCACCCGACCCTCGCGGACGCGGTCGTGGTCGGGGCGGGCGCCAAGATCCTCGGCCCGATCCAGATCGGCGCGGGCGCGAAAGTGGGTTCGAACGCCGTGGTGGTGCGCGACGTGCCGGCTGGCGCGACCGCCATCGGCATCCCCGCCCGGGTCATCGAGCCGGGCCGGGAGGAGGAGCGACAGCGCGCCGCCGAGCGCCTGGGTTTCTCGGCCTACGGCATCAGTTCCGACATGAACGATCCCACCGTGAAGGCGATCCACGCGCTGCTCGATCACGTGGTGAACATCGACGGCCGCATCGAGGCGATCCTCGCCCGGCTGGAGGAGGCCGGCATCGCCGCCGGCTCTCAGGACCCCCAAAAGGACGATTTCGACGCGAACTATCTGAACCGCATTGTTGACTAAAAGTGTCGGGATTCGTATAGTCGACTAACATTGTCGGATATGCGTGGGGGGGCGCCCTTCCATTTCGGGCGCCCGGACAACCAGTCTTTCAACTGCGGGAATCGCCAATGAGACTCACCACGAAAGGACGTTTTGCGGTCACTGCCATGATCGACCTCGCCCTCAACGCCGGTCCAGAGCCGGTGACGCTGGCCGAGATTTCCGAGCGGCAGAGAATCTCGCTCTCCTATCTCGAGCAACTGTTCGGGAAGCTCCGTCGCAACGGTCTGGTGCAGAGCGTGCGCGGTCCCGGCGGAGGCTATCGACCGGCGAAGGCGCTGGATACGGTCTCCGTGGCCGACATCATCATCGCGGTGGACGAGCCGATCGACGCCACCCAATGCGCCGGGAAGGAGAATTGCCGCGAGGATCGCAAGTGCATCACCCACGACCTGTGGATGAGCCTGAACGACCACATCTTCGATTATCTGCGCGGTGTGAGTCTCGCTCAGCTGGTGGCAAAGCAGCGCGCTGCCGGGGAGGAGACGCAGGTCATGGAACTGAAGGATCAGCGGCAGCGGCGCGAGCCCGCCTCGCCGCTGGCGATGTGAAACGCAACGAGTGAGGTAGGCAGGTGTCCGTCCTATTGACAGAGCGTGCCGCGAACCAGATCCGACGCTCGTTGAGCAAGCGCGGCAAGGGTCTGGGGCTGCGCGTGGGGATCCGCAAGGTCGGCTGCTCGGGTTACGCCTACACGTTCGACTACGCAGACGAGGTCGCTGCCTCGGACGCGTTGTTCGAGGCGCACGAGGCGAAGCTGGTGGTCGATCGCGAGGCGTTGCCGTATCTGGATGGTTCGACGCTGGACTTCGTGCGTGAGGGTCTGAAGGAGACCTTCAAGTTCGACAATCCGAACGTGAAGAACCAGTGCGGGTGCGGCGAGAGTTTCAGCGTCTGACCCGTCAACCACTCACGAGTCACGAATCAAGATGAGTTCCGTCCTTCAGAATCTGGTCAATCAGCCCTACCGGCATGGCTTCGTCACCGACATCGATGCCGATGTCGCGCCGAAGGGACTGAACGAGGACATCATCCGGTTCATCTCGCACAAGAAGAACGAGCCGGACTGGCTGCTCGAGTTCCGTCTCAAGGCCTTCCGTCACTGGCTGACGATGACCGAGCCGATGTGGCCCAACGTCCAGTACCCGAAGATCGACTTCCAGGACATC
>CAYLTE010000188.1:0-8456 GCA_964386195.1 uncultured Burkholderiales bacterium | reverse complement strand
ACTCGTCGGCGTTGAGCCTGCTGCTGCAGTGGCTGCGGGACGGGGCCGGACAGGGCCGGCGCATCGCATTCACGAACCTGCCGGCGGGCCTGCAGAGCCTGGCGGTGTTGTACGGCATCGACGATCTGTTTCCCACCCTTCAGGGCAGCATCCAAGCTCGCGTCTGAATCGCGCACTCCAGCCCAGCCGGTAGCGTTCCACACAACAACAATGGCGAGCGCCATCGAGATCCGGGAGGTCAGCAAACGCTATCGCAGCGTTCGCGCCCTGTCGGGCGTAAGCCTGAGCATCGGCCAGGGCGAGTTCTTCGGGCTGCTCGGGCCGAACGGCGCCGGCAAGACCACGCTCATCAGCCTGCTTGCCGGGCTCGGCCGCCCCGACGCCGGCACGCTCGAGGTGATGGGTCACGATGTGGTGCGCGACTACCAGCGCGCCCGGCGTGCCCTGGGCGTGGTGCCGCAGGAACTGGTGTTCGACCCCTTCTTCACCGTGCGCGAAACGCTGCGCATCCAGTCGGGCTACTTCGGCCTGCGTCGCAACGACGCCTGGATCGACCAGATCCTCGAGCGCCTCGACCTGACCGGCAAGGCCAACAGCAACATGCGCTCGCTCTCGGGCGGGATGAAGCGCCGCGTGCTGGTCGGGCAGGCGCTGGTGCACCGCCCGCCGGTGATCATCCTGGACGAGCCGACCGCAGGTGTTGACGTGGAGCTTCGCCAGGGTCTGTGGCGATTCATCCGCGAACTGAACGAAGCCGGCCACACTATCGTGCTGACCACGCACTATCTCGAGGAAGCCGAGGCGCTGTGCGGCCGCATCGCCATGCTCAAGCAGGGCCAGATCATCGCGCTCGACACCACGCGCAACCTGCTCAAGCACGTCTCGGGCGTGCGCGTGCGCATGCGCCTGGACCCCGACCGCCTGCCCGAGACGCTGCGCGCCTGGCACGTCGGGCGCGAGGCCGAGAGCGAGGTCCTGCAGCTGCCGGACTATCCGTCAGTGGAACCGATGCTTGCCATGCTGCGCGAGGAAGGCGTCACCGTACAGGAACTCGAGGTGATGCAGGCCGACCTCGAGGACGTGTTCGTGCAACTGATGCAGAAGAGCTGATGGACGGTTTCCTCACCCTGCTCTACAAGGAGCTGCTGCGGTTCTGGAAGGTGAGCTTCCAGACCATCGCAGCGCCGATCCTCACCGCACTGCTGTACATGCTGATCTTCTCGCATGTGCTGGAGAACCGCGTGGAGGTGTTCCCGGGCGTGAGCTACAAGTCCTTCCTGGTGCCTGGCCTGGTGATGATGTCGCTGCTGCAGAACGCGTTCGCCAACAGTGCCTCCAGCCTGATCCAGTCGAAGGTCACCGGCAACATCGTGTTCGTGCTGCTCACGCCCCTCTCGCCGCTGCAGATGTTCTCGGCTTACACGCTGGCCTCGGTAGTGCGTGGCGTGGCGGTGGGCATGGGTGTGCTGCTGGCGACGCTGGCGGTTGCGGATCTCACCTTCGCCTATCCGCTGTGGATCCTCGCGTTCGCCGTGCTGGGCGGGGCGATCCTCGGCTCGCTGGGGCTGATTGCCGCGATCTGGGCGGAGAAATTCGACCAGATGGCAGCGTTCCAGAACTTCCTGATCATGCCGCTCACCTTCCTGGCGGGCGTGTTCTACTCGGTCCACTCGCTGCCCGATTTCTGGCTGGCGGTGTCGCATCTCAATCCCTTTTTCTACATGGTTGACGGCTTCCGCTACGGCTTCTTTGGCGTCGCCGACGTTCCCCCCGCGACGAGTCTGGCAGTCGTGGGCTTTTTCTTCGTGGCGGTGGCGGCCATCACTCTCACGCTGCTGCGTTCGGGGTGGAAGCTGCGCCACTGACCCGGCCGTGGCCTCGACTACAATGCCCGTTTCGAAGGTATCCACCGAGGAGCGGACCGTGGTTCTACCGGATGACGTCAAACGCTACATCGAACAGGGTCTGGACTGCGAGCACGTCGAGGTGCAAGGGGATGGCCACCACTTCGAGGCCATCATCGTGAGTGCCGCGTTTCAGGGGAAGAACCGCGTGCAGCAGCACCAGTTGGTGTACAAGGCGCTGGGCGAGCGCATGCGCGAGGAGATACACGCGCTGTCCATGCAGACCCTCACGCCCGAGGACTGGGCGAGCGCGCGCAAGTGAGGACCGCGCCTCCCGTCGTGCCGGCGTGCGCCGGGACCCAGCGCACCCATTGCGCCTCGTCCCGGGCATCCGGGCAGCGCGAGCGGAGTGAATGGATAAGCTGCTGATCCAGGGCGGTGTCCCCCTGAACGGTGAAGTGCGCGTCTCGGGTGCGAAGAACGCGGCGCTGCCCATCCTGTGCGCGGCGATCCTGACCGGAAAGACGCTGCGCGTGTCCAATGTCCCGCATCTGCGCGACGTTACCACCACGCTCACCCTGCTGGGGCAGATGGGAATCGACGTGGCGCTGGACGAGCAGGGCGCGGTTGCCTTGTGCGCGGAGCAGCTGGACAACCGCGTTGCGCCCTACGATCTGGTGAAGACGATGCGTGCCTCGATCCTGGTGCTCGGCCCACTGGTGGCGCGCTTCGGCGAGGCGCGCGTGTCGTTGCCGGGCGGCTGTGCGATCGGTTCGCGGCCCGTCGATCAGCACATCAAGGGTCTGCAGGCGATGGGCGCGCGCATCGACATCGAACACGGCTACGTGCACGCCCGTGCCGAGCGTCTTCAGGGCGCGCGCATCGTCATGGACATGGTGACCGTGACGGGCACCGAGAACATCATGATGGCGGCGGCGCTCGCCGAGGGCACGACGATCATCGAGAACGCCGCGCGCGAGCCGGAAGTGGTCGATCTGGCCGAGTGTCTGATCGCCATGGGGGCACAGGTGTCGGGGCACGGCACCGACGTGATCACGGTGCACGGGGTGTCCGCGCTGCACGGCGCCGAGTATTCGGTCATGCCCGATCGCATCGAGGCCGGAACCTTTCTCGCCGCTGCCGCGGCGAGCCGTGGCCGGGTCACACTGCGCAAGGTGCGCGTCGACAGCCTGGATGCGGTGCTCGGCAAGCTGCAGGAGGCCGGGGCGCGGATCGAGGTCGGCGAGGACTGGATCGCCCTCGAGCAGGAGACACGCCCGCGCGCCGTCAGCGTGCGCACGTCGCCTTTCCCCGCCTTCCCCACCGACATGCAGGCGCAGTTCATGGCGCTCAACACCGTGGCCGACGGCACCGCAATGATCACCGAAACGGTATTCGAGAACCGCTTCATGCACGTGCAGGAACTGCGGCGCCTGGGCGCGGAGATCGACGTCGAAGGCAACACTGCCGTCGTGCGCGGCGTGCAGGGGCTGTCCGGTGCAACGGTGATGGCAACCGACCTGCGTGCCTCCGCATGCCTGGTCATAGCGGGGCTGGTTGCCGATGGGGATACCGTGATCGACCGTATCTACCACCTCGACCGCGGCTACGAGCGCATCGAGGAGAAGTTGTCGCACCTGGGGGCTCGCATCAAGCGGATCCGCTAGCTGCGGCGGATTTCGACGGCGCTCCGAAGGCGCGATACCGCTGCTGGGCGGGCGCCGGATGGCCTCGACTGGCGACATGCCGGGACGGTTGACGCACTGCGGTAGAATCCCCTGTTTAGAGCGCTCCCGCCGTGAATCGCACCACCATCGCCCTGTCCAAGGGCCGGATCTTCTCCGAGACCTTGCCGCTGCTGCAGGCGGCGGGCATCGTCCCGCTCGAGGATCCGGATTCCTCGCGCAAGCTGATCATCGGCACCAATCGTCCCGACGTCAGCATCATCATCGTGCGCGCCTCGGATGTGCCGACCTACGTGCGCTACGGGGCGGCCGACCTCGGCGTTGCGGGCAAGGATGTCCTGCATGAACAGGGCGCCGAGGGGGTCTACCAGCCGCTCGACCTGGGCATCGCCCGCTGCAAGATGATGGTCGCGGTCCCGGCCCGGTTCGACTACGCCAGCGCGGTGCGCCAGGGCGCACGGGTGCGCGTGGCGACCAAGTACCTGAAGACCGCGCGCGAGCATTTCGCCGCCAAGGGCGTCCACGTGGACCTGATCAAGCTGTACGGGTCGATGGAACTGGCGCCGCTGGTCGGTCTGGCCGATGCCATCGTCGATCTGGTCAGCACGGGAAGTACGCTGCGCGCCAACGATCTGGTCGCGGTGGAGGAGATCATGCAGGTGAGCGCCCGCCTGATCGTCAACCAGGCCGCGCTCAAGCTCAAGGGCGCTGCGATCCAGCCGCTGATCGACGCGTTCGCCGGCGCCGTGCAGGAAGAGGACGCGAATGCCACGGATTAGCGTGTTGTCCACGCGCGATGCGGATTTCGACGCCCGGCTTGCAAGCCTGCTCGCCTTCGAGAACACCCAGGATGCTTCCATCGATGCGGCCGTGGCGTCCATTCTCGACGCCGTGCGCACGCGCGGCGACGAGGCAGTGCTCGAGTACACGCGCCGCTTCGACCGCCTCGATGCACCCGACATGAGTGCTCTCGAGCTGCCGAAGAGCGCGCTGGATCAGGCTTTCGCGGGGCTGAGCGATGCGCGCCGCGAGGCGCTCGTGCACGCGGCCAGCCGCATCCGTGCGTACCACGAGCGCCAGGTGGCGCAGTCGTGGAGCTACACCGACGCGGACGGCAACCGGCTCGGTCAGAAGGTCACGCCACTGGATCGGGCCGGCATCTACGTGCCGGGCGGCAAGGCCTCCTACCCCTCCTCGGTGTTGATGAATGCGCTGCCCGCCAAGGTTGCCGGCGTGGGAGAGATCGTCATGGTGACGCCCACTCCCGGAGGCGAGCGCAACGAACTGGTGCTGGCCGCCGCGGCGGTGTGCGGGGTCGATCGCGTGTTCACCGTCGGCGGTGCCCAGGCGGTGGCCGCGCTCGCGTACGGAACGAAGTCGATTCCGAAGGTGGACAAGATCGTCGGACCGGGAAATGCCTACGTTGCCGCGGCCAAGCGCCGCGTGTTCGGCATGGTCGGGATCGACATGCTCGCCGGGCCTTCCGAGGTGCTGGTGATCTGCGATGCCAGCACGAACCCCGACTGGGTGGCCATGGACCTGTTCGCCCAGGCCGAACACGATGAAATGGCGCAGTCGATCCTGCTCACACCCGACCGCGCCTTCCTCGACGCCGTCCTGGCGAGCATCGAGCGCCAGCTGGACGAGATGCCCAGGCGCGAGACCATCGCCGCGTCGCTGGCGGCGCGCGGCGCGCTCATCCTCGTGCGAGACCTGAACGAGGCGTGCGAGATCGCCAACCGCATCGCACCCGAACACCTGGAACTGTCGGTCGCCGACCCGGAAAGCCTGCTGCCGAAGCTGCGCCATGCCGGCGCCATCTTCATCGGGCACTACGCATCGGAATCGCTGGGCGACTACTGCGCCGGCCCGAACCACGTGCTGCCCACCGCCGGTACCGCTCGCTTCTCTTCACCCCTGGGCGTCTACGACTTCCAGAAGCGCACCAGTCTGATCCAGGTGTCGCGCGCGGGCGCGCGCAAGCTGGGGGCGGTGGCGATGGAGCTCGCCGCCGGCGAAGGCTTGCCTGCGCACGCGAAGTCGGCGCAGTATCGTCTGCACGACTGACCGACCGCGCTCGCGCGCGCCCCGATCGCTTCTTTCAACCACGCGCAAATGGCTGTTACGCCCGACCGACTCATCCGCGACGAGATCCGCGCCCTGTCCGCCTACCATGTGGCCGACAGCAGCGGCTTGATCAAGCTCGACGCGATGGAGAACCCCTACGACCTGCCCGAGGAGATGCGGGCGGAGATCGGGCGGATCGCGGCGTCGACGCCGGTCAATCGCTATCCGGATCCCGCTGGCGGCGAACTGCGCGCCCGGCTGCTCGAGGAACTGCGTCTGCCCGCGGATTGCGACCTCTTGCTGGGCAACGGTTCGGACGAACTCATTCAGGTGCTGGCAATGGCCCTGGCGCGGCCGGGTGCTGTGCTGATGGCGGTCGAGCCCTCGTTCGTGATGTTCCGGATGATTGCCACCTTCGTGGGGATGCGCTACGTGGGTGTGCCGCTGCGGGCCGATTTCAGCCTGGATGCGCAGCGCATGCTCGAGGCGAACGAAACGCACCGGCCGGCGTTGACCTTCATCGCCTATCCGAACAATCCCACCGGCAACCTGTTCGACCGCGCCGCCATCGATCGCATACTGGATGCCGCGCACGGTCTGGTGGTGATGGACGAGGCCTATCACGCCTTTGCCGGCGAGAGCTTCGTGACGGATCTTGCGCGGCGGCCGAACGTGCTGGTGATGCGCACGCTGTCGAAGCTCGGTCTGGCCGGTCTGCGGCTGGGCATGCTGATGGGCGGGCGCGACTGGATCCACGAGCTGGACAAGGTGCGGCTGCCCTACAACATCAACGTGCTGTCGCAGCGCGTGGCAGCGTACGTGCTGAGCCGGCGCGAGGCGCTCGACGCGCAGACCGCGACGCTGCGTGCCGAGCGCGGCCGCCTGGCGTCGGCGCTGGCGGCGCTGCCCGGGGTCACGCCTTTTCCCAGCGATGCGAACTTCATCCTGTTCCGCGTCGTGGAAGCCGATCAGGTGTTCGCGTCGATCAGGAGCGCAGGCGTGCTGATCAAGAATCTGTCGGCCGGCCATCCGCTGCTGCAGGGTTGCCTGCGTGTCACGGTGGGCAGGCCGGAGGAGAATGCGCGATTCCTCGCCGCGCTCGAAGGCGCGCTGGCTCTGGTCAGGTAACCGCTTCGCGCGCCATTCATTTTCCACCCGAGGCAACATCTCACCATGCGACAGGCAGAAGTCAGCCGAAACACCCTCGAGACGCAGATCACCGTGCGCATCGACCTGGACGGCAGCGGGCGCTCGCAGTTGTCCACCGGCGTGGGGTTCTTCGACCACATGCTCGATCAGATCGCCCGCCATGGCATGTTCGATCTCGACATCACGGCCAAGGGCGACCTTCACATCGACGCCCACCACACGGTGGAGGATGTGGGCATCACGTTGGGGCAGGCCTTTGCCAAGGCGCTGGGTGACAAGCGCGGCGTGCGCCGCTACGGGCACGCCTATGTGCCGTTGGACGAAGCGCTCTCTCGGGTGGTGGTCGACCTGTCCGGGCGTCCGGGCCTGAGCTTCGACGTCGAGTTCGTGCGCGGGACCATAGGTGAGTTCGACGTGGACCTGGTGCACGAGTTCTTCCAGGGATTCGTCAACCATGCGCTGGTGAGCCTGCACGTGGACAATCTCAAGGGGGAGAACGCGCACCACCAAGCGGAGACCGTGTTCAAGGCCTTCGGCCGGGCGCTGCGCATGGCGGTGGAACTCGATCCGCGTGCAGCGGGCATCATGCCGTCCACCAAGGGAACGCTCTGAGGCGTGGTTCGATCATGACGGATATTGCAGTCGTCGATTACGGCATGGGCAACCTGCGCTCGGTGGCGAAGGCCATCGAACACGTGGCCGGCGGAGCGCGGGTCACGGTGACCAGTGACCCGGAGCTCGTCCGGCAAGCCGCGCGCGTCGTCTTCCCGGGCCAGGGTGCGATGCCGGACTGCATGCGGGAACTGGATGCGCGCGGTCTGCGGCCTGCGGTGGTGGAGGCGGCACAGACCAAGCCCTTCCTCGGGATCTGTATCGGGCTGCAGATGCTGTTCGACCTGAGCGAGGAGGGCAACATCCCCGGCCTGGGGCTGTTGCGCGGCCGCGTCGTGCGCTTTCCCGGGGATCTGCGCGAGCCCGGCGGTGCGCGTCTGAAGGTCCCGCACATGGGCTGGAACGAGGTGTACCAGACCTTGTCCCACCCGCTGTGGGAAGGCATACCCGACGCGACGCGCTTCTACTACGTGCACAGCTACTATCCCCGCCCGGAGAATCCGTTGCTGGTGGCGGGCTTCAGCCGTTACCCGGACGCTTTCGCGAGCGCAGTGGCGCGCGGCAACCTCTTCGCCGTCCAGTTTCACCCCGAGAAGAGCCAGGCGGCTGGCCTGCGGCTGCTGGCGAATTTTGCCGAATGGGATGGCCGCTACAGCGCAGCGCCCGGCCCCCACGCGTTCGAGGCGGCGGCTGCGTGAGAACATGCAACCACTCCGGCCTTTGGGGTATGATCGAAACGCTTTTCATCGACGATCCCTCGCACGTCCCGCATTTCCCATGCTGATCATTCCGGCCATCGATCTCAAGGACGGCCACTGCGTGCGTCTCAAGCAGGGCGTGATGGATCAGGCCACGGTGTTCTCCGAGGACCCCGCGGCCATGGCGCAGCACTGGGTCGACCAGGGCGCCCGTCGGCTCCACCTCGTCGATCTGAACGGTGCGTTTGCCGGCAAGCCGAAGAACGAGGAGGCGATCAAGGCCATCGTGGCGCAGGTGGGCGACAGCATCCATGTGCAGCTGGGCGGCGGCATCCGCGATCTCGATACCGTCGAGCGCTACATCGACGGCTTCCGGGCACTGCGTCCAGGCATGGAGGACT
>CAYLTE010000187.1:0-8466 GCA_964386195.1 uncultured Burkholderiales bacterium | reverse complement strand
ATGGCGTAGAACGGCCCCTGCTCCAGCGGTGCAACGCAGGGATTGGGTTGCACCAGCGCATCGCCCTGGTAACGGTTGTAGGCCTTGCTCCCCTTGCCGAAGGCCGGATCCTGTCCGCTGCGGGCGAGCGCATTGAACGTGGCGACGGTTTCCTCCAGCACCGCAGGCTCGACGCCGATCTGGCGTGCGAGCGCCGCCACGGTGGTGCCGCGCTTGAGGTAGCCGCTGCGCAGGTGCCGTCCGATCGGTAGCGGCGCAGGGGCGACGCACCCCAACCCGTAGTTGCGCAGCGCCTTGTGATCGCACAGCAGCCACGCGAAGACCTCGGGCTCGTCCTTGCACGCCTTCACCATCGCCTGCACGAAGTCGTGATACGAGTTGCCCTCGTTGGTGAAGCGTCGGCCCTTAGGTGTCACCGCGATCACGCCTGGCTTGGCGCGGTCGATGAAGTGCGGCATGACGCCCTTCGTACCGTCCTTGCGCGTGGTCACCGATGCCGGCACCCAGGCGGCGGCGTGGGGAATGGTCGGATCCACGCGCCCGCCGACCGATTCGGCCAGGCGCAGACCATCGCCGGTGTTCGCCTGCGGAGACGGAGAGAAGTGCTCCCGTCCGGTCGGCGCGTGTGGGAACAGCTGCTTGCGGCGCTCGATGTCGTGCGGGAAGCCGCCGCACGCCAGCACGACGCCGTGCCTGGCGCGAACGAAGACCGACTTGCCTGCGTGTTCGACGAGCGCGCCGGCCACTCCGTCGCGCTCGGTGATGAGCTTGCGCACGGGCGAGGAGAGCCACACGTCGACGTTGCGGTCCATGGCCGCCTTGGCGAGACGACCGGCGAGTGCGTTGCCGTTGGTGAGCGTCATGCCGCGGCCGTGCATCAGGACGTCGAGGAAGTGTCGGCTCAGTCGCTTCGTCACGTAGACGAAGGAGGTCAGCGACTTGAACGCCTTCATGAAGTGGCGGATCTCCGGCCCGGAGCCGAGCATCATCCCGAACACCGTGAGCTCGGGCAGCGGCGGCGCCAGGTGCCTGATGCGATCGCCGAGTTCACGGCCGTCGAAGGGGCGCGTGACCATCGACCGACCGCCCGGCTGTCCCCCGGCTTCCTCCGCGTGATAGTCGGGGAACACGGCCGGCATGTCGAACTGCACGCAGGTGTTGCGCGTGAAGAAGTCGATCGCCTTCGGTCCGTTCTCGAGAAAGGCGTCGACGCGCTTCTCGTCGAAGTGCGTCGTGGTCTCGTGCTTCAGGTAGGTCTTGGCGGCGCCCGCTGGCTCGTGAATGCCCTGCTCGGTCGCGAGCCGCGTCCCGGGAATCCAGAGCCAGCCGCCGGAGCGGGCGGTCGTGCCGCCGAAGCGCGGCTCCTTCTCGACGACGAGAACCCGCATGCCGTTGTGCGCGGCGGTCACCGCCGCCGACATCCCTGACGCGCCCGTACCCGCAACCAGCACATCGACTTCGATCTCTTCGGTGGCCATGCGTCGCCTCACGTGGTGAAGGAGTGCATTGTAACGCCAATCTGACTAAACACAACGTATTCGATATTATCGAATATCAGAAAATTGAAATTGCTCCTACAATGATGCACTTGCATCGATGCGACTCATCAGCGTGGCCGACCCACCCATAGAAAAGAACCGCCGCGGCATCCAATCCATCGAGATCGGGAGCAGCCTGCTGCTGCAGCTCGCCCGGCACGTGCGTCCCATCGCACTGAAGGACCTCGCGAAAGCCGCGGGAATGACCCCCGGCAAAGCGCACCCGTACATGGTCAGTTTTCTCAAGGTGGGTTTCGTCAAGCAGACCGACACCGGGCTGTACGAGCTGGGACCGTTCGCGCTGCAACTGGGCTTGGCGAGGCTGCAGCGCATCGATCCGGTCAAGGAGGCATCCGCGTTCATCGAGGAACTCGCACGGGAGACCAATCAGAGCGTCGCGCTCGCCGTGTGGGGAAATCTCGGCCCGACCATCGTGCGTCTGGAGGAACCCGTCCAGCCGCTGCACGTGAACCTGCGTACCGGCACGGTCATGTCGCTCGCGAACACGGCGACCGGGCGGCTGTTCGCCTCCTACCTGCCGGCGAAGATGGTGGAAGGACTACTCGGCGACGAACTCTCCCGATTCGGGCACGGCGGCGCTTCGCGTCCGCCGATCACGCGCGAGGCGCTGGAGTCGATGATGGCGGAGACGCGCAAGCACGGACTCTCCCGCGCGAGAGGCCAGCCGATCCCGGGAATCGATGCGTTGTGTGCCCCCGTGTTCGATGCCGAAGGTCACATCGTGCTGGGAATACTGGCGATGGGACCGACGGCATCGTTCGACAGCAACTGGGACGGGGTGGTGGCGCGCGCGTTGAAGCGATGTGCGGCGGAGGTCTCCCAGCGCATCGGGCGCACCTAGCACATCGCCGGATCGTGGGGTGCTACGCTCCCGTATCCAACGGCAACAGGAGTGCACCGATCATGAGGACCATCGCCCTGCTTCTCGCCGCCGCACTCTGGAGCACGTCCCTGTGGGCCGGTCCGAGAGAAGACGCGCTGGCGACGTATGAGAAATTCTTCGAGTACTTCAGGACCGACAATCACGAACAGCTGATCACGCTGTTCTCCCCCGACGCGCTGTTCATCGGGACCATCTCGCCCGAACTCGTCACCGAGCCGGAAGGCGTGCGCGCCTACTTCGTCAGAGCCCTGTCGGGTCAGCGAGGCGAGGTGAAGGCCAGGGTATTCGACATCACCGCCACACAGATCAGCGACGAGGTCGTGCTGGTGACAGCGGCGTGGCAGTCCGAGCGGACCCGGGACGGCGTCATGACCACCAACGGCCCGTCGCGAAACAGCGCCGTCATGCACAAGCGCGGGGAGCGGTGGGTCATCGTGCAGTTCCACAACTCCTGGAAGCCGAAGTAGGCGGCGCGCTCCTGCGCAGGTGCCCGCAGCACTGCGCTAGGCAGACAGCGCAGCGACCACGTCTGCCTCGATCGACTCCGGCGTGCTGGTCGGCGCATAGCGCTTGATCACCCTGCCGTCGCGGCCGACGAGGAACTTGGTGAAGTTCCACTTGATCGATTCGGTGCCGAGGATGCCTGGCTCGGCCGACTTCAGCCACGCGTAGAGCGGATGCGCAGCAGGACCGTTGACGTCGACCTTGCCGAACATCGGGAAGGTGACACCGAAGCGCGTCTCGCAGAACTGCGCGATCTCGGGCTCGCCCGCCGGCTCCTGGGAACCGAACTGATTGCACGGAAAGCCCAGTACTTCCAGTCCGGCGTCGCGGTGCTTGCGATACAGCGCCTCCAGCCCCGCGTACTGCGGCGTGAAGCCGCACTGGCTGGCAACGTTGACGATCAGCAGCACCTTGCCGCGGAACGTCTCCATCGGCTGCGGCTTGCCCTCGATGGTGGTCGCCTGGAAATCGTAGATGCTCTCGCTCACGGTGCTCACCTCACTTCGATCTCGATGAAGACGAACTCGAAATCGTTGTCGTTGACGACGTTGTGCTCGACGCCGGCGTCGCGATAGTAGGGCTCACCCACGGCCAGGCGGGCGTGCCGGTCGCCCTCCTTCGTCTCGAGCAGCAGGACCCCGTCGGTCTGGGGCACGACCACGTAGTCCATGCCGTGCACGTGCCAGCCCGTCTCCGCCCGCGACGGAAATCGCCACTGCGTGACGACCACGCGCTCGTTCTCGATCAGCCGGGTGGGTACTGCAGCGGGTCGTTGCTTCATCTTCGGTCACCTATCGGGGCTGGGAGCCGATCACGTCGTGACGGCTCGGACCGACGCCTGCTTCCTGGAACTCCACCTCCCCGTCGAGCACGGCGCTGAAGTGCGGCAGTCCCGCGGGGATCACGTAGAAGCTGCCGGCCGGATAGGCCACCAGCTTGTCGCGGTCGAACACCTCGCCCACACCGGCCCAGTAGGTCCCGCGCAGCACGGTGATGGTGCGCTCGTCCGGATGGGTGTGAGGGGGCAGCGAGTGACCCGCCTGCGCGCGGACCCGGAACGCATAGGCGCCCGGCTTGCCCGGCTCGTTGTAGATGCCCGCGTAGAAGACGTCGGGCGCCGTGCGCCGCTGGGTCCACTGTACCTCGTCCGGCGTGAGGGCAGTGATGTCCGCGCCCCACGCGGACGCCATCACCGCGGATGCGGACAGCATCGCTGCAAGGCATGCCATGCGGCGTGCGCGATGCGGTATGCTCGAACGGACCATCTCGCGGAGGACTCCCTGTGCACACGGTGATGTGGAAGTTTACCCTGCCGGCCGATGCAAGAAAGGCGCAACTGGACGAGATCATCTCCGCGTCAGCGGGGACGTACGTGGGCGTGCCCGGCCTGATCCGCAAGTATTACGGCTATGCGCTGGAGCAGGGCCGCGGCGAACTGGGCGGGATCTATCTGTGGCGGACGCGCGCCGAGGCCGACGCGTTCTACACGCCGCAGTGGGTGGAGAAGGTCTCCGCGCGCTGGGGCGTCGCACCGCAGCGGCACGACTGGGAGACGCCGACCGTGGTCGAGAGCGCACTGGGCGGCGTCATCGGCTCGTGACGACGCGAACGACGGGAGATGGACCGCAGCCCATCTCCCGCCCGCCTCAGCCTTTCTTGAAGGTCGCCTCGGCCTTCGCGCGATTGGCCTCGCGCTCGCTCATGTACTCGTACATCACCTGGTTGTTGCTGAAACAATAGGTCTTGCCGTTGTCGTCCACGAAGTTGAACGAGCAATCGGTGGCGACCTTCTTGCCGTTGGCAAGTCCCCACGCGCAGTGCTTGTTGAATTCCTGGGCCATGGCGCCACCGGCACCGACCAGCAACCCGCAGGCGAGAACGTATCCCATTACACGCATGACAGTCTCCTCGTCTTCAGATTTCGACACTGCATCCGGTTTCGGATGCCGCGGATTAGAAGAGGAGCCTCCGCGGAAGTTCCTGCGCAGCGCGCAGGGCAATCACGCACTTCGATAGCGGGTATTGCGCAGGAGAAGGATGACGAGGAACGGCAGCACGAATCCCACGACGATGACGGTGATATAGATGTGTCCGAGTTCGGAGTAGTCGGCGGGCACGCTGATCGATCCGGTTTGCGGGTCCTTCACCTCGCGGGTGACGGTGAAGAGCTGATTGACGTACTTCGTGCCCAGTTGCGAGAGGGACAGCGCGAGGTTCGTGAACGATGCCATGACAGCGAAGTAGGTGGCCTTGAGGCGGTCGGGCGCCGAGTTCGCGATCCACGCGAGCATCGGCACCATCGCGATCTGCCCGAGCGGCGACTCGAGCGCGGTGTCCACCAGCGCGATGAACCGTGCGTCGACCACCCCGTTGGTATGCGCCGCGGTCCAGTGGTGCAGTCCGTAGTACATGCCGAGCAGCGGCAGCGACAGAACAGTCCCGACGAGCGTGAGGAAACCGACCACGTAGGCGATCGAGCGCTCGGCCATGAAGCGTCGGAACAGGAACAGCCCGACCAGCGTCAGCGCACTGCCGATCAGCGACAGCACGGACAGGAACTGCTGATCGAACCCCAGATCGTCGATCATCCACCAGGTCGCACCGGGGCCCGGTCCGGGCAGGGCCCGGAACACGAAGATCAGCAGCGCCGTGCCGACCAGCGTGTTGCGCGCGGCGGGCTCGAGTTCGCGCACCAGCCGCATCATCAGGAAGAGCACGATCGCCATCGAGCCTGCGAAGATCAGTTCCTGGTTGTACGGGATCTCCGCCAGGCCAAGGCTGACGGTGAACACAACGAAGACCAGGCTGCCACCGAGCAGCGGCCAGTTCACGTGCGGCCGCTCTTCGCCGCGCACGTCGATCAGTTTCTCGGCGTCGCCACGCGTGTAGCCCTGCTCCACCAGGCCCGCGATGCGCCGCCGCCGCAGCGCGCCGGCGAGCAGCACACCGAGCACGGAGACCAGGGGGATGAACAGCGCGAGCTGGTACACGAGAAGGTAGGTCTGCGCGGTCTGCTCGGGCGACATCGAGGGCGCATCGCGGAACAGTACGACGTTCGCGCCCGCCACCAGCACGCTGCCGCCGATGATGGCCACGCGGCCGAGCGTCTGCATGGTGGTGTGGCCGATGCGCCGGTCCGCGGCGGAGATCGGCGCGCCGGATTCGTCGACGCGCGGCACCGCCTCGACCGTCATCGCGTCCGCGACCACGTCCTGCAGGACGTAGCCGATGGGGGCGAGCAGCGCCGATAGCACGTACCACGCGTTGGCGGACATGATCGCTTCCATGGCCGCGCGATCGGAGAGCAGCGCGATCATGATGGCCAGGCTCGTCGCGATCAGCCCCGCGCCGAGATAGACCAGCCCGGCCTTGTGCCGCCAGATGAGGTCCACCAGGTGACCGATGGGCATCTTCAGCGCCCACGGCAGCATGGCCCAGAACCCGAGCGCGGCGAGGAACTCGGCCGACAGCCCGAGGTACTCCTTGACGAAGAACGTGCCGACGATGCCGGTCAGGCCCGAGATGCCGGCGGCGATGTACACCATCAGCGGCGGCAGGTAGGAGAGGCGCATCTGCCGGCCGAGGTCGAGGAACACGCGGTCGACCCAGCGGAACAGACGGGCGGCGAAGCCGCCGACGGGCGCGGTGGGATTGGGCTGCATGGGTGTCTCGTGATCTTGTCCGCGCAGACACTACCACAGGCCTCGCGGGGCGTGAGGCGATCGCAGCGCTACAATGCAGCTCGTACGTCAGGACCGGAGGATGTCACATGCCGGGAGTCCAACACGCGATCGCCATCCTGGCGCTGGCCGGCCTCACCGCCGCGCTGGAAGCCGCCGAGAGCACGCCGGGCCTGGAACAGGATCGGGCGGCGGTGGAAGCGATGCGGGCACAGGGCGTGGACCTGTCGCAGCCGCAGACCATCGAGTTCGCCTTCTACTTTCCCGAGAAGGCCGCTGCCCGCAAGGTGATGGGAGCGCTGGCCGGCGAGGGCTTCACGGGCGAGCTGCATACCGAGGGCAGCGACGCCTTCATCCTGTTCGCCCGCAAGTCCCTGCAGGTGGATGCGGCCACGCTGGGCACGATGCGCATGCGCTTCGAGGGAATGGCCAAGGAGCTCGGCGGATCCTACGACGGCTGGGGCGTGCCGTAGTCGAGGCGGGATCCGCAGGGCGTCGCGCCCGACGGACCCCGCATATCCAATGATGAGCGGCGGTCGCACCCGCGCAACCCCGGGGCGGCGCGACCGTACAGCGGCGCCCCCTCCGCCGGCCAGCTGCAGCAGCATCTGGTTCAGACGCCTGACGAAGCTGCCCGGATCCTCGAGTTGACCGCCCTCGGCCAGCAGCGCCTGGTCGAACAGGATGTTGCTCCAGTCGCCGAAGCGCGCCTCGTCGGCTTCGTACTTCAGGCCCTGCACGATCGGGTGCTTGGGATTGATCTCGAGGATCGGCTTGCTGCCCGGCACGTTCTGTCCGGCGGCCTTGAGCAACCGCTCCAGGTTGCCGCTCATCCCGTACTGATCGCTCACCAGGCAGGCCGGCGAGTCGGTCAGCCGGTGCGTCACGCGCACCTCCTTCACACGCTGGTCGAGCAGCTTGGCGATCTTCTCCGTGAGCTCCTTGAAGTCGCCCGCTTCCTTCTCCTGCTCCTGCTTCTCTGCCTCGTCCGCCAGCTTGCCGAGATCGAGGTCGCCCTTGGCCACCGACTGGAACGACTTGCCCTCGAATTCGTTCAGGCCGCTCATCATCCACTCGTCGACACGCTCGTGCAGCAGCAGCACCTCGACACCCTTCTTGCGGAAGATCTCCAGATGCGGGCTGTTACGCGCCGCGGCGAAGGAGTCGGCGGTGATGTAGTAGATCTTGTCCTGGCCTTCCTTCATGCGCGAGACGTAGTCGGCCAGGGACACCGACTGATCCTCGCTGTCCGCGTGCGTCGAGGCGAAGCGCAGCAGCTTCGCAATGCGCTCGCGGTTCGCGAAGTCCTCGGCCGGGCCCTCCTTGAGCACGCGCCCGAATTCCTTCCAGATCTTCGCGTACTTGTCCTTGTCGTTCTCGGCGATCTCCTCCAGCAGCGCGAGTACCTTCTTCGCGCAGCCGGCCTTGATGCCCTCGACGATCTTGGATTCCTGCAGGATCTCGCGCGAGACGTTCAGCGGCAGGTCGTTCGAATCGACCACGCCGCGCACGAAGCGCAGGTAGGCCGGCATGAGGTGCTCGGCGTCGTCCATGATGAACACGCGCCGCACGTACAGCTTCACGCCGTGGCGATGATCGCGATCCCACAGGTCGAACGGGGCGTGTGACGGCACGTAGAGCAGCTGCGTGTACTCCTGGCGGCCCTCGACTTTCGAGTGCGTCCACGCGAGCGGCCCCTCGTAGTCGTGCGAGACGTGCTTGTAGAACTCGGCGTACTGCTCGTCGCTGATCTCGGACTTCGGCCGCGTCCACAGCGCCGAGGCCTGGTTGACCTGCTCGTCCTCGTCCTTCAGGACGTACTCCGACTTGTCCTTGTCCC
>CAYLTE010000186.1:0-8561 GCA_964386195.1 uncultured Burkholderiales bacterium | reverse complement strand
AAATGCCCTGGCCGGATGGACGTCCACGTGCATGCGGAACGCTGCCGGTCCAGGTCCAGAAGTAGTACCCGCTTGCCTGCGTAAGCCAATCCCGCAGCGATGTTGGTCGAGACCGTCGTCTTTCCGGATCCGCCTTTGGGATTCGCCACCAGCACCGCACGCACACCCACCCCCTTGTCAGGATGAAACTCTCTCCTCGCCTTCGGCTTCCTGCACTCCGCCCTCGGCTTCCCCTTCCTCGTCCACCCCCACCCCTTCTTCCGACCCGCCTGAAACCTGCGGCTCAACCTCTTCTGCGTGCTCCGCTTCGGTGTCCACTGACCCCGTTCGATCCTGCCGAACAGCCTCATCGGCGTCCGCATCCGGCGACTGTGGCGCTGTGGACATGGATTGTGGCTCCATCGTCCGAGCGATCTCGTCCCTTTCGGTGGCAAACGGATCGTCGCCCTTCTCCGTATCGGCCACCGTCAATTCCGGTTGAGGCACCTGGTCAACCAAGGCTCCGAGTTCCTCGAGGGGCGGCAACTCATCCAAGGCGCGCAGCCCGAGATCATCCAGGAAGGAGCGGGTCGTGGCATACAGCGCAGGACGGCCGGGCACCTCCCGATGACCGACTACGTCGATCCAACCCCGGCCCTCCAGCGCCTTCAAAATGTTCGGGGACACCGCCACACCCCGCACCGCCTCGATATCTCCACGCGTGACCGGCTGCCGGTAGGCAATGATCGCGAGCGTCTCCAGCACGGCACGCGAATACTTGGGCGGTTTCTGCGGATTGATCCGGTCGAGGTAGATCTGGAACTCGGGACGCGCCTGGAATCGCCACCCACTTGCGACGGCAACCAACTCGACCCCCTTCCCCTGCCAATCGCCACGCAGGTCCTCGAGGAGGCGACGCACGACATCCGAGCCGAAATCCCCGCCAAGGATCTTGCCGAGATCGGCTACCGAGAGGGGCTCGGTCGTGGTCAGCAACGCTGTTTCCAGGATGCGCTTGAGTTGCGCCACATCATCCAACGATGCTTCCATCCTTCAGCCTTACGTAAATGGGGGAGAAGCAGGCCTGCTGGGTAATCTCGACCAGCGACTCGCGGCCCAGCTCGAGGATTGCCAGGAAGGTCACCACCAGTTCGGCGACCCCCCGCTCGGGTTCGAACAGATCTTCGAAATTCACGAAGCCGGCAGACTGGAGCCGCCGCAGCACGGTACTCATTCGTTCACGTACGGAGAGCTGTTCGCGCGTGACACGATGATGCCGGTTCGCCTTGGCCCTGCTCACCAGCCCCAGCCAGGCGAGCCGGAGGTCTTCGGCGTTCACTTCCGGCAGGCGCTCGATGGCCACCTTGTCCAGGAAGACACCGACCACGGTGAAATCCCGGCCGCGCTGCGGAAGCTCCTCCAGTCTTCGCGCAGCCGCCTTCATCCGCTCGTACTCGAGCAGTCGCCTGACCAGCTCGGCGCGCGGATCCAGTTCATCCTGGGCCGCAAGCGCGGGCTTCGGAAGCAGCATCCGAGACTTGATCTCGATCAGCAGGGCTGCCATCAGCAGGTACTCGGCAGCCAGTTCCAGCTGGTGCGCCCGCATCATCTCTACATAGCTCATGTACTGCGCAGTGAGCTGCGCCATGGGTATGTCGAGCACGTCCAGATTGTGCTTGCGGATCAGGTACAGCAGCAGATCGAGCGGGCCTTCGAACGCCTCGAGAATGATCCGGAGTGCGTCGGGGGGTATGAACAGATCCGCCGGAATTTCCGGAAGCGGCTCTCCATACAAGAGCGCAACGGGAAGGGAGACTTCCTCCTGGCGATCGACGTCAGCCTCGTAACTCATTGAATGTGCGAAAGCATGGCAGAAACGGCGCTCTGCTGATCCCTGAATGGGATCGAATTATCCCTTAATTGACGCTGCCTCCGGAACCCGCGATCCACGTGGACGGCTTCGCCCGCGTCGCGAGTCAAGTTTCGCTCTCGTTTGCCGAAATGGGGCGAAAGCGAACCCGTGCGTTTTGCCGTCACGGTCACCGGAGCAGCACATGTCGGAGTTGATGCGGCGCATAGACGCCAAGACGAAGCTCGCAGGAACGAACAAGCTCGAGATCCTGCTCTTCACTCTGGGCGCAGACGCTCGGACCGGCCGAAAGGAAACCTACGGCATCAATGTCTTCAAGGTGCGTGAGGTGATGCGCACCCCTCCCATCACGCGCGCGCCGGAAATGCCGCCTGCGGTGGAAGGAATGGTAAGTCTGCGCGGCGCACTTGTCCCGGTACTCGACCTCGCGCGCTATGCAGGGGTCGACATTCAGGGAACCCCTGAAATCATGATCGTCACCGAATACAACGGCCATACGCAGGGATTCCTGGTGGAAGCAGTGGACACCATCCTGCGGCTGGATTGGGCGCGCATGCGCGTTCCTCCGGAGATGCTCGTGAAGCAGACGGGGGGTTTCGTCACTGCCGTCACCGAGCTCACGGACGGTCGTCTGGTCATGATGCTCGACGTCGAGCGCATCCTGGCGGAGACGACCAGCTACGACAACGAACTCGAATTCCAGAGTCTGCAGCCGTTGCACGCCCAGGAGAAGACGATCCTGTTCGCCGACGACTCATCGGTGGCGCGCAAGCAGATCGAGCGCACGCTCGATGCGTTGCAGATCCGGCACATCAGCGCCGTCAACGGCAACCAGGCGTGGCGGGAACTGGAGCGGGTCGCCGCCGTCGCCGAAGCATCGAAACGGCGAGCGTGTGAATTCGTCCACGCCGTCCTGACTGACGTCGAGATGCCGGAAATGGACGGATTTCTGCTCACCAAGCGCATCAAGAGCGATCCCCGTTTCGCAGGCATTCCCGTGATCATGCATTCGTCCCTGTCCGGGCTGCAGAACCAGCACCTCGGCATGTCGGTGGGCGTCGACGAATACGTGTCGAAGTTCGAACCCCAAAAACTGGCAGAGGCACTCACCCGCCGTCTGGCCGCCTGACCCGTCTCACCCCACGCCATGTCCCAATTCGAAAACCAGAACCTCCTCGATGCCATCGATGCCCGCACCCGCCTGGCCGGCTCGAACAAGATGGAGATCCTGCTGTTCACCCTCGGGACTCAGGAGATCTTCGGCATCAACGTCTTCAAGGTCCGCGAGGTCACCAAGACGCCCTTCATCACCAAGACGCCGAATATGCCGGCAGGCGTCGAAGGTGTGATCTCGTTGCGCGGCAGTGTAATTCCCGTCATCGACCTCGCACGCTTCATCGGGCAGCCGGGCGACAGCCTCGGGGGCACGATGATGGTCACCGAGTACAGCCGCCGCACGCAGGGCTTCCTGGTCGAGTCGGTGGACAGGATCGTGCGCGTCGACTGGGAGAAGGTGCGGTCTCCGGACAGCGTGATCACCGGCAATGACAACCTGATCACGGCGATCACGGAACTGCCCGACGGCACTCTGGTGTCAGTCCTCGACGTGGAGCAAGTACTGGTCAATGCATTCGGCGAGCCGCGCGTCCCCGACCTTCAACCCGCCGAGGCGGGTGAAGAGGCGGTGGTCTTCTTCGCCGACGACTCCCTCGTCGCGCGGAAGGAGATCGGAAACGTCCTCGACCGTCTGGGGGTCAAGTATCACCAGGCAAACAACGGCGCCGAGGCGTGGACGAGGCTCCAGGCGATGGCGACGCGCGCCACCCAGGACGGCGAACCGCTCAACCGACAGCTCAACGTGATCCTGCTCGATGCAGAGATGCCGGAGATGGACGGTTACGTCCTGACGCGCCACATCAAGTCGGACGCAAGATTCTCAGGCGTGCCGGTAGTCATGCACTCCTCCCTTTCGTCACAAGCCAACCATGCCATGGGGCGGCACGTTGGCGTCGACGCATACGTCTCCAAGTTCGATGCAACGGTACTCGCCGACACACTCCGGCCGCTGCTCTCTCGCTGACCGTGTCGCATCGCATTTGCCGTTTAACGAGCACCAGACACCGAGCAACTTCCGTCAATGTCAAAGCCGAACCTGAAATTCCTCGTCGTAGATGATTTCTCCACGATGCGCCGCATCGTACGCAATCTCCTCAAGGAGCTCGGATTCACCAATGTGGAGGAAGCCGAGGACGGGGTCGATGCGCTCGAGAAGCTTCGCGCAGCGAGCTTCGATTTCGTCATCTCCGACTGGAACATGCCGAACATGACCGGGATCGATCTGCTGCGGCAGGTGCGTGGGGACGCCTCGCTGCGCCATCTTCCGCTGCTGATGATCACCGCGGAGGCGAAGAAGGAGAACATCATCGAGGCTGCCCAGGCCGGCGCCAGCGGGTACATCGTCAAGCCCTTCACGGCAGCCACGCTGGACGAGAAGCTGAACAAGATCTTTCAATCGATGCAAAAGGCGGGAGCGAACACCTGATGAGCAGCCTGGCCCCCTCGCACGACACGCAGGACTCCCCGGAACTGGAGGCTCTTTTCGACAGCATCGCGGCGGCCAGCCGCGAGCCGGATAGTGCGCAGGCGAACGCGACCGAGTCGAACGACGTCGTCTGCCAGATCGGACATCTGACACGCCGTCTGCACGATGCCCTGGGCGCACTCGGCTACGACACGATGCTGCAAAACGCTGCCGACTCGTTTCCCGATGCGCGCGAGCGTCTTGCCTACGTCGCGACGATGACGGAGCAGGCGGCTGTCAGATGCTTGAATGCAATCGAGGCGGCCAAACCCGTACAGGACGGGCTGGGCGCGGGGGCGAAGGTACTGGCGCAGGAATGGGATCGCATGTTCCAGGGGGAGATGCCGATGGAACAGTTCCGTGATCTCGCGCTGCGCACGCGCGATTATCTGGGCAAGGTCCCCGATGCCGCCGATGCCACCAATGCACAGCTCACCGAGATCATGATGGCGCAGGATTTCCAGGACCTGACTGGCCAGGTGATCAAGAAGATCACGGACATGGTGCAGGACCTGGAGCATCAGCTGCTCAAGGTGCTGGTCGACCATGCGCCCGCCGAGAGGCGCGTGGCAGCACAATCGGCAGGCCTGCTCAACGGCCCGATCATCAACGCGAACGGCCGCAACGACGTCGTCACCAGCCAAGCGCAGGTCGACGAACTACTGGAAAGCCTCGGGTTCTGACCGCCCTCATTTCGAGCGACGAATGGACGACTTGCTGCAAGACTTCCTGACCGAGGCTACCGAACTACTGGCAGCCGTGGACAACAAACTGGTCGATCTCGAGAAGCGCCCTGAGGACAAGCAACTTCTCAACGAGATCTTCCGCGGGTTTCACACCATCAAGGGCGGCGCGGGATTTCTGAACCTCGGCGAACTCGTCGCACTGTGCCACCTGACCGAGAACCTGTTCGACCTGCTGCGAAACGCCAAGATTCCTCTCACGGCCGGAACACTCGACGTGATCCTGGCCGCCACCGCGGCCGTGCGGGAGATGTTCGACAGCCTGTCGCAGTCCGCTCCGCTGCGCCCGGCCGATCCGCGTCTTCTCAGTTCGCTCGAAGATGCCATTGCAGGCAAGCCCGCCGAGACCGCGCCATTGGCACCCGCGACCTCGCCTCGCTCTGCTTCCCGGGACGAGGGCCATGGCACCGTCAAGGTCGATTGGCAGGCGGCGTTCGAGGCCGTGCTGGGCCGCACCTCGACACCGGCGTACGATCAGGCTCCGCGGCCCGCGAACGACCCCGTCGAGGAGAAGCGGATACCCGCGACCGGTCGGCGTGGCATCGACCAGCCCGACGCCGACGGAGTCCGTGCCGGACGGCGCGACAGCGACCGCGTGGTGGCATCGGCAGAACCGACAACCATCCGAATCGACACCAGCCGCCTGGATCAGGTACTGAACCTTTCGGGGGAGATCGGCCTGGCGAAGAACAGGCTCAACTGCCTGCGCACCGACCTTCTCCAGGGTAGGACGGATGTCGAGACGCTGCGCGCGCTCGATCAGGCCGTCAGCCATCTGGATCTGCTGGTCGGGGATCTGCAGAATGCAGTCATGAAGACGCGGATGCAACCGGTCGGCCGTCTGTTCCAGCGCTATCCGCGTGTCGCACGCGACCTCGCCCGCAACCTCGGGAAGGAAGTCGAGCTGCAGCTCAGCGGCGAGGACACCGAATTGGACAAGACGATGATCGAGGATCTCAACGACCCGCTCATCCATCTCGTCCGCAATGCCGTCGATCACGGCATCGAGAGTTCCGACGAGCGCCGCAGTCAGGGCAAGCCGGTAAAGAGCATCGTCCGGCTGTCGGCCGAGCAGATCGGCGACAGCATCGTGATCGAGATCGTGGACGACGGGCGGGGCATGCGGCCGGACATCCTGCGCCGCAAGGCCGTGGAAAAGGGACTGATCACTGCCGACGTGGCCGCGAACATGGACGACCAGGACGCCATGCGGCTCATCTTCATGCCCGGATTCTCCACCAAGGATCAGGCAAACGACGTCTCCGGGCGAGGTGTCGGCATGGATGTCGTGAAGACCAAGATCCAAAAGCTCAACGGCAGAATCGAGATCAACTCGATCATCGGTCAGGGCACGAAGTTCTCCATCTATCTGCCTTTGACCCTTGCCATTCTTCCGGTATTGATCGTCAAGGTGGGGGATCAACCCTTTGCGGCACCGCTTTCCATGGTGCGCGAGATCATCGTCATGGAACCGGACCAGATCAAGGAAGTCTCCGGCCGGGCAACGATGATGATCCGTGACGAAGTGCTCCCGATCCGCTCTCTGGCAAGCATGATCGGATGGCCGGTGGAGCGGCCCCCTGCGTACGGCGTGCTGATGCAAACGTCCGTCCGCTCGTTCGTGATGGCGGTCGACGGGTTCGTCGGACGCGACGACGTGGTGATCAAGCCGCTGGAGGACATCAAGCCCAAGGGCGTGGCCGGCGCCACTCTCTCCGGAGACGGATCGGTCGTCCTGGTCCTCGACGTCGAGCAGTTGCTTGCCGATCCGTTGCGCGAGACGCGCCAGGACCTGTTCGAGATCGCTGCCTGAGGTCGCCATGAGCCAATCGCATCTGCTCCTGCGCGAGCCCGTCGTCAACCGGAACCGCGAAACCGTCGGCTACAGCCTTTCGCTCCTGAGCGAGGAGGGAGAGCCGGCGGCGGGCGGAGGAATACACGCGCTGCTCACCGGCCGAAATCCGGAGCAGGATTTCTTCGAGAGAGTGCAGGGCCGCTTCGTCATTGCCGACTGCGGACAGTTCGAATCCGATCGACCGAGCGTGACACAGGGCAAGCTCGTCCTCGCGCTACGAGCGGACCATGGCCTGGAGAACCTGCCGGAACTTACGCGCAGTTGGCGGGGCGCCGGATTCGGTCTGTGTCTGGACTCTGGAGACGCAACGACCTGGTCTCCCGAGGTGGCCCAGCAGGCCGCCTACACCCGCGTGCCCGCAGGAGCCGGCGAGGCGCCGACCCTGCTGCGCGGATTCTCGGGAAAGAGAATCGCATCGGGAGTCGACACCCACGCCCGATTCGAGCAGGCGGTTCGCAGCGGCTTCGACATGGTCCAGGGATACTTCTTCACCGAGCCAACGGGCAATCAAGCCGCAGCGGTCAATGCGACCTACAGCGGCATCGTGACGTTGATGAAGCTGGCCAAGGAAGACGCCCCGATCAAGCAGATCGAGGACGTACTGAAGCGCGACGCCGCCCTTTCGTTCAAGCTGCTGCGCTACATCAACAGCGCCGGATTCGGCCTGTCCTGCGAGATCCAGTCGTTCCGCCACGCCGTGACCGTGCTGGGATATCAGAACCTGCACAAGTGGTTGGCACTGCTGTTGGTGACCGCGGCGAAGCAGAACACCTCAGCCGCGCTCGTCACCACCGCGATTGCTCGCGGCAGACTGGCGGAGTTGCTCGGACAAGGCCTGTTCGAGGCGCAGGACCGCGACAACCTGTTCATCACGGGCGCATTCTCGCTCCTGCACGTCATCTTGCAGATGCCGCTCGAGAAAATCACCGAACAGGTTGCGCTGCCGGAGGCCGTCACCGACGCCCTGTTCCATCACACCGGTCAGTTCGGCGCGCTGCTGGAGTTGGTGAAGCTCTGCGAGACACTCTCGACTGAGAAGCACGCCGCGCGCGCGGCGGAACTCGCGATGATGATCGGTCTCACGCCAGAGTCCCTCAACCGCGCGCAGCTCGAAGCACTGATCTGGGCGGAAGGCCTGGGCAGGTAGCGCCCGCCCAGCCTTCTTCAGTACGTCACGCGGCCTGGTCCGCCTGCATCGGGCGGCCGCTGAACACGATCCGACCGTCCCTCAACTCCACGTCGATCAGGTCCTTGGGACCGAGGCGGCCTTCGAGGATTTCCCTGGCCAGAGGGTTCTCCAACGCGCCCTGGATCGCACGCTTGAGCGGGCGCGCGCCGTAGAGCGGATCGAAGCCGACTTTCGCGAGTTCTCCGAGCACCGCGTCGCTCACCTGCAGCTTCATGTCCATGGCAGCCAGCCGCTTCTCGAGGGAAGCAAGCTGGATGCGCGCGATCGACTTGATGTGCGTCTCGTCGAGCGCGTGGAACACGACCAGTTCGTCGATCCGGTTGATGAACTCCGGCCGGAAGTAC
>CAYLTE010000185.1:0-8639 GCA_964386195.1 uncultured Burkholderiales bacterium | reverse complement strand
CCGATGATAGTGCGGGGTATACCGCGCGAAAGTAGGTCATCGTCAGAGACCCCTACAACGCAAAAGCCCGCCTCGCGCGGGCTTTTGCGTTTCTGGATTCCGGGATTCTTTCCCGTCCGGAAATCGCCAGGATGGCCATCCAAAAAAAGAGCGAGCTGACGCGAATCGCAGGGGCGCGCTCAGTCGTCCCCCCATGCGACGATGCCATGCGCTCGCGGTCATCGCGCCAGCTCGCTCTGCCGCCAACCTAGTCATTCCCCTCGGCAGACCGGTTCAGCACGAACTCCTCTAGCGCTTCATGCTCGTCGTCGAGACTTCCCTCCATCTCGCAGGCATCCTCGGGGTCCTCGCCCCCGGACTCCTCATCCCATTCCGTATCCTCCCCATTCGCGACACTCTGCTGAACCGCCGAGTAGATTTGCATCGCGGCGGAGTAGTTGGACAACGCGTGCTTGCACCTTCTTTGACGATGTGGACAAGACATATCACATTCCTCCAGAAGAGAATGACATACGCATGGGGTGTGTAAATTTGATTGCAAACGAACTGTCGTGTCAAGGCAAAACATGCCAAAAGCATTCATATCGTGAAGATTTGACTAAACCGCTTCGAATGTGAATCTGACAAAGTGTGAGTTTCGCGCTAGCTCGGAACCGGACGCTCGAGTAAGTGCTCTGCACGCATTGCTCGAATGAGGCAGGATTGATGATCTCTACGTTTCGAACTGACGCTAGTCATGGCAACACCGCTCATGGCAACACCGCGCGTGAACGGAGAACGCCTGTGGCGTTCGCTCATGGATCTCGCTGAGATCGGCGCAACGGAAAAGGGCGGCGTGCGACGATTGGCGCTGACGGATCTCGATCGGCAAGGACGGGATCTCGTCTGCAGATGGCTCCGCGAAGCTTCGCTGCAAGTGACGGTCGATCGCATCGGCAACATCTTTGCGCGCCGCGATGGTATCGACCCGACTGCTGCGCCGGTCGTCTCCGGCAGCCACATCGACACGCAGCCATCGGGTGGAAAGTTCGATGGAAACTATGGGGTGATGGCAGCCCTCGAGGTTGTTCGTACGCTTAACGACCTCGGTCTAAGAACTCGCGCGCCCATTGAAGTCGCAATCTGGACGAACGAGGAAGGTAGTCGCTTCGCGCCGGTGATGATGGGTTCTGGCGTGTTCGCCGGCGCATTCACGCTGGAGCACGCGCTCGCGCAGTGCGACGTAGACGGTGCCTCAGTTCAACACGCCTTGCACGCGATCGGCTACGCAGGCGATGCGCGGGTCGGAGGGCGATCGTTTGCCGCCTACTTCGAAGCCCACATCGAGCAGGGTCCGATCCTCGAAGATCTGGGCCACACCATCGGCGTGGTGACCGGTGCGCTGGGCCTACGCTGGTACGACGTGCTGCTGACGGGACAAGACTCCCACGCGGGGCCGACGCCGATGCGCCTGCGAAAGGATGCCTTGCTAGGCGCCGCTCGCATCGTCGACGCCGTGAACCGACTCGCGCTCGAACGCCAGCCGGACGCACGTGCAACGGTCGGCTTCATGCAGGTTTCGCCCAATTCGCGAAACGTCGTGCCGGGGACGGTGCGCATGTCCGTCGACTTGCGCCATCCCACCGAGCGTGGGCTGGACGAGATGGAATCCGCCTTACACGCGACCGTCCATGAGCTCGCCGCTGGCTGCGGCCTTACGGTGAAGGTGGAACGACTGACGAGCTATGCTCCGGTCGCATTCCACGCCGCCTGCATCCAGAAGGTCAGGCGGGCGGCGGAGCGCCTTGGATATGCACACAGCGACATCGTCAGCGGTGCAGGCCACGACGCCTGCTATGTCGCACGCATCGCTCCGACGGGGATGATTTTCGTGCCCTGCGAGGGTGGAATCTCGCACAACGAAATCGAAAATGCCAAGCCCGAGGATCTCGAGGCAGGCTGCGACGTCCTGTTGCAGGCCGTACTCGAGACCGCCAGGCTGGAGAACTGACATGCAACGACGACGTAGGCCCAATGCGCTTACTGCGCGCCGCGCACTGACTACAGTCCTCCTACTGCTATGTTCAACCGCATGGGCACAGGAGGAGCGCTGCTATCCTGGGCCGCCGCTCTACATTCAACGCGAACTGCTCGGGGGACACTACACCCCCGAGCGCTACAAGGCAGCGATTCTCGACTACGCCAGATCCCGATGTGCGAATCGACAGCTTCTGAAGCTGGTCTCTCCGGCGGGACGTGACGAACACGACCGGCTCAACGAGGAAATCGCACTGACCCTCTGCCCCCCGGAAACCGTCTGGCGTGAGCCGCTCGGAGCCGGGGAGAAGGCCGTTCTGCTCTTCTGCCGCATCTCCGAGCTCGATCGTTGAAGCCGACCCGGCGCAATCGGAACTGTTCCTTGGGCCTCGGCTGACAGGCTACTTCGACTGATCCGCAAAGCGCATCGCGACATCCTCCCGCGCACGCTCGATGCCGATTGCGCCGCCCGAACGCCCGAACCATGCAGCTGCGCGCTCGTCGTTGAAGCGCGAGCGCTTTGCGTGCGTGTGCACGTACGCAATGGCATCCGCGCCCACAGGTTGTCCCGCCTGGCCGAAGACGATCCACACGTTGTCTGACTGAGCTGCCGCCACGCGCGAATTCCGGACGATCTCCTCGATGGCCGCTACGCCTACTCGTCCGCCCGCTCTGCCATAGTGTTCCGCGAAGGCGGCCGCCGAGGTGCACATGATTGCCGCGCCGACCAGCAAGATTGCCAGCGAGTCATTTCGAAAGTAGGTGGTCTTCATCTTTGCCTCGTGATGTGGTCGCGCCGATCGACATCGATCGGCAGGAAGCAAGGGTAGGTGTGCAGCCGTACGAGGCACCATCGCACGGACGGTCTATGCCGCAGGTCAGATGAGCAGCCTATACCGTTCTATCGATTTTCTCCTTCATGGGCGGAAATCAGAATGCACTCAACCGAACGGACACATCCAGCATGTTCAGCCATTGAGGTGCCTTGTTCGGTCACTGATCAGCCCGAAACGAAGGAGGCACCATGAAGCGAACCATCAAGAGCCGGCTGCTGGTCGGCGCCGTGCTGGCCACGGCATTTTCAATCCAGATGGCCGGCGCTGCAGACAACGCGCGCTGCAGCGACCCGTCCCAGATGAATCTCTGGCAGGGTCGTGCAGGTGGGCTCATCCACTCCGACCGCATCGCGCATCTGCGGCTGCCGAACTCCGGCTCCGAAGTGGCGATTGCCTACGACAAGGATGTGGCCCAGCGCACCAACATGCTGCGCGGTGATGTCGAGGCGAACAACCTGGCCGTGACCTACGACAAGGATGTGGCCAAACGCACGAACATGCCGCGCGACGAGCAGGATACGCAGACTGCGCAAGCGGCTGCGCAAGAGTAATCGAGTCTCCTCCCTCCTCTCCAGAGGATTGGCCCCGCTCATGCGGGGTTTTTTTTCGTTCAGCGATCCATCTCCTCTCTATGTCGAACGGTCAATTTCCCAAGGTGCGCCACGGAGCGATGCTGATCTGCGCGCAACGCTCGACCACGTCATTCATCAGAGAGGAAAACCATGTTCATCAAACCATGCATCGCATTCATCCCCGTAGCGCTCCTGGCAGCATGCGCGAGCTCGGATAACGCCCCCAGCCAGGTGAAGAGCGATAGTGCGCCGCAAGCCAAGGAGCAGACCAACGCCACCCAGGCGGCACCCGAGATCTCCCAGTTGAGCTGGAAGCAGGGCCAGAGCTGCACGTTCGAGTACAACCACAACGGCAGGAAGTCCGTCCGTACCGAGAAGGCAACCCAGGTCGATGGCGACCGGGTGGTCCTGAATATGAGCGGCGACGGCGGCAACGTGGACATGGTCCTCGAGGGCGATCGCCTCGCGAACGGGATCTCGATCGTCGATGGACAGTCGCTGCGCTTCGAGCCGGCCTCGAAGTGGATCGACTACCCCTTGCAGCCGGGCAGCACCTGGCAGGACGACAAGAAGGTGCTGGGCGAGACCTTCACCTCCGATTCGAAAGGGATCTGGAAGGTCGGCAGCTGGGAAAAGGTCAAGGTGCCCGCCGGCGAGTATCGGGCACTGAAGGTGGTACTCAATGAGAAGTTTAAGGGACAGACGAAGGACGGCAAGTCGTTTGCCGGTTCAGGGACGCTGAGCTACTGGCTCTCGCCGGAGGTGAGCTGTCCGGTCAAGCTGGAGTACCGCAACACTTTCGGAGAGAAGGGCCTGCGGGTACTCAGGAACGCGGAAATGGGCTGAGGGCGCAACGCAAGGAGGGCGGCACGACTGCGCCGCTCCCCTTCTAGGTACTCTGCCGCTCTCACCGCCGGTTGGTTGTTCCACGCCATCTCGACGGATATCTGGGGGTGGAGGCGTGGGCCGCTTCACCGTCACTTCGGTCGAGTAGTCCTACTTCCATCGGCTGCCGCACTGATTGCCTCTGCTCTGCATATCGCCTCGCCGAGCGACTACCCGCTCTCGGGAAGAACGTCAGCACGAACACGGTGCTCCGAAGTCTCTAGTGGGGCGCTCGAAGGTAGGCATCGCCGTCGACAAGTTCGTCTCTTAAGTTTGAGACTATTCGGAAGAGCGTGTCTCCCGGGCAGTCCGTGCTCATAAAGTCACGATGCGTCTTTATGTTTGCCGGCGAAACGCCGTACATTTCCATCAGGAAGGCGAGAATCTGGCGTAGCGACGAGATTGCAGCCGGCGACGGCTTGTCTTTGCAATCTTGGTTGACAGGGTGGAAGCAGCCCAATAGACACACGCCAATTGTCTTGCTGTTCTGATTGAGCACATGCGCGCCCATGGCAAAACGGGGAACATCTTCGATCCTACTTCCTCTGAAGAAGGGCCGGCCTTGATAGACGTTTCCACTGGCGTCGATCAGGAAGTGGTAGCCGATATCTGCCCAATTCCTTGGTGGACCTTGATGGAGGCGTTGAATCTCGCGAACTTGTCTCTTCCCATCTTTCAGCGTAGCTGCTCGGAACCCCGCGGTATGGTGAACGACAATCAGCTCTGGAGATCCAAGACTGTGGACTTTCCCACGAAACGCCGCAGCCTGCCATTCTTCACGATAGACGAACGTCGGGTTTGGCATCGCGACCTCCTGTGCGCCGAACTGCCAGTATTTACGGGTGCCCAAGCAGCATGTGTAATGACACACCGAAACTTGCGAAGGTCAGGCTGCTAAGTAGGCTTGCGTCGGTGTCATTATCTTGAGCGCCTGGTGCGGTCGGCGCCGGTTATAGAACCCGACCCATTCGCCGAACATCCGGCTTGCATGCTGGAGCGATTCGAACCGGTGCCGGTGAACGCATTGCTCCTTGAGGGTGCGTATCAAGCGCTCGACCATCCCGTTCTGCTGCGGATTGTGCGGCGTGATGAACTCCTGGCGCAGTCCGTAGCCGCGTACCAGCTTGGTGTAGCTTCGACTGGTAAAGACCAGCCCATTGTCGGATCGAAGCAGGAAGGCTCTGGGCACTCGCCCCAGCGTGCCGAATCGATGAATCAGCGCCTGCTCGAGCGCTGATTCGGCGGTCTTGGACTTGCCGCTTCGGGATAGATGCCAGCCCAGCAGTTCGCGGCTGTGGCAGTCCATCACCAGCGCCAGGCTGACCCAGCCGTCACGCCCGCTCCACACCCGGCACATGTCGGTGGCCCAGCGCTCGTTCGGGCCGCTGGCGATCGAGGGAAGCGCCTCGATTCTCGGCCTGAAGCCGATGGGCCGCTTCTTCACTTGCCAGCGCATCAGCTGGAAGATCCGCTGGACAGTTTTCTTGTTGAAATCCAGCAGGTAGGCCACCGTCCGGTAGCCAAACGATGGATTCTGCTCGATCATCGCTTTGATCGGCTGGACGAATCGGTCTTGCACCTTCGGCGCCGACTTGATCGGGTGGTAGTAGACCGTGCGTCGTGGAATGGCAAACCAACGGCACAGCTTGCTGATCGAGACCTCGATGCCTTCGGCCTTGAGTCCCTGGCGGATCGTCTCGATCACTTCTCGTCCTCGCCCAGCAGGGACTGCAATTTTTCTCGGGCACGAAGCTCCAGCATCGCCTCGCCGTAGGCGGCCTGCAGCTCCTTGAGCTGGCGCTCATACTCCTCGCGCACTTCCAATGGCTTGGTGCGCAGCGCGTTCTCCATCCCGCGCTTGCCTTCCTCGACCCAGTCTTCGATCTCAGAGGGCGGCAAGTCGTAGGCTCGGCTCGCCTCCGCTACCGTCGTCTTGCCTTGAATGATCTCCAGCACCAAGGCGCTCTTGCGCTTGGCCGTCCAACGTTTGATTTCTTCTTCTGTTGCCATGCTTGGTCTCCTTTTCATCGAAAGTATGACCTGAGCAGGATCTCAGTCGGTCATTACACATGCAGCGCGGCGTGGAAGAGGCACAGACGGCACAAGCAGCCGTGCAGCAGTAGTCCTTGCGGTACCTCTAGTGAGGGGTAGCCCTGCCGGGGACGGTGGGGCTCACCACCGGCACTCGCGCATGCCACGAAAGGCCGAAAGCCTACCGCGGATTACTCACGCACACATCGACATGGCTCGATCCTCGCATCCCGGAAAAGTCGAAAGCCTCAACGGTCAAGCGGTAGTCGCCATTCACCAACGCACTAGAGTCCCACGACCCTGTGGTAGATGGCCCGCTGCCAACCCAGTTAGTTGGGACATAGTAGATCTTCTTGGTGAAGAAACTTGTTACGCTCACCATGTTGGGATCGACGCTGTATTGAATCTTGGTGCTCGCATTCACTGCATTGTCAGCTATCGACCACTGAACTGGGATTTCGGAGAAGTCGGGCGACCCCCCGGCGCGGGAGTCCAGGCAGTCCAGGTTAGAGGAGGGGCACACATTGAACCGCACACGGTAAAGCCCGAGCGGCGCCGCCCCGGGGTCGTCCAGATCAGAAATCTCAGCGACTATATCGACTTGGCCGCTGACTTTCGTGCATTGCGTACTTCCATTGGCCCAAGTCCCCTGCTCCGACAGTGGAGTCCACCGAGCGCTCGTAGCAAACTCGCGAGCGAGCACGATCTGGCTCACGCGCGGCGGACTGGCGTCCGACACGAGCGGACGCACCCGTTCCAGACTATGGAGAAGATGGGTATCGGAGGCCACTTGGTAATGAAGATGATGGAAGGACTGATCGTACGGAACTACGTGGCCGAGTCGTTCAGTTGCTGCGACCTGACCACCTTCATCTTCATAGATGCACACTGGAAGTTCGAAACTCCCGCACATGTCGATCAAGTGCATGTACCGATACTGCAATCCGTCTTCTCCCTTGACGTCGCAGTAGTTCGTGGTACTACTCCTCCCATACATGAAGCATTCGATCTCTCCAGCGACCGTGACGGCAACCCATGTAGCAGATGGAGCATCGTCCGTCCACGGAACAGCCTGCACGTCATGCCCAGCATGTTGGTAGGCCATTCCTCCATAGTAGTTAAGTTCACCGAGCACGCTCATTAGCGGGTGTGTCTGATTCTGAGGCTCCAGCGGCCAGCCGTGCAGGTTCGAGCCCAGCCGTCGCTTCAACTGCATCGCATCGTGCTGCATTCTCCTCCAGACGATCCCGGCCTTGTGGCGGTCGAGAGGAGAAAAGGTCGCGCCCGGACGGGGCGAATCACTCGGCGGACGCGCGCCGGGCGGTTCGAGACGCTTCAACCAGTCCGGACCGTTCGCGATGACCTGCCCAGGCTCTGGAACACTCACCGCTGGAATCCAAGGGGACTGCAACGAGAGATACGTGTCCTCTCTGCCGATCAGCGTGCCGTCGAACCTCAGCAGCAGAGCCTCGGACGAGATTGGCACGATCCGATCGCCAGCCGTCTTTGCGTCCTGTACATGCGCAACAGACAGGGCAACCACATCGGAATCGACGAACTCCAAGTCGGTAATGAAGTGGCGCTGCGGAATCGGCAATGAGACCTCGGTAACCGAGGACGATTTGACATCCATGAAGTACAGCATACCTTCGCCTGCGGCTATCGCTGCGCGAGTGCCCTCGCGGGAAAGTACGAACTCATGAACCGCGAAGGGAAGCTCAATGACCTTGTGACTCCCCTTCTCTACGACATGCACTTGATTGATGTGGGCGCGGTCCCGGGGGTTGAGAAGAGTCACGCCGCTTCCGGCTGAGGTGACGGCCTTTCTATAGCGGCCCTTCAAATCCCAGAGCCGGGTGCCGGTGGAGTCGAAGGCTAGAACGCTGCTGTCCAGCAGAAGAATCACGCTACTACCGACCGGATCCACGATTGGCCTCGCAGGTTCATCCGAGACGAAGCGACCGAGCAACTTCCCGCTGCTTGACCAGAAATCGAAGTCGTAAGGTCCTTTGTCGCTGGGAGAGGCAGACGAATGGCTCGTGCTCAGGATCAGTTCGCCTGCTCCACCCAGGACGAGATCGGAGAAGCTTCTATCGTCCCGTGACAGACGTGCCATCACTGATTGGTCAGAGGTGCGTTTGAGCACGATCTCTGAGCCCCACGACACCGCGGTTCTCAATAGCGCGTACAACTCTCCGTGAGGCGCAAGTCGAACCTGTCCGTTCTTCGACTCGTCAACCAGTTTGGGATGCCCCCATCTCTCCGGACACTCCGGTTAGCTACACAGCCGCCATTCTTT
>CAYLTE010000184.1:7642-8656 GCA_964386195.1 uncultured Burkholderiales bacterium | reverse complement strand
TGGACGACGCACGAAATCGAGTTGTTGCGCCGTTTGTACTCGACCACTCTGAACGCAGAGATTGCAAAGCAGATGGGGCGTGGCGTGGCCGCGATCCGGCACAAAGCGGGGCAATTGCGGCTGCACAAGAGTTGCAGGGTAGGAGAGCAGGGTGCTGTGTGGCGCAAGATTGTTTCGGCAAAGGCGCACGAGAAATTCGAGCCGCCGAGAATCGCGCCCAGCAAGATGCTTGACCAGACGATCAAGCCGATAATTCGCGAAGGCGTGAAGACGACGTATGGACCGAACTATGTCGGTGACGTCCGGTATTTGGTGACTGAGGCGCCGAGGGTGATTGACTCGTCCAACTGCAGGGAATGGGCGCGGGAGGTCTGTAAATGAGAAACGCGGCCAGGGCGGACGGGAATCAGCCGGCGATCGTGGGGGCACTTCGCAGTGCTGGATACGTCGTCTGGCACATCAAATGGCCGGTGGACCTGCTCGTCAGGTGCAAGCGTGCGTGGCTGCCGATCGAGGTCAAGAACGATGCGCGCGGCTGGGAGTTGACCGAGGACCAGCGGCAGTTTGTGACGCTGGCCGGTGACGCGCCGGTGGCGGTGGTGACTGACGCCGCAGGCGCGCTGCGTGCATGCGCTGTCGTGGATCGAGGCGGCGACTGGGCTGAAGTTTGTGGTGCGCAGTTAGTGGCCAAATCGCCGGGCCAGCCGAAATAGGACGCTTAAGGCGCACCCGCCTGCGGCAGCCGCTCGGCCAGCGCGTCGAGCGTCTCTGCGCGCTCGGTGACGAGGCGCAGCAGGTCGACGTAGACGCCGGTCGGCACCTGCGTCGCCCCGGCAACCCAGCGGCGCACCGTGCGGTCAGCAACGCCCAGGTCGCGGGCTAACGCTGACTGCCACCGCTCGCCGTAAAGCGCGCGGCCGACCGCCGCGAGCACCGTGGGCGTGGTCACTGGTTAGCCCGCCTTTTGTTCGGCACGGGCTCGCTTCCTCGCCAGCTTGTCGGCGTACTCCGCCA
>CAYLTE010000184.1:0-7632 GCA_964386195.1 uncultured Burkholderiales bacterium | reverse complement strand
GAGGCGGTGAAGCAGCGCGTCGAGCGCCATGCCGTCGGCGTACTCCGCCAGTGCTGGCACGTCGTCGGGGTGTACCCAGCGCTTCCACAGCACGCGGCCTGCGGAAAGCTCGCGAGCCTTGCGTTCGGCCTGGCGCTGAGCTGCGGTTTTGGCTGCGGTCATGTGTGGATAGTCTCTTGTCGGGCAGTCGCCGCACGAAACGCCGGGCTCGCCCAGCTTCGTGCGGTCGCAGAAACATTCTTCCTGGGCCGATTGGCCTTTGCGGGCCTTGTTCACAGCAGCGTGTACCGAGTGACGCCGTACTTTGCGGCAATCAGGTCGCGCGCAGCATCGGCGGCAGCGCAGGCGGCCTCAACAAACTCCATCGCGGCCTTGCCGGTCAGGTTGCGCGGACGGGCGGCGAATTGGGCGCGCTCGGCGGCATAGGCGGGGTGCGCGAAAAACTCGGCACGCGCGGCGGCCTTTTGGGCTTCGGCGTGCGCCTTGATTTCGCTAGTGATTTGCGGGCGGGTCTTGCCGGTGTTACGGCCGGCGCAGACTTGGCCGTAGTGCGCGATTTCGCCGTCGTCCAACTCAATGACGACGGTGAACTTGAGCCCCGACTTGCCGCAGCAGTCGCAGTTGGTGATGCTGTCGTCGGTTCCGAGTGCGCGTGCCATGTTGCTTGCTCCGGGTTGCGTGTTGCGATGTAGAGACTATGCCTCATCGTGAGCACTCACGCAAGCACTATTTGCACTGTTACATCTTCGCGCTTCGGGTGGGGCGGGCTAACCAGTCGCTCAAGCGGATAGTCGCCGGAGTACCGGCGCCGCTATCGTCGATCCACAGGTAGCTGTTATTCATGGCCGTCCCCATCACGACGCTCGACGAACTCGGCGATTCGCATGTAGTCGATGACGTCGTCCAGCACCAGCCCGCGCAACTGGTCATGGGAGATCAGGCCGCGGCGGCAAATCTCGACGTAAACTTTTTCGGCCAATTCGCGAGAGCCGTCGTAGCCCAGGGCTTCCTGAATCTGATTGATGACCCAATTGCGATCGTTCACTGTGGCCTCCTTGCCATCTCGCGCGGGCCCCATGCCCTGCGCATGTCCGTACTATAGGACACGCGCGAGCCGCTGTCAAGCGTCCACAGTCAGATTTTTTGAGCGCATGGCGATGTCGACGCGCTCCGATCGTGCCTGCGGCAGATACGTCGGCACTATTCCCCGCAGCGGACCAGCCGCAACATGAAATCCACGGTGTGCAGTTAGTAGACACTAACAAAGGCGGCACAAGAGAATCAGGCACATAAATGGCGAGTTCACAGAAGCTGTTTGATGCCGCATTGCGGCGAGCGGTGGCACAAAGTGACGGCAAACTGCTACGCGACGCGGCGGAATCATTGCTCCTATCGGCGGCAAGTGGATTGCCTTGGGCGATCCAAATGCTCGCGGATCGTTTGGACGGCAAACCTGCGCAGTCCGTATCGTTGACTGCAGAAATCAAGCAGAAAGCCGCAGAACTGAGCGATGACGAACTCGCAGCTATCGCCGCAGGACGCAGCACGGGAGTTGCTGAGCCGACGCGCAGCGCGGGTAAATCTGGCCCGGTTCATTGAATACCGCGGCGCAGGGTACACACCAGCGGCACATCACAGGCTGCTGATCGAGAAGCTGGAAGCCGTCGAGCGCGCAGAGATTGCGAGGCTGATGGTGTGCATGCCCCCAGGCTCGGGAAAGTCGGCTTATACGAGCGTCGAGTTTCCGGCGTGGTTCATGGGTCGCAATCCGAGTCTGTCCGTCATCGCCGCGAGCCACACGCAAGAACTGGCTGAGCGTTTCGGACGTCGGGTGCGAAACATCGTCGCTAGCCCTGAATACTCGGCCGTTTTCGGTTTCGGCGTGGCCGACGATTCGGCGAGCGCCGGACGATGGGACACGGCGCGCGGTGGCGAGTATTTCGCCGCTGGCGTGGGCGGTGCGATCACGGGTAGGCGCGCAGACCTCGCCGTCATCGACGACCCGGTCAAGAGCCGCGAGGACGCGGACAGCGAGCGCAGCCGTGAGAAGGCGTGGGACTGGTACGTCAACGACTTCCTGACCCGGCTGAAGCCTGGTGCGCGGCAAATCGTGGTGATGACCCGCTGGCACGAGGACGACCTAGGCGGGCGAATCCTAGAGCGCGAGCGCGACCAGTGGCACGTCATCGAAATCGCGATGGAGGCGATGCCGGGCGACCCGCTCGGGCGCCAGCCGGGCGATCGCCTGTGGCCTGAGTGGTTTACGGACGAGATGGTGGCGCGCGCAAAGATGGACGTGCGCGGCTGGAATGCCCTGTATCAGCAACAGCCTGCGGCAGAGGGCGGCGACTTTTTCAAGCGCGAGTGGTTCCACGAATACGTGAGCCCGCCGGAAAAACTGTCCATCTACGGTGCGAGCGACTTTGCCGTGACCGAAGGCGGCGGCGATTACACAGAGCATGGGGTCTTCGGTATCGACCCGATGGGCAATTGCTACGTGCTGGACTGGTGGCGCGGGCAAGCGACCGCGGATGTATGGATCGAGCGGCTGTGCGACCTGATCATCAAGCACAAGCCGTCATGCTGGTTCGGCGAGTCGGGGCCGATTCGCCGCGCCGTGGAACCGTGGCTCGTCAAGCGGATGAACGAGCGCCGCGCATATGCCCGCATCGAATGGCTGCCGAGCATCAACGACAAGCCGACGCGCGCGCGCGCGATTCAGGCGATCGCGAGCATGGGCAAGCTGTGGTTCCCGCGTCAGGCGGCATGGAAAGCCGACGTGTTGGGGCAGGCTCTGCGGTTTCCGGCCGGCAAACACGATGACGCCGTTGACGTGTTGAGCCTGTTCGGCCGCGGTCAGGAGCACATCAACCCGCCGGCAAAATCCATGCAGCCGATTCGCTACAACTCCGCAGGGATTGTCTGAGGGCGACACATGAATCACGAATCCCTGCTGAAAGCGATCGACCAGGCCAAGGACCGCAGCTACGGAACCGACGAGAACTCGGAACTCGGCCGCCGTCGTGCAGAGGCAATCGAGGCATACCTGGGATTCAACACGAATCCCGCGCCGGAAGGACGAAGCCAGGTCGTCGACCGATCGGTGTTCGAGACGATTCACACGATCCTGCCCAGCCTGACACGCATCTTCGCCGGATCGAGCGAGGAGGTCTGCAAGTTCCTGCCCGTCGGCCCGGAGGATGAAGCGGCGGCCGAGCAGACGACGGCCGTCGTCAATCACATCGCCACGCAGTTGAATCCGTGGGAGCAGATCGTCACCGACTGGGTGCACGACGCACTGCTGTTGCCCAACAGCTATTGCCTGGCGTGGTGGGACGAATCCGAGCGCCGCACACGGGAAACCTACGAAGGCAAATCCGACGACGAACTGGCGGCGCTGGCGCAGGACAAGGGCGTCACCATCGTGCAGCACAGCGAGTACGTCGACGAGCAGATGACCGCCGACGCGCGCGAGCTGTGGCGGCAGCAGGTCGCGCAGGCGCAGCAAATGGGGCAAGACCCGTCGTTGATTCCTGCGCCGCAGCCGGTCGTGCTGCACGACGTGGTGATTGAGCGTGTCGAACATGACGGGAAGGTCTGTCTGCGCGTGCTGCCGCCTGAGCATTGCTACGTCAGCGCTGACACGCCGGACTGGTCGCTTAAGGACTGCCCATATTTCGAGTATCGGGAAGAGAAGTCGATTGCGGATTTGCGGGCGATGGGTCTGGATGTGCCCGACGACGTGAGCGACGACGATCAGGCCGAGGATGCCGAAGAGGATTCGGCTCGAAACCGCTTCAACGAGTCGGACGTTTTCGGCGACGAGCAGCAAGGCGCGCTCAGGCGGGTCTGGACGCGGATGATCTGGATTCAGGCCGACGGCGACGATTCCGGGATCGTGCAGACGTGGTACGTGCTGGCTGTGGGTCGCACGATCCTGCACGCAGAGCCGGTGTCGCGGGTGTTCGTCGCATCGATGACCGCGCAGCCGATGCCGCACCGCCACCCTGGCATGAGCGTTGCGGAAACGGTGCTGGACATCCAGAACATCAAGACGGCGGTGAAAAGGGGCGGGCTCGATAACCTGTACCTTGCCAACAATGCGCGCTGGGCCGTGTCGAGCCGCGTGAATCTCGACGACATGCTGAATGTGCGCCCTGGCGGCGTGGTTCGCATGCTGGACGAGTCGCTGCCGAGCGAGGGCCACATTCTGCCGATGGCCACGCCGCTGGCGTTCGATTCGATCATCGGATCGTTGGAGTATTTCGATCAGGAGCGGCAGAACCGCTCGGGTGCCTCGCGGTATTTCAGCGGGACCGATGCCAACGCGATCAACAAAACCGCGTCAGGCACGATCGCATTGCAGAACATGGCGGCAATGCGTGTCGAGCACATCGCACGCATGATGGCGCCGGCCGTCGAATACCTGTTCGATCTGGTGCATGAGCTGGTCAGCAAGCATCGGATCAAGCCGCTGGTGATCAAGCTGCGCGGCCAATGGGCCGCGGTGGACCCGCAAGCGTGGCGCACGAAGCGCGATTGCCGCATTTCGGTCGGTGTCGGCGCCGGCAACAAAGAGAGCATGCAGATGCACCTGGCGCAGATGTTCGGCGCGCAGATGCAGCTGCTGCCGCTGGGTGTGGCCGGGCCACAGCATGTGCACGCCACGGTGGTCGAGATGGCGAAGCTGGCCGGATTCGCGAACCCTGCGAAGTTCTGGCAAGACCCATCGCAGATGCCGCCACAAGAGCCGCAGATTCCGCCGGAAGTGCAGAAGGAACAGATGCGCATCCAGGCGGAAGCCCAGAAGGAGCAGTTCCGCGCGCAACAAGAGCAGATGAAGGCGCAGGCCGACGCGCAGTTGGAGCGCGAGCGCATGGAAATGCAGGCGCGGCTGGATCAGCACCGCGAGGAAATGCAGGCGCGGCAGAAGCTGCTGGAAGCCGAGCAAAAGGCGGCGCTTGAGGCGCAGAAGGCGCAGATTCAGGCGCAGTCGGAGGCGGCTCGTCTGGCATTCGACAAATGGCGCGCCGAGTTGGATGCGGCGGTGCAGCTGCAGATTGCGAGCCTGCGGCAGCCGAAGCTGGAACCGGACGCGCGGGTTGACGAGTTGATCGATGCCGTGCAGCGGATGATGGCCGAGTTGGAGGCGCCGGCAGAGATCGTGCGCGGGCCGGACGGGCGCGCCGTGGGCGTCAAGCGCGGCGAGCGGGTGCGCCAGATCGTGCGCGGTCCTGACGGCAGGGCGATCGGTGTGCAATGAAATGGTCTACATGGCGCGCGATGGTTGGCAGATGTGGTCGACGGTATTGACGACAGAGGGTTTCGGGGCTTTTTGAGGGGGATGACATGGCGGTTTCGTTTACCAAGCTCAACGGTTTCGTCGAGCATCTGGCGGAAAAGGTGCACAACCTCGGCAGCGATGCGCTCACGCTGGCGCTGTCGAATACGGCGCCGGGTTCCGAGAGCACGCCGCCGACAGGTGCGACGGCCGACTGCGTGCTGGCGAACGTGACGCAGGTTGCGTACACGAAGCTGTCGTCGCGGGTGCTCACCGGGGTGACATCGGCGCAAAGCGGCGGCACGTACACGCTGGATGCGGCCGACCTCACGCTGACCTCGTCGGGTGGATCGACGGGGCCGTTCCGATATGTGTACCTGTACAACGACACGCCGACCTCGCCGGCAGATCCGCTGATCGGATATTACGACTACGGCAGTTCGATCACGCTGGCGGCCGGTGAAACGCTCGACGTGACGTTCAATGCGTCAGGGATTCTGACGATCGCTTGAGACTGAGATGCGCACCATCGAGCGCAGCGACCGCGTCTACCTCGACGCCGGCACCGCGCGCTGCGAGCCGTCGCAGCACTGCTCCACGCGCAGCCACTGCGCGCGGTATCTGGCGGCGATCCCGGGCAGCTGTGCCGTGATGACCGACTGCAGTCTCGATCCATTCTGGACACCGTCCCTGTGCCTGCAATACATCCCTGCGAGCAAGTGCACGCGACCCGACACGGCGCGGCCGACACCGAAGCGCAGGCACTGGGACCATGACGAGTGACATGACGCCGCCTGCCGAACGGGACGCGATCCACCCGCGACGGATCGTTTTCGACGGGACCATCAACGCGGGGCACGTGCTGTCGATCTTGAGCATGGTCGCGGCGGTGGCGATCGGGTGGACGACGCTCGACAAGCGCGTTGTTGTGCTGGAAGAGGCCAAGGCCTACCAGGCCGCCCGCGACGCCACACAGGATCAGGTCGTGCGCGAGATGGTGACGCGCATCGAGCGCTCGGTCGACAAGATCGCGGCTGGGTTGGAGCAGTTGAAGGACGAGCGGCGAAGCAATGGCCGCTAAACGTTGCCATTAGGGCACTTCTAACGACACGAACCTAGAGCATGAAATCTCGCGCAGGAACCCTGGCGGCACCATTCCCGTACTTTGGCGGGAAGTCGCTGGCGTGCGAAACCGTGTGGGACGCGCTGGGCGACCCTGAGAACTACGTGGAGCCGTTTGCCGGCTCTGCTGCGATGCTGCTCGGGCGCCCGAACGTGGGCAAAGTGGAAACGATCAACGACGCGGACGGGTTCGTGGCGAACTTCTGGCGCGCGGTTTCGTTAGACGCCGCTGAGGTTGCGAAGCACACGGATTGGCCGACGAACGAGGCCGACCTGTTTGCACGGCATTCGTGGCTGGTGCGGCACGCGACGGGCCTGCTCGAGCGCCTGCACGCCGACCCGGAGTATTACGACGCGAAGGTGGCCGGATGGTGGTGCTGGGGCCTGTGCAACTGGATCGGTAGTGGCTGGTGCAGCGGCACCGGACCTTGGGTGTATGACGGCGAGAAGCTGGTGGACGGCCGGAAACTGCCGCACCTGGGCAACGCTGGCCGGGGCGTGAACCGGCAACTGCCGCACCTAAGCAACGCTGGCCAGGGCGTGAACCGGAAACTGCCGCACCTGGGCGACGCTGGCCAGGGCGTGAACCGGAAACTGCCGCACCTGGGCGACGCTGGCCGGGGCGTGAACCGGAAACTGCCGCACCTGGGCGACGCGGGCCAGGGCCGCAGCGAATACATCTATGAATGGTTCGCCGCGCTTATGGACCGCATGCGCGGCGTGCGCGTTGCGGTGGGCGACTGGCAGCGCGTGCTGACCGACAGCGTGACCGTGCGGCACGGCCTGACAGGTGTTTTCCTCGACCCGCCCTACACCAAGGGTGCAATGGACTACGCAGCCGGCGGCGTGGGCGGGAAGCTGGCCGACGAGGTGCGCGCCTGGTGCCTGAAGAACGGAACGAACAAGCGCCTACGGATCGTGCTGTGCGGCCACGCAGGCGAACACGACGAGCTGCTGGCGCATGGCTGGGGCCTGCGGACGTGGGAGGCGCGCAAGGGCTACGCCTCCACCGACGAGGCCGTGGAGAACAGCGCGAGCGAAACCCTGTGGTGCAGCCCGCACTGTGTGCCAGAGCGCGCGGTGCAGGATGCGCTGTTTTGTGAAGTGCCCTAACAGGGAGAGTGACATGCAACTGATCGACGAAGGTTTTGCTCAGTGGTACCGCAAGTACAGCGCGCTCGCGCTGCTGCTGATCGGCGCGCTGTCGAGCGCATGGGCCGCGTCGCCCG
>CAYLTE010000183.1:5825-8663 GCA_964386195.1 uncultured Burkholderiales bacterium | reverse complement strand
GTGGACGACTCGGCTTCGCCTCGGGATGACACCGTTGGGTTGGTGCACCCTCAATTCCGGCGCATCGTGAACGTCCCGGTCTCCCCGTTCGCGCACTCGTACTGCCCGGTCAGCGTCGCGCCGTTCCCGCCGACTTCCATCGCCAGGCCGCAGTAGCCGCCGTTGACATGCGAGACGGTCTGACCGACCAGCGCGTTCCCCATCAACTGGCCGCCGAAGATGCCCTGATCGCCGCAGGTGTTGGTGTACTGCCCTGACACCTCCTGGCCGGACTGGATGAAGGTCGCGGCGAACCCGCAGGTGTAGGGTTGCTGCAGCACGGTCATGCCCTGCAACTGCCCGGTGTAATAGCCAGATACCTGTGGCAGGCTACTGGGGGCAGGCGGAGGCGGCGGGGATGGCAGGTCGTCCACATCTGTAATCGGAGGCGCCGGCTCGCCGCCACGCGGCGACGTCACGGCCGCAGCGATGCCAGGCTTCACGCCCCAGCCTTCCATGGTGAAGCGCACGATGACGGCCGGGGTCGCGCGTGCGTACTGCCCCTGCGTGCCGGTCACCAGTCCGACGACCGCGCCGTCCTTCACGATCGGCCCGCCTGAATTGCCCTCGGCGATGTTTCCGCTGACCACCAGTTCGCGTCCCTCGCGCGTGGCCACTGTCGCCGGCACCACCGCCCAGCCGCCTCCCCCCTGCGGGAAGCCGATTGCCGTGACCGCATCGCCGGCAGCCAGGTCGTTGGATGCGCTGAACTTCAGCGCGCGTACGCCGCGCAGCACGCGCTTGATGTTCGCCCGCACCACGAGCAGCGCCAGTCCCTTGGAATCACCGCCCTCGATCTTGAGCACCTGTGCGGTGAAGTCGGTGTTGGGATCGGGCAGGAAGACGACCTTGGGCGCCTTGTCGCCCTCCACCACGTGGGATGCCGTCGCGATATAGATGCCATCGTTCCCGGCCTGCACGATGAAGCCGGTTCCCGTGCGACGGGCACCCTCGACGCTGGAGGTGATCTTCACCACGCCGCTGCGCAGTTCGGCCGGCGTCTGTGCCTGCGCCAGGGTCGTCATTGCGAGGAGCGCGACGAATATGAGGACGAGGCGGCGGAAGGTCTGGGGCAGGATCATCGACGTTCGGGTTGGCAAGGGTTCGGGTGCAACGCGTTCAGCGGCAGACTGTAATGGCGTTTGCACGCGAAGTCACGCGGCAGCTGGACCCTGGCTAGCGCCAGGCGACGACGACTATCCCTTCGCCTCTTTCACCAGGCGGTACGCACCGATCGTCACCGTCGTGACCCAGACCAGGATGGTGAACAGCAAGGCCGTTCGAGACCCGTGCCACAGCTTGTCGAACAGGCTCAGACGGTGATCCCTCAGCTGGCCGCCCCCGACGCGCGACTGGATCTCGTCCACCGTTGCGCGAAGCGATATGGCCAGATACGCCTGCCCCGGCTGCACGGCAATAGGCGCGAGCGCCGCCTCGTGCAGGCCCTCGATGCTCAGCAGGCTGCCCGCCCCGAGCTGCACGTCCTGGATGTCATACCCTGGATAGGACAGCGTGGCCGGTGCGACCAGCGCACTGGCGTAGCCACCGTTGGCCGTCTGCTTGAGCAGTTCGATTTCGGAAACGCCCGCACCGCCGCCGGGCAGCACCTGCGTCGCGCGCGCCGGCGTGACGATCGCGGTGAAGGCGGATGCGGTCGCACGCGCCGAAACGATCGGCTCCGCCTCTGCCAGCTCCACGCGCGCGCGCCAGCGGGGCACCTGCGGGAGGTGAGCCGGCGAGACGACCGCGGCGTTGCTCACCGTGATGTCCAGGGCGCCGACCGGCAGCACGGAGGTTTCCATCGCCGCCCCGTCGAGCCGCAGGATGAGCGCGGGCGTGGCCCCCTGACGCACTTCGAGCACCGCCTGCGTCCCAGGATCGGCCGCCAGCGCCGCCATCCGACCGATGCCAGCCTGCGCGCCATGGCCCTCGAAGTCGAGCGCCATGCGGTCCTGCGGCGCGGCCTCGAGTGTCAGCGCAACGTCGGTGCGTGCAGGACCGGGGGGGTCGAGAGGCGTGAGGCGCGCCGCGCTCAGCGTCACGTGTGCCAGCTGCTCGAGCGACAGCGCGTCGAAGCTGATCGCGCGTTCGAACACGGCGACCCGCTCGGTGCCGGCGAGCGTGAAGGACACCCGGTCCACCCGCATGTCCAGCTCGATCTGCGTAGGGACGCGCCAGTTCATCAGCACCAGCGCACCGGCCACGGCGACGATCGAGGGCAGCACAAGGAAGACGAGCACCAATGCGCTGCGGCGTTTGACGCGCAAGCGCCGTCTCGGCTCCTGGATGGGCTGCTGCGGCACGGCGCCGGTCGCGTCCACGAGCGTTCGCACCTGGGCGAGCAGCTTGTCGTATTCCGCGTTATCGCTTCCCGGCTCCCAGTCGTGCAGGTTCGCGCACTGCAGCAGCTTGAACGCGAGCGGCAGCTGCACGTCCTCGTCGAGCATCACCGGCACCAGCGTGTGCCGCTCCTCTGCGGCAGCAGCCTCGGAGCGCACCCACTTCGATGCAACCGAATGCTCGGTCCAGAGCACGATGACGCAGCGGGCCGCGTGCAGGTTCTCCTGGATGACTTCGTCGAACGGCTTGCCGAAGGGGATCAGGCGATCCCACCAGACCGACCAACCTTCGGCCTCCAGTTCCTGCGCGAGCGTCTTTGCGCGTTCGCGATCCTCGCTCGCATAGCTGATGAAGATGTCGGCCATGGGGCGGGATTCTGGCGGAAAGCGGGGTGGCGCGCATTGACGAAGCCACGGCGAGGATTTCTCGCTACGCTCGAAATGACACCATGGGCACTCG
>CAYLTE010000183.1:0-5725 GCA_964386195.1 uncultured Burkholderiales bacterium | reverse complement strand
GAATGACACCGCGGGTGCTCGGAATGACACCGCGGGCGCCCGGAATGACACCGCGTGCGCTGGGATGACACCGCGGGTGCTCGGAATGACACCACGGGCGCCCGGAATGACACCGCGGGCGCCCGGAATGACACCGCGGGTGCTCGGAATGACACCGCGGGTGCTCGGAATGACACCGCGGGCGCCCGGAATGACACCGCGGGACGGCTCAGTACTGCACGTACGCCATCCCGTCGCGATGCTTGGTGAACACGAGCGTGGGTCGCAGCATGAGGGGCGTGGAAAGCTCGCTGCGGGCTTCGACGCGCGCCCAGATCCTTCCGTCGGTATCCACCCGGATGATCTCGACCTCGAAGTCGATCGGCTGTCCGTCGACGAACTGCGTGAACGACAGCTCCTCGGGCTGCAGCAGCGTCTCGTAGGGTTTGCGCGCCAGTTCCCGTCCCACCGCGTCGACCGCGCGGCGCAGGAACGCATAGTTACGGCTCCAGCGCGTGAGCCAGGATTCGATGAGCGGATGCACCGATCGTCACCCCGGCGGAAGCCGGGGTCCAGGTTCGAAGTGAACGCCGGCCTGCGCCGGCATGACAGGAACCGTCAAAGCGGCCGGATCCACACCGCCGTGTCGTGGAACACGGCGCCGCCGTTGGGCCAACCGGGCTGCGCGCTGGTGATCGAATTGATGCCGATGCCGTTCTCGAAGTACTTGTTCGGCCAGATGCCCTCCACCACCACGACGTCGCGCTGCTGCCCGTCCTGCGGCTTGACGTGCACGATCACCTCTCCGCGCTCGTTGCCCAGCTGCACGCGATCGCCCTCGGCAAGTTTCAGCGCCGCGCACGCTTCCGGGTTCATCAGCACGGTGGGACGCTTCTCGCGCTTGAGCGAGCCGGGCGTCTCGGTGAAGCTCGAGTTGAGGAAGGTGCGCGCGGGCGCAGCCACCAGCCGATACGGCTTCTCCGCGGTCGCGTTGTCGATCACGTTCAGGTGGTCGGGCAACGTCGGCATCTCCTCCCAGCGCCCGCCGAAGCGCTTCCAGTCGGGCGAGAAGTGGAACTTGCGATCGGGCGTGTCGAAACCGTCCAGGAAGTGCATCTGCTCGAACGGGCGCACGCAATTCTGCCCGCCGCGCTCGACGTTGGTCTGCGCGTCCCACATGCCGGCGTCGCGCAGCGTGCGATCCATGATCTCCCACGCGCTCATCTCGAAGCCCGGATGCTGCGCCCCGAGGCGCTTCGCCAGTTCGCAGATCACGAAGTGGTTCTCGCGCGCCTCGCCCGGCGGCTCGATCAGCTTGCGCGCCACCTGGAAGGTGGTGTGGCCGCTGGCGGTGTAGAAGTCGTCGTGCTCGAGGAAGGTCGTGGCCGGCAGGACGATGTCGGCCATCGCCGCGGTCTCGGTCATGAACTGCTCGTGCACGCAGACGAACAGGTCCTCGCGCATCAGGCCGGCGTGCACCTTGTGCAGTTCAGGACACACCATCGCCGGATTGGTGTTCTGCACGAGCATGGCCGTGACCGGCGGGCCGCCCTTGAGCGCGTCGGGATCCCCGGTGAGGATGGGTCCGAGCCTCGACTGGTCGAGTTCGCGCACCGACGTGTCGAGCACGTCCAGCCCCTCGATCAGCGTCTTGTTCAGCGGATAGAGCGCCCCCTGTCCGTACAGCGCGCCGCCGCCCTGGTGCCGCCAGGCACCGGTCACCGCCGGCAGGCAGGTCACCGCGTGCATGTTGGCCGCGCCGTTGCGGGTGCGCGAAAAGCCGTGGTGGCAGCGGATGAAGCTGCGCTTGGTGCGGCCGTACAGCCGAGCGAAGTCGACGATGGTCTGCACCGGCAGCCCGGTGATCTCGGACGCCCACTGGGGCGTGCGCGTCTTCAGGTGTGCAGCCAGTTCGTCCGGCCGGTCGGTGTACTGGCGCAGGTAGTCCCAGTCGGCGAACCCTTCCTCGAACAGCACGTGCATCACACCGCAGGCGAGCGCACCGTCGGTGCTCGGACGCGGCGCGAGGTGGATGTCGGCCTTTTCGGCCGTGCCCGTACGATAAGGGTCGACGACCACCAGGGTGGCACCGCGCTTCTTCGCGCTCATGCAGTGCTGCATCACGTTGACCTGCGTGTTCACCGGGTTGCCGCCCCAGATCACGATCAGATCGGCGTGCTCGGCCGCTTCGAGCAGGTCCACGCCCCGCTTGCTGCCCACGCCGGCCAGCCAGCCGGTGTCGGAGAGCGCGACGCAGATCGTGGAGTACCAGCGCGAGTACTTCATCGCGTGGCGCAGACGGTTGATCCCGTCGCGCTGCACCAGCCCCATCGTGCCCGCGTAGAAGTAAGGCCATACGGTTTCCGAACCGTGCTGCGCCGTCTTGGCGATGAAGGCCTCCGCGACGCGGTCGAGCGCCTCGTCCCAGCCGATCTGCTTCCACTGCTTCGAGCCTTTCGGTCCAACGCGCAGCAACGGGTGCTTCAGCCGGTCCGGGTGGTGCACGCGCTCGGTGTAGCGCGCGACCTTCTCGCAGATCACCCCGGCGGTGTAGGCGTTGCGCTGCGAACCGCGCACCCGGCCGATGGTGTGCGGGTCGACGATCTCGACCTCCAGCGCACAGGTGCTGGTGCAGTCGTGCGGACAGACGGAAGGAGCAATGCGTTCAGGAGCGTTCATGGCGTGTAGTCGCGTGCGGTGGAAGCGGAGCCGGCCTGCAGCGGGGGCTGCGCGCGGAAGGCCGGATTGTCACAAGTCGCCTTTGTCGAAACTACCGGCGAACTGTCAGCGTCGATCGACAAGAAGTTGTCCCCAGAAAATGTGGATACCTTTGTGGATAACGCTGCGGGGCTGCCCGCGAAAGCCTGAAAACAAAGGCTTCCGGCTGGGGGTGCGTAACAATTGTGCAATCGTTTACTTCCCTGCATTATCAGTGACTTACGTATGCCTATCACAGCGTTGGCAACAACCCTCGGCACTCTTGATAAATCACTTTAAGTGTTGTGCACAAGAAAGCTGGACGAACATTCAGGCGCCGCCCTCGAGGCCCGATTCCACAAGGCGGTGAAGGCTTGTCAAGCATGGAAGCGTCTGCAAGCGGTTGTAACAATGTGCATGCCGTGCAGGCGGGAATTCTTCCCACATCGCGCCCGATTCGGGCCGCTTTACCATCACCGATACAGCAGGACAGACTCGCGCTCGTGCATCCACGCGGACTCGTCCGCGCCGGTGACGGCATCCAGATCGCGCGGCTGCGAACTCGCATCATCCACCCATTCGCGCAGCAGCGCACTGCCGTTGATGAGATCGATCGCCAGCCGGTCCCGCTCGTACTCGTAGGGGAAGTCGCGCCACAGCGGATAGTCAGGGTAGAGCTGTCGGATCGCCTTGAACGCGAGCGCCTGGGCCCGCCATGGCCGGAAGGCTGCATGATCGTACGACCCGTCCTCGACGTGGAATTGCACGCCGGCGCACAGCGTTCCTGCGTACTTGTGGAAGGTCGGCTCGAACCAGCATGGGCGCAACCGGCAGCCCTCCAGCCACTGCGGTGCGAGCGCGCGCATGCGGGCGATCACGGCGTCCGCATCGATGTCGGGTGCGCCGAAGAGTTCGAGCGGCCGCGTCGTGCCGCGTCCTTCCGACAACGTCGTCCCCTCGAGCATCACCGTTCCCGCATAGCAGCGCGCCATCCACAGATTGGGCGCGTTCGGACTCGGATTGATCCAGGTCCGCTCGTACAACGGCCAGCCGTATCCGGGAGCTTGCGCGGGATTCCACCCCTGCATCTCGATCACGCGGCAGTCCACGTCGAGATCGAGCGTCTCGACGAACCAGCGCGCCAGTTCTCCCATCGTCAGTCCATGACGCATGGGAAGCGGACCGGCGCCCACGAAGCTCTCCCATCCGGGGCGCAAGCGCAGGCCTTCGACGGGACGCCCGGCTGGATTGGGCCGGTCGAGCACCCACACGCTCTTGCCCGCCCTCGCCGCTTCCTCCAGGACGTAGCGCAACGTGGTGATGAAGGTGTAGATGCGACAGCCCAGATCCTGCAGGTCCACCAGCAGGACATCGAAGCTGTCCATCATCGCCGGCGTCGGCCGCCGCACCTCGCCATACAGGCTGAACACCGGGATGCCGTAGCGCGGATCGCGGAAGTCGGGCGACTCCACCATGTTGTCCTGCTTGTCGCCGCGCAGGCCGTGCTGCGGCCCGAACGCGGCCGTGACGTTCAATCCGCCGGCGCTCATCAACGCGTCCAGCGCGTGCGTGAGATCGGCGGTGACCGATGCGGGATGCGCCAGGAGCGCCACGCGTCGGCCGGCGAGCGGCTTGCGCAACGAGGCATCAGTGAGCAGGCGCTCGATTCCGAATTGCATTCAGGACTCCAAGGGTAAGGTCGTCACGGCGTGCCGGCATCGGGCGGCAGCCATCATGGGGCGATACGGTGCCCGAGATCATTCGATCTCCACCACGAAGCCAGCCTGCTGATGGAAATCCGGCCGGCCCGGAGGGTGCGCGACAGACCAGTACGAGATGGCACCGTCGGCGTGCTCCAGCACTGCCGTCAGCGCGAGCGAGAGCGGCGCAACCGCTGTCCACGGGTGCGGCAGCGCGACGATGCGTACGTCGATCTGCAGCAAGTCGCCATCGCGGGATGTAACGATCTGCGGGGCGCCGACTTGCTCCAGTTCGCGCATGCCCGCGCGGTAAGCATCGAAGCGATAGGCCGCCCACTCGCCCGACGGGGAGAAGTTGAACTCGGCGTAGCCTGCCTCGCCGCGGGCACGCAGGAAGGCCTCGAAGCAGGTGTGGCGCCACAGGTCGTCCCGACGCGTGGGGTGGGTCATTGCGGGCACCGACAGCGTGTCGAGCGACCCCTCGAGGCGATAGACCAGACGCAGCCCGGATGGCGTGCGCCAGGCGGCGCATTCCACGCTGCGCACCGCGCCCGGACTGGACGCGGTGTGCGGCTTCAGACGATGAATGCGGGCGGGATCGGGATGCGCGAGTTCCACGGCGAGGCATTGTAGCCTCCCCGGCCTGCCCCTCGGCAGGTGCTCAGAGCTCGCGGATCAGGCGCTCGGGGATGTTCTGCTCCTTCCGCCCCACGAGCGCGTAGTAGAAGAGCGGACGCCCGTCAATCGAGATGCGATGGCGATAGCGCTCGAGATGATGCACTTCCAGGGCATCGGTCAGGAGCAGCGACTTCACCAGCCGCGAAAACCCGGAGGTATCCGATTCGAGCAGGAAGGTTTCCTTGATGTTGAACGCCACCCAGCCCGATTGCGCGATGAAATTGAAGGCGCGCGCGAAGGCGAGCGCCGGGATGTCGCCGAACCCTAGCGCTGCGACGCACGAGAGGCAGTCGAAATGCCAGGTCTCCAGTTCGCGGCGTGTGCCCTCGCTCAGACGCGAGAAATCCTCGACGTAGTAGGCATCGTAGACGCCGGGGCGGTCGCGCTCGCACGCCATCTGCGCTTCCTCGCAGATATCCACGCCGACCACACGCGCAACTCCGACCGAGTGCAGTTGCTCGCCGAACATGCCATTGCCCGCACCCAGATCGAGCACGCGCAACTCCGACATCTCGATGCGGTTCTCGCGCAGCACCTTGTTCAGGATGTCGGCCACCTTCTTCGGCGAGTTGCACTTGAGGCGCTGATAGAACAACTGTTCGTACAGGACGGGACGCTTGTAGATCTCGCCATACTCGAGGAAGCGGATTTTGCGTTCCTCGCCTCCCTCG
>CAYLTE010000182.1:0-8713 GCA_964386195.1 uncultured Burkholderiales bacterium | reverse complement strand
TCAAGTCGGCCCTGTTCTACCCGATCTCCATCATCGTCGTCGCGTTCATCATCACCGCGGTGATCATGATCTTCGTGATTCCCGCGTTCAAGGACCTGTTCAGCAGTTTCGGCGCCGACCTGCCGGGACCGACGCTGTTCGTGATGGCCGTGTCGGACTACTTCGTCCAGTACTGGTGGCTGATCTTCGGTTCGATCGGCGGCGGACTCTGGTTCTTCTTCTATAGCTGGAAGCGCTCGAAGAAGATGCAGGCGTTCATGGACCGCCTGTTCCTGCGACTGCCCATCTTCGGCGAGATCATCCGCAAGGCGACCATCGCGCGCTGGACACGCACGCTGGCGACGATGTTCGCCGCAGGCGTCCCGCTCGTCGAAGCGCTCGACTCGGTCGGCGGCGCCTCCGGCAACCTTGTCTACGTCAACGCCACCAAGAAGATCCAGCAGGAGGTCAGCACCGGCACGAGCCTCACCGTTGCCATGCAGAACAGCGAATGCTTTCCGAACATGGTGATCCAGATGGTCGCCATCGGCGAGGAATCCGGCTCGCTCGACCACATGCTGAGCAAGGTCGCCGACTTCTTCGAGCAGGAAGTCGACGATGCCGTGGAGGCCTTGTCCAGCCTGATGGAGCCGATCATCATGGTGGTGCTCGGCACCCTGATCGGTGGCATGGTCGTCGCGATGTACCTGCCGATCTTCAAGATGGGACAGGCGATCTGAGCTAGACGCCTCTCTACCGGATCCGTCGGGCGTGGAGATGCGGGTGGCGTTGCCGGCCTGCACCGCCACGCCCGATTCCTTTTGAAACGAACACATGCCCTCCATTCTCGCCGACCCCGCCGTGTTCCCCTGGCTGTGCGCCCTGCTCGGACTGCTCGTGGGCAGCTTCCTGAACGTCGTCATCCACCGCCTTCCCGTCATGATGAAGCGGGACTGGCGCACGCAGGCGGTGGAGGTACTGAAGGACTGGGCAGGAGAGGATGCGGCACCCGAAGCGGCAAAGGGTGTCGGTCCAGCGCTTGACCGCCTCGGCAATGCCCTCGAGAGCCTGCCGCGCTATAGCCTCGTTTCGCCGCGCTCGGCCTGCCCGGGCTGCGGCGCGCCCATCGGCGCACTGCAGAATGTCCCCCTTCTCAGCTGGCTGGCACTGAGGGGCCGCTGCGCCAAGTGCCGGCGCTCGATCGGCTTGCGCTACCCGATAGTGGAGCTTGCAGCGGGCATCCTGTCCGGATTGATCGGCTGGAAGTTCGGCTTTTCCTGGGCCGCCGCCGGCGCTCTGCTGTTCACCTGGGCGCTGATCGCTGCCGCGGTGATCGACATCGACACCCAGCTTCTGCCCGACGACATCACGCTGCCGTTGGTGTGGACCGGACTGCTGTTCAACCTGTTCGACGTGTTCGTGCCGCTCGAAACGGCGGTGGTTGGCGCGATCGCGGGCTACCTTGCCCTGTGGTCCGTATACTGGCTGTTCAAGTTGACCACCGGAAAGGAAGGCATGGGCTACGGCGACTTCAAGCTGCTCGCCGCCGTCGGGGCGTTTCTCGGCTGGCAGATGCTGCCGGCAGTGATCCTGCTGTCCTCGGTCGTTGGCGCGATCGTCGGCATCGGCCTCATCCTGTTCGCCGGCCGGGAACGCCAGATTCCCATCCCCTTCGGCCCCTATCTGGCGGCCGCCGGATTGCTGGCGTTGTTCTTCGGGCCGCAGATCAACGCGTCCTACCTGCGATTCATGTGAGCCAAGGCCTCGTCGTCGGCGTCACCGGAGGCATCGGCAGCGGCAAGAGCACGGTTGCGCGCCTCTTCGCGCAGCGGGGTGCTGGCGTCGTCGACACAGACGAGGTGGCACACGCCCTCACCGCCCAGGGCGGCGCGGCGATCCCATCGATCCGTGCCCGCTTCGGGGAACGCTATGTGGATGCCAACGGCGCGCTCGATCGGGCTGCGATGCGCTCGCTCGCGTTCAGCGATCCGGACGCCCGCCGCGACCTCGAGGCGATCCTTCATCCCATGATCGGCGCAACCTGCACACGGCTGATTGCCGCGCTCGACACGCCGTATGCCCTGTATGTCGTCCCGCTGCTGATCGAGACCGGCGGTCGGCGCGCAGGCATCGATCGCATCCTCGTGGTCGACTGCCCGGAGGCAGTGCAGGTCGAGCGGGTGATGCGCCGGAGCGGGATGTCGGAGCAACAGGTCCGCGCCATCATGGCGGCACAAGCCACGCGCGTGCAACGCCTCGCCCATGCGGACGACATCATCGACAATGCCGGGGACGAAGCATCGCTGCTGGCGCAGGTCGATGCGTTGCATGCCCGCTACCTGTCGCTTGCAGGACACGTCTAACACGCTGCCGCTTTTGGTTTATCCTAACCGTTCTGGCCGTCCCGGCCTCAACGCCTGCAGCGCATCGCATCGTGATCAGCTACGAGTTTCCGCTGAATGAGCGCATTCGCACCCTGCTGCGGATGGAAAGCTTGTATGAGCGCGTGCACTTCTTCGTCGAGCGCGACGAAGGATTCGAACATCACGCCGCGCTGCTCGCATTGTTCGAGATCCTCGACGTCGCCGGGCGCGCCGACCTGAAGTCCGAGATGATCCAGGAGCTCGAGCGCCAGCGCCAGAGTCTGGGCGCGCTGCGCAGCAATCCCGCGATTTCCGAGGAAGCGCTCAACATCATCCTGTCCGACATCGACTCGGCAGCACATGGGCTGCAGCAGTCCTCGGGCAAGACCGGCCAGGAGTTGCGCGAGAACGAGTGGCTGATGGGAATCAAGCAGCGCGCCGCCATCCCGGGCGGGGTGTGCGAGTTCGATCTGCCGTCCTACCACTACTGGCTCCACCAGTCATCGAGCATGCGCCGGCAGGAGCTCAAGACCTGGCTCACACCGTTCCTGCCGCTGCAACAGGGCGTCGGCATCATTCTGCGTATCCTCCGCGAGAGCGGACGCGCCAGCCAGCAACTGGCTGCGCAGGGGGTCTACCAGCAGATGATGGGCGGACGCATCGCGCAACTGCTTCGGCTGCGCGTGGCGGACGATTACGACTGCGTTCCTGAAGTCAGCGCGAACAAGTATGCGCTCAACATCCGCTTCACCGTCGGTGGCAGCAAAGAGCGCCCGCGGGTGAGTCAGAACGACATTCCATTCGAGCTGATCTTCTGCAATCTGTGATGCCACCGGATTCTCCGCGTCTGGTGGACTGTCCGCGCTGCGGCGCGGCCGCGCCCTGGTCGACCGACAATCCCTTCCGACCATTCTGTTCCGAGCGTTGCAAGCTGATCGACCTGGGTCAGTGGGCGAACGAGTCCTATCGCATACCGGTCGAAGGGGAGCAGCCGGACGTCAACGATCCGGAATGAGCGTGGGGTCGGCGGGCCAGGGAGCGCGCATCATGGCGATACCATGCGCTCCGCACTCCCAAGCGCGTTCGAGATGGCTGCGGTGCATGCCGCCGATCGCATACACCGGGATCGTGCAGCCTGCGATCAGCCCGGCCAAACGCTGCCACCCCAGGCCCGCCGCAGCGGGATGGCTCGGGGTAGGCAGCACGGGACCGACGACGGCGTAATCCAGCGCCAGCGCCTGCGCACGTTCCAGCTGCGACGCATCGTGGCAGGATGCCCCGCACAGGTCGAAGTCGGGCCGCCGGGATGCCTGCATCAGTTCAGCGGAGTTCATGTGGATCGCACTCGCGCCGATCCACGATGCCCGTCGAAGCGTGTCGTTCACGATCACACGTCCGCCCGTGGCCCGCACTCGCTCGATCGCGGCCTGCGCGAATGCGTGCCATTGGCGATCGGGGAGCGGCCGCTCGCGAATCATCACCATGCGCAGCCCCGCCGCGAGCGCGGAGTCGAGGCGCTGTAGCTGCGCGTCGGCGCCGGTCTCCCCAGCGCGGGTAATGGCCATTTCCACCGGCAGGGAGAGGGCCTTCAGGATCGGGCCGTTGGCCGGGAGGATGGGGGACAGCTGGAGGTCGTCGACGGATGTCCAGGCGAGCGCCTGCTCCTCGTGCGGATGCGGCACACCGGACCACTGCACCACGCGATAGAAGTGCAACTGCACGTGCGCGTGCGGGTAGACGAAGCGCTGCACGATCCAGGGGTAGGCGCGCCGTACCTCGATGCCCAGTTCCTCACGCAGCTCGCGCGCAAGCGCGTGCGCCACGTCCTCTCCCGGTTCGACCTTTCCGCCAGGGAACTCCCAGTAGCCGGCGTACACCTTACCGCCGGGGCGCTGCCCCAGGAGGAACGAGCCGTCCGGCCGCTGAATCACCGCCGCCGCGACGTCGACCATGCCTGCCGATTCGATCGGCATGCCTGCCTAGGGGGATACGGCCCGACGTCCCGCCCAGTCGCGCGCGAAGTGCCAGGCGACACGGCCGCTGCGCGAGCCGCGCTGCAACGCCCACTGCAGCGCCTCCCTGCGAACCTCGTCCGCGTCGACGGCGTCGACGCCGAGCTGGCGCAGCCAGTGGCGGACGATGTCGAGGTACTCATCCTGGCTGAACGGGTAGAACGACACCCACAGACCGAAGCGCTCGGACAGGGAGATCTTCTCCTCCACCGTCTCGCCCGGGTGCACTTCGTCGCCGACATGGCGCGTCTCGAGGTTCTCCGCCATGTACTCGGGCATCAGGTGGCGCCGATTCGACGTGGCGTAGATGAGCACGTTCTCCGGAGTGGCGGAGATGGAACCGTCGAGCACGGCCTTGAGCGCCTTGTAGCCGGGTTCGTTGGCGTCGAACGACAGGTCGTCGCAGAAGAGGATGAACCGGTATGGCTGGCGGGCCAGCAGTTCGACGACGTCAGACAGGTGCAGCAGGTCCTGCTTGTCCAGTTCGACCAGACGCAGGCCCTCCGGCGCGTAGCGGTTGAGCGCCGCCTTCACCAGGGAAGACTTGCCCGTGCCACGCGCACCGGTCAGGAGCACGTTGTTGGCGGGCACACCGCGCACGAACTGTCTGGTGTTGGCATCGACGAGATCGCGCTGACGGTCGATGTCCTGGAGGTCCTCCAGGCGGATGCCATGCGGCTGCGCAACGGGTTGCAGGAAACCGCCGCCGGCGCGGCTGCGCCAGCGAAACGCGACGGTGCCGGCGAAATCGGGCTGCGGCGCATCCGCCGGCAGGAGACGCTCGATACGTGCCAGCATGGCTTCGGCGCGCGCGAGGAAGCTGTCGAGTGAGGTCATCGGGATCGGAATGCAGTGTCGCTCAGGTGCGCGCCCGGGCGCACCTCAGGTCCGGTACTCGGCGTTGATGGTCACGTATTCGTGCGACAGGTCGCAGGTCCAGACCGTTGCGCACGCATCCCCGCGCCGTAGCACGACGCGCACGACGATCTCCGCGCGCTGCATGACGCGCTGGCCCTGCGCCTCCTCGTAGCCGGGATCGCGGCCACCGTTCGACACGACCTTCACCTCGTCGAGGAAAAGATCCAGACCGCCGACGTCCAGATCCTCGACGCCCGCATATCCGATCGCGGCGAGGATGCGGCCGAGATTGGGGTCAGAGGCGAAGAACGCCGTCTTGACCAGCGGCGAGTGGGCAATCGCGAATGCGATCCTGCGGCACTCTTCAGGGGTGCGACCTGCTTCGACGCGGATGGTGATGAATTTGGTCGCCCCTTCGCCATCGCGCACGATGGCTTGCGCCAGTTCCGTTGCCACATCGACGACCGCCTCCAGCAGCGCCCTGCCACCTGGCGACTGCAGACTGACCACCGGCGCATTGCCGGCTGCGCCGCTCGCGACGAGGATCAGCGAATCGTTCGTCGAGGTATCGCCGTCGATCGTGATGGCATTGAACGAGCGTTCCACTGCGTAATCGAGCATCGACTGCAGAGCGGAGCGGTCGACGGCCGCGTCGGTCGCGATGTAGCCAAGCATCGTCGCCATGTCGGGGTGGATCATCCCCGCACCTTTCGAGATGCCGGTGACGGTGACGGCCTTGCCGTCGATCTCGACCTGCCGGGAGGTCGCCTTGGGCAACGTGTCGGTGGTCATGATCGACTCGGCCGCCGACAGCCAGTTGTCCTCGCGCAGGTCGTCGATGCAGGCGGGAAGTCCGGCCAGCAGGCGCTGCATGGGAAGCGGCTCCATGATCACACCGGTAGAGAACGGCAGGACCTGTCCGGAGCGAATGCCCATCAGGCGCGCGACTTCGGCGCAGGTCGCGCGGGCGTCTTCCAATCCCTGTGCGCCGGTGCCGGCGTTCGCATTGCCGGTATTGACGACCAGCGCCCGCACCGGGGACGAGCGCAGATGCTCGCGGCACACCAGCACCGGGGCGGCGCAGAAGCGATTCCGGGTGAACACGCCGGCGACCGTCGCACCCTCGTTCAACGCGACGACCAGCAGGTCCTTGCGTCCCTGCTTGCGAATGCCGGCCTGCGCGATGCCCAGGCGCACCCCTTTCACGGGGCGCAGCGCCTGTGCGAGCGGCGGCGTCAGGCCAACGGGCATGGCCAGGGGCGGACCGAAGCGTGTGGCACTACTGCTATTCCAGTCGACCGTGACACTGCTTGAACTTCTTTCCGGAGCCGCAGGGGCAGGGGTCGTTGCGGCCCACCTTCTGCCCACCGCGCACGAACGGCTGCTGAGCGGCCTGGGGCCTCGACGCCTGCTCGTCGACTGCCTCTGCCTCGGCCAGCGCCTCCTCGTAGTCCGCGTGCTGGTAGCGCACGTTGGTGACCTCGACCGGCTCCTCGACCTTCTGCACGTCCTGATCGGTCCGGATCTGCACCGTCATCAGCACGCGCGTGACCTCGTTACGCACAGAGTCGAGCAGCATCGAAAACAGTTCGAATGCCTCGCGCTTGTATTCCTGCTTCGGGTTCTTCTGGGCGAAGCCGCGCAGGTGGATGCCCTGCCTCAGATGGTCGAGCGCCGCAAGGTGCTCGCGCCAGTAGTTGTCCAGTGTCTGGAGCATGACGGCGCGCTCGAACTGGTGCAGCGCTTCCGGATCTACGCTGGCCATCTTCTGCGCGTAGTGCTCGTCGGCATGCGTCAGGATGCGGGAGCGCAGCGACTCCTCGTCCAGGTTCTCCTCTTCCTTCAGCCAGTCCTGCAGCGGAAGATTGAGCGTGAGCTCCCCGGCGAGCGAGCGCTCGAGCGAGGGCACGTCCCACTGCTCTTCCACGGTGCCCGGAGGCACGTGAGCGGCGATCATGTCCGTGACGGTGCCGGCGCGCATCGACGCGATCGTCTCGGTGATATCGCTGCTCTCCAGCAGGTCGTTACGCTGCTGATAGATCACCCGGCGCTGGTCGTTGGCAACGTCGTCGTACTCGAGCAACTGCTTGCGGATGTCGAAGTTGCGCGCCTCGACCTTGCGCTGGGCATTCTCGATGGCGCGTGTCACCCAGGGATGCTCGATGGCCTCCCCCTCCGGCATCTTGAGCCGCTCCATGATCCCGGCGACGCGATCGGAGGCGAAGATGCGCAGGAGCGGATCCTCGAGGGACAGGAAGAAACGGCTCGACCCGGGGTCGCCCTGGCGACCGGAGCGCCCACGCAGCTGGTTGTCCACGCGGCGGGATTCGTGGCGTTCGGTACCCACGATGTGCAGGCCGCCGCTGCCGATGACCTGATCGTGCAGATCCTGCCAGCGCATGCGCAGTTCCGCGCTGCGGGCATCGCGGTCCTCCGGCGACAGGCTCCCGTCCTCGCGGATGCGCTGGATGTCGGGCTCGGGGTTGCCGCCCAGCACGATATCGGTTCCGCGGCCCGCCATGTTGGTGGCGATGGTGATCATCTTTGGACGGCCCGCCTGCGCCACGATCTCCGCCTCGCGCGCATGCTGCTTGGCATTGAGCACCTGGTGCGGCAGGCGCTGCGACTGCAGCAGCCGCGAGAGCTCCTCGGAGTTCTCGATCGAGGTCGTGCCGACCAGCACCGGCTGGCCACGCTCGTAACAGTCCTTGATGTCGTTCAGGACTGCCTGGAGCTTCTCCTTCTTGGTCTTGAAGACCTGGTCCATCCTGTCCTGCCGCACCATCGGCTGATGCGTGGGAATGACGACGGTCTCCAGGCTGTAGATGTGCTGAAACTCGTACGCCTCGGTATCGGCGGTGCCGGTCATTCCAGCCAGCTTGCGGTACATCCGGAAGTAGTTCTGGAAGGTGATCGAGGCGAGCGTCTGGCTCTCGCGCTGGATGCGCACCCCTTCCTTCGCCTCCACCGCCTGGTGCAGACCCTCGGACCAACGCCGCCCCGGCATCTTGCGGCCGGTGAACTCGTCCACGATCACCACCTCGCCGTTCTCCACCACGTAGTGGTGGTCGCGCTGGTACAGCGCGTGGGCGCGCAGGGCGGCATACACGTGATGCATCAACGTGATGTTCGACGCATCGTAGAGACTGGTGCCCTCGGGCAGGAGCCCGGCGCCGGTGAGAATCTCCTCGGCGTGCTCGTGCCCGCTCTCGGTGAGCAGCACCTGATGCGCCTTCTCGTCCACCGAGAAGTCGCCCGGTCCGTTCTCCTCGGTCTGCTTCTGAAGCTGCGGCACCAGCTGGTTGATCTTGATGTAGAGCTCGGTGACGTCCTCTGCCTGCCCCGAGATGATGAGCGGCGTGCGCGCCTCGTCGATGAGGATGGAGTCGACCTCGTCGACGATGCCATAGCTGAGCGGCCGCTGGACGCGCTCGGCCACCTGGTAGACCATGTTGTCGCGCAGGTAGTCGAAGCCGAACTCGTTGTTGGTGCCGTAGGTGA
>CAYLTE010000181.1:0-8755 GCA_964386195.1 uncultured Burkholderiales bacterium | reverse complement strand
CTCACGATTACGAACACGAGCAGCACGACCAACAACGGATCGGCGAGGAGCACGGAAAGGCCATTGCCACGGACGAGCCCGTTCAACCACGCGAAGACGTTGATGATGCTGAGCTGGGCCCCGGCCATCCAGCCGATCCACACCACCGTGAAGAGCAGGAAGCCGATGCGCAACACAGCGTAGAGGCGCGCGTGGCGAGTGAGCCTGTGCATCCACGCGAGCAGTATCGTGAGCAGCAGCAGGGCGACGCCGAGGACGACGAGCTTGTCCGCCTGCACGCGCCAACTCTCCCGCCACGGCTCCTCGAGCGACTCGTGCGCGGACGCCTGGGCCGGCGGCAGCACGAATCGCGAGGGCAGGCTGTAATTCAGCTTGAACGCTCGCGCGCTCGATCCGGATCCAGCGCCGTCCCCTACCGAGATGACCAGTTGCCACGGCGCGAGAACGTCGATCCCGGTCTCAGCCGGCACGCGGAACAGACCGATCTCGTCGAACTTCGGCGCCCCTTCGGCCGAGACGAATGGCAGATACAGATAGTGCTTCGGCTCACGCCGCAGCGCGAACGTTCGACTATCCTGTTCGATCCGGACGCGATCGAACGTGCCCGTGTCGAACACGCTCGTACCGACGAAGGAGTAAGGACCCTTCCCCATGATCAGCACGGTCAGATCCTGCGGGCTGTGCGGTGAGACATGCTCGCCGTAGCGCATGCGGCCCAGCAGATTGCGACCGATCGAAGCGGGACTCACGAGCGCGACATGAAGCTCGAGCCCGGGATCCTGGTTGACCGTGCCTGCCCCGCCCGCGCCGGGGATATGGATCCGCTCGATCGCACCCGCCGCGATGAGCGCCGACCACGACATCGGTTCGAAGCGCGCGATGTCGACCATGGCGGTGGACGCGGCGCCAGCCGCAAGTCCTCGGGACTGGGCCACGAGGCGCGCACTCTGAACGATGGCGTTGTGGAATGCCCGTGCACTCACCGTCGCCGAGCTGATGCCGTCGACGCCGTCTGGTTTCGCTTGAAACGCGAGCGAGCTCGCATTGCTCAGGGCCCGACCTGTGTACTGCTCGATGAAATGTTCGAGTTGTGCGCCCAACGAACTGTAGTCGATGATCGGCTCGGCGTGCTCGACGAGGACAACTCCGACGATTTTTCCCTGAAGATCGAGCCCGACCACGAAGTTGAACGGCGCACCGGAAAAGCCAACGACATCGCTCATTTCCGCGGTGGAAAACAGATAGCCGATGCGGTTTCCGGCAATGTAGACAGGGACTGCTGGCGGCTCACCGGACGAGGGACCCGCATAAGTCGGGCCCGGGAACAGACGCGCGAGCGTGTCCTTGCTCAACCAGTCCGACTTCTCCTGCGCCCACGCCTCTCCGCCGAGGCCGAGGAGCGTCGCGCAAGCCAGGATGGCCACCAGCCAAAAGGCAAGAGCCCGCGACAGCGACGCCGGAAAGCACGTCTGACGAACCGGCCGGTGCATGCTAGCCGAGCAGGTGGGCACGCAGTGCATCGGTGGCTCGCACGTCGAATGACCCTCCGGAAGCCGTCACGAGCAACGCCGCCAGCCCGATCGACTGCGCCAGCGCATGGCCCCGCTCGGGTCCGAGGACCAGCAGCGCCGTCGCCCATCCGTCTGCATCCATGGCGGTGTCGGCGACCACGCTCACCGCCATGGCGGCATGCTCGACCGGCCGTCCCGTGGTCGGATCGATACTGTGCGAATAGCGACGTCCGTCCTGCTCGAAGAAATCCCTCGTGGTGCCGGAGGTGGCAATCGCCCGGTTGCCGAGGACGACGATCTCTCCGAGGACGCGCCGTCCCTCGACCGGACGTTCGATCGCGACGCGCCAGGGCATTCCGGTTGCGCTGGTGCCCCGGGCGCGAAACTCACCGCCGATCTCGACGAGGTAGTCCTCGATTCCGTGCTTTTCGAGAATCGCGGCGACGCGGTCGACGCCGTACCCCTTGGCAATTGCGCTCAGATCGACCTGGGTTCGACTGTGCATCTTTCGGATGGCACCGACCGACGAGTCCGTCTCCACGAGCCGGTAGCCGACGCTTTCGCCGAGCTGCGCGATGCGCGCGTCAGTCGGCACGCGCCGGGCAGCGTACTGCGGCCCGAACCCCCAGAGTTCGACCAGGGGCCCGACCGTCACATCCAGCGCGCCGTGGGTCGCGACGCTGATCCGCGAAGCACTGTCGAGCACCTCGAGCAGGCCGCGCGAGGCCGTCATCCACGCAAGATCCTGACGCCTGTTGAACTCGGAGAGCTCTGAGCGAGGGTCGTAGGTGGACATCGCGCGATCGATCGCCGCCAGTTCGATCTCGATGCGTTCCACGAGAGACGCGCGCAACGCATCGTCGATGGGCGCAGCCAGCTCCACGACGTAGCGCGTGCCCATGGTAAGGCCGCGGATCGTTGCGTGACTCGGGCGAGCGCAGGCTGCGACCGAGCCCGCTGCCAGCAACGTGAGAAACGTGCGACGTTTCATGCCCCCCTCCCCAGGGTGGCTGCATCGGTGACGACGTAATCCGGTGACTATGCAAGCCGGCGATCCTGCCGGTGTTCCGCTTGCTTCAGTACAGCTGCACGACCGTGTCGAAGTGCCAGGTTCGGCGGATTTCGACGACATCGTACTCGCGCGCCAGCGTACGTGGAAACGCCAAGTATGGCTTCTGAGCCTCTACGATACGCCGTATCGCCTGATCGACCTCCGAAACGCCACTGGAGACCTCGATCGTCACGCCCTCGACGGAGCCGTCGCTTCGAATGGCGACCGTCACCATCGGGTCCCGATGAGGCCGCTTCGCCACCTCGCGCACGAGTTCGACCGGCGTGTTGAGCTGGATCTTCTGCGCCCATGCCTCCGCGTACTGCACGAGCTCGGCGTTGGGATGGATGCGCCCGAACAGCTTGACGCGACGCGCGATACTCAACGACCGTGGCAGCAGGTTGGGCTGACGACCGTCGGTCGAAGCGGCCTCGCGCTGAGCCGCTTCTTCATCGAGCTGACGTCCGATGGCCCGAAGCCTCTCTTCCCGCCTCGCCTCCGCCTCGGTTCTTGCGCGCGCGGCTTCCTCTCGTCCTGCCGCCTCTCGCGCGGCCTCCTGGCGTGCGACCTCCTGTCTCGCGGCTTCCTGCCGTTGCGCCTCCTGGCGTGCGGCCTCCTGTCTCGCGGTTTCCTGCCGTTGCGCCTCCTGTCGCGCGGCCTCGATGCGCGCCGCCTCCTGGCGTTCCGCCTCCAGCCGTGCGGCTTCGCTACGGGCTGCTTCTCGGCGTGCCGCGTCCTGACGCGCTGCTTCGAGCCGTGCTGCTTCCCTACGAGCGGCCTCCTGGCGTTGTGCCTCCAGTTCCGCAGCGGCGCGTCGAGCCGCTTCCTCCCGCTCCGCCTCCAGGCGAGCGGCTTCCCTGCGAGCTGCTTCTTGCCGTGCTGCTTCCTGGCGCCGTGCCTCCAGTTCGGCAGCCGCCCGTCGCGCTGACTCCTGGCGTTGAGCTTCCTGCCGCGCGGCTTCGATGCGCGCGGCCTCGACGCGGGCAGCTTCCTGACGTTGTGCCTCCAGTTCGGCGGCCGCCCGTCTGGCAGCTTCCTGACGCTCCACTTCCTGACGTTGTGCCTCCTGGCGCGCTGCTTCCAGGCGTGCCGCCTCCTGACGAGCTGCCTCGATGCGCGCTGCCTCCTGCCGCTGCGCCTCGAGTGCCGCGAGCGCCTGCCGCGCGGCCTCCTGGCGTTCAGCCTCCTCGCGCGCCGCTTCGATGAGGGCTTTCTCGCGCGCTGCGGACAGACGCTGCGCTTCCAGTTCGGCAGCTGCCCGTCGCGCCGCTTCCCGACGTTCTGCTTCCTGCCGCGCGATTTCGACGCGCGCCGCTTCCTGACGTTCGGCCTCCTGACGCGCGAGCTCGATCCGCGCTGCCTCTTGCCGCTGGGCCTCCAGTTCGGCCGTCACATCTCGCTCCGCACTGGATGCGCTCGGCTCGTCCGTCACATCGGTCATTGGATCTGCGGGTGGCGGTGACACCAGCAACTCGGGCGCGACGTCGGTGACGGGCAGGTCAGGGATTTCAGCGGGAGCCGCATCTACGGGCAATTCGCCGCGCGGGAGCGCCTTCGCAGTGTCCGGTTCGGCAGCCTCCGGCTGGCTGGGGCTGGATTGCACGGTGGGCTCGTCGGGGGGAAGCACCGTCAAAGCTGGCGGCGCCGGTGACGCGGACGGCGGAGGTAGCGGCGCACGGACGGCAGGCGGCGGGGCGATTGGCGCCTGCCGCACGGGCTCCGACTGCGCAGGCGCTTCCCGCACGGGGTCCGGCTCGACAGGCTCTGCCTTGGTTGGCTCCGGCTCCGCGGTCGCGGCGTCGGGTGGAACGACCCGGACGACAAGAGGGGGCGATTCGATCGACCCCTCTCGCTCTCGCCAGGGAGATCCAAAGCCTGGAATCCCGAGCCCCTCGCCGCTGAAACTCAGGTTCAACAGCCACGCATGAATCAGCAGCGAGAGCAGCAGTGCAACCGTCAGCCGCCGGTTCTCGATCAACCGCTGTGCGTCATCGCTGCGCATAGTTGGGACGCGGTTCCCGTCTGCGCCCGACGCTAGCGATCACAAGCACTGCACGAGACACAAGCCCGCTGTTCGATCTCCTGCGCTTTCAATCCGAGGTGGCGCCTGCGAAGGCGTACGTGCCGCCTGTCTCCACTGCACGACGATAGGCAGGTCGTGCCTGCATGCGCGCAAGATAGTCCCGAAGCTTGGTGAGGCGATCGCTCACGAGACCGGCGTACGCAGCGAACTCGAGCGGAAAGAGCATCTGCACATCCGCCGCGCTGAACTCCGCTCCGGCAATGTGCGCGCTACGGCCCAGCTCGGCTTCCACGAGATCGAGTTCGCCCCGGATCATCGTTTCTACCCGCTCTTGCATCGCCTTGGCGGCCTCACCCACGCGCGTCAGATACAGGCGCGCGACCAGGTGCAGCATGATGGTGCCCTCGGCGAAGTGCATCCAGTGCAGATAGCGTACGTGCTCGGGCGTGCCGCGCTGGGGAACCAGCTGTCCGTTCCCGTAGCGCTCGACCAGATACTCGACGATCGCACCCGACTCGGCCAGCATCAGTTCGCCGTCCTGGATCACGGGTGCCTTGCCGAGCGAGTGCACCGCGCGCAGTTCCGGCGGTGCAAGATTGGTCTTCGCGTCGCGCTGATAGCGCTCCAGCCGATAGGGAACGTTCAGTTCTTCGAGAAGCCACAGGATGCGCTGCGAGCGCGAGTTGTTCAGATGATGCACGACGATCACGGACAGGTCTCCTTCACTGAAGCGCAGCGCTCGGTTCGACACGCGGACGCTATAGTACGCGACCGCGATGGCCTCGACCGACCGCCCAGGCACCGCGGAATGCGCGGCGCATCGGCCTGACCGGCAAGTGCCGAGTGGTATACGCTATGCATTCCGCGATCGACGTGCCGACCATGCCCATCCAACCATCTTCCGCGGCGCACATCGCCGCCTCCATCCCCGACGGCGCGCTGCTCGCCATTCCCAAGACCGCTGCGGGCGTGTCGATGGCGGTCACACGCGAATTGGTACGCCGTGGCGCGCGCAACCTGCATCTGGTCGGCATTCCGACCAGCGGGCTGCAGGCCGACATCCTGATCGGCGCGGGCTGTGTCTCGGTAATCGAGACCTCGGCCGTAACGCTCGGCGAGTTCGGCACCGGGCCCCGCTTCGCCGCCGCAGTGCGGGCCGGCAGCGTAGAAGTGAGGGATGCCACCTGCCCGGCCATCTACGCTGCACTGCAGGCAGGCGTGAAGGGCATCCCCTTCATTCCGCTGCGCGGCCTGATCGGCACCGACGTCTTGAACCGTCGCAGCGACTGGAAGGTGATCGACAACCCGTTCGAACAGGACGACCCCATCGCGCTGCTTCCCGCGATCCGGCCGGACGTGGCGCTGTTCCACGCTGTCAGGGCGGACCGGCACGGCAACGTCTACATCGGGCGCGAACGCGAACTCATGATGATGGCGCACGCAGCACGCACGACGTTCGTGACCGTCGAGGAGATCGTCGACGCGGACCTGATGGCAGAGGACTCGAGCGCCGCGGCGACCGTTGCATCGCTCTACGTCGAGCAGATCGCGCTGGCGCCGCGCGGCGCATGGCCCCTGGCGTTGCTCGACCGCTATGCGCTGGACGCCGATGTGGTGGGCGAGTACGCAAAGCTCGCGCGGACCGAAGACGGATTCCGCAACTTCCTCGACCGCTGGCTCGGCATCGAGCAGGGACAGGCGGCATGAGCGCAGTGGCACAGGCGCCGCGCGCCACGTTCAGCAACGCGGAACTGCTGATCAGCGTCATTGCCCGCCTGCTGGCGGGCTGCCGCCACGTCGCGGTCGGAGAATCCTCTCCCATCCCCGGCGCCGGCGCATTCCTCGCCAGCCATCGCTCCGACGGTGCACTGCGCGTGAGTGCGCTGGGCTCGCGCACGCACAACATGATGGTCAATGGCAGCGTCGAACTGTTCGACCTCGCCGCACAGGGTCGGATCGACGCCTTCTTCCTCGGCGGAGGACAGATCGACGGCCAGGGCAACATCAACCTGGTTGGCACCGGTTCGTATCCCGATTGCGACGTGCGCTGGCCCGGCTCGTTCGGTTCGAGTTATCTGTACTTCCTGGTCCCGCGCGTGATCCTGTTCCGCGAGGAGCACACGCGCCGCGTGATGGTGCCGAAGGTCGATTTCGTCAGCGCCCCGGGCGTGAGCGCTCCGAACGTGTATCGCGTCGGAGGTCCGTACGCACTACTCACGGGGCTGGGGTTGTTCATGTTCGACAAGGCGAGACAGCGCTTCCGCCTGGAAAGCATCCACCCCGGACACACGCTGGAGGAGATCCAGGACGAGACCGGCTTCGCGTTCGATCGGCCACCGCAGGTCGCGGAGACACCCGCTCCGGGCACGGAGACCCTTGCTCTCATCCGCGGCGAGATCAGGCAGGAAATCGCGGAGATCTATCCGCGGTTTGCGGCTGGGCTCGGCAGGTAGGAAGCCTCCGCAACCTGGCTCACGTTCGATCACATGCCCAGAGCCGGTTCTCGTGACAGATGGCTTGCCGTAGTCCTCGGCGGTGTTCTGGCGCTGACTGCCATGGCCGCCGCGGCGGCGCCGACGGCTGGACACATCCCGTGGCAGTTTCCCCGCCTCGTCGCGGTCAAGTGCGGTGAGCGCGAATGCGGAACGATGGTGATCTCCCGGTACCACTACTTCCGCGACGGGGATGCCACGCCGGAGTACGAGCGCAAAGGTGCGATCATCCGCGGCCGGTTCCGGCCAACTGCCGGATCTGCGGTCGAGTTCCACTACCTGCAGGTGATGACGCACTTCAAGGGCGACGATGTCCGCTGGATCCGTGATCCGAGCGTTCCGCTGCCGGTCCGTTACGTCGATCCACCGCCGTTCGGCGCGAGACATCTCGAGGCCGATGCCCAGGGCAATTTCCGACAGGCCGATTACGAGTTCGATGCCTTGCCCTGGTTTGACGAGGACGACTTCCCGGCGTTCGTCGACCATCCGCGTGCCTTTCTCGCCAGTGCAAAGCGGCACGGCGCGGTGTCCATGCAGTTCGAGACCTGGCTGGTGTGCGTGATCAGCAGCCGCCCGGGCCCTGATCGAAATTCGGTGAGCGACGACCGATACGAGGTCGCCGCCCTTCTGGGATGGACATGGGGCTACAACATCACACACCGGGACACCGGTCAGGTCGGCGTGGACGAGTTCGAGGACTATGCCTACTCGCTCCAACCCTTCCAGATCGTCACCACGCCCTCAGAAGACTTTGAGGCGGGGCTCGGAACAGCCGTCGGAGACAAGATCACCGACCGGTTCCACATCGGGTTCGGCGACAGTGGACGTTGTGTCGATCGGGATGGATGAACTCCAGCTTCCGCTCGCAGGGACGAATCAGCGATGCGGCCTTTGCTCAGTCGGCGTTCCAAAACTCGACGCGAACGACCGATGGTTTCAAACCCGACGGAAAGTTCGAGTATCGGGTCGGCGGCAGCACCTTGGCTTTGTTTCCCAAGCCGGAAGGCACGAAGGCCGAGCACACCGCGATCAGCTCTCGCGTGGCCGACATCGCCAGCAGCATCGCTGAGTTGGAACAGGCGGGTGTGATCTTCGAAGACTACGACCCTTCCAGGCTTCAAGACCGTCGATCACGTCTGCGTCCTCGGCTCCGAAAAGGCTGCCTGGTTCAAGGACACCGAGGGCAACACGCTGTGCATCCACGAGGACCTCGACTAGAGCGCGCAGGGGTACCGGTCGTGCCGCCTGCAATCGTCATGGCGACGAGCCCTTCGCGGTCCTTCCGCTTGTCGTTCGCGCTCCCTCAAGGGTTCGCGAGCCAGTATTCCCCTCGTGTGCTTGGCCGGTTGTAGCCGGTGTTCGGATCGGTATCGAACGCTGCGGTCGAATTCAAGGTCCCGCGAATCGTCGCGTACTTACCGGTGCCGCCGACGAACCGGTCCGTGGAGTACGAGGTGCCGCGCCTGGAACCGGTCGCGGTGACTTCGATGGTGCTCAGAAACACCGACTCTACGTAGACCTTGCTTCCGTCTTCCAGGATCCAAGTCTCGTAGCCGCGACCGGGGCCACCGCTCGCACCGTAGTCGGTGAATCCCCGGAACCAGGTCTCCACCACCTTCGTCCCCATGATCGTCGGGTGGTTCTTCGTGTAGGTGCGCTGGATTTCGACGATGCGGAC
>CAYLTE010000180.1:0-8763 GCA_964386195.1 uncultured Burkholderiales bacterium | reverse complement strand
TCGAGTGCGAGATCCCCGACGAGGAGGCGGAGAAGATCACCTCGGTCCAGCAGGCGATCGATTACATCAACGCGCATCTCAAGCAGTAAGTTCAGCGACGGTGCCGCCTTGTCCAAGCGCAGAGTAGCAGTCACCGGCCTCGGGATCATCAGTCCGGTCGGCCTCGAGGTGAAGGAGGCCTGGGACAACATTCTCGCCGGCCGCAGCGGCATCACCGGCATCACGCGCTTCGACGCGAGCCCGTACGCGTCTCAGATCGCCGGTGAGGTGAAGGGATTCGACGTCACCCAGTACCTCCCGGCGAAGGAAGCCCGCCGCTTCGACGTGTTCGTGCACTACGGAACGGCGGCGGCGATCCAGGCCATCCGCGACTCGGGGATCGAGGTCACGGACGAGAACGCCGAGCGGATAGGCGTGAACATCGGATCGGGTATCGGTGGCCTACCCATGATCGAGCAGACCTATCGAAGTCTGCTCGAAAGCGGTCCCCGCCGCATTTCTCCGTTCTTCATTCCCGGCACGATCATCAACATGGTGTCCGGAAATCTGTCGATCATGTACGGGTTCAAGGGACCGAACCTCGCGATCACTACTGCCTGCACCACTTCCACGCACTGCATCGGCGAATCGGCCCGGTTGATCGCGTACGGTGATGCCGACATCATGATCGCCGGCGGCTCTGAATCCACCGTGTGCGGTCTCGCAATCGGAGGCTTTTCCGCGGCCCGCGCGTTGTCCACCCGCAACGAAGACCCCGCGGGTGCCAGTCGTCCCTGGGACAAAGGTCGGGATGGATTCGTGCTCGGGGAAGGCGCGGGCGTGCTTGTCCTCGAGGAGATGGAGCATGCCAAGCGCCGCGGGGCGCGCATCTACGCAGAGTTGCTCGGCTACGGCATGAGTGCTGACGCCCACCACATGACGGCCCCTTGCGAGGACGGGGATGGCGCGAGGCGATGCATGACCAATGCCCTGCGGGATGCGAAGGCGTCGGCCGACCTTGTCGACTACATCAATGCACACGGGACCTCCACCCCGCTGGGAGACCAGGCCGAAACCGTCGCTGTCAAGCGCGCGCTCGGTGACCATGCGTTCAAGGTTGCGATGAGTTCCACCAAATCGATGACTGGTCACCTGCTCGGTGCCGCTGGAGGGGTGGAGGCGGTGTTCACAGTCCTCAGTGTTCGCGAGCAAATTGCGCCGCCCACGATCAACCTGACCGATCCGGATCCCGAGTGTGACCTGGATTACGTGCCCAACCAGGCGCGAGAGAAGAAGATCCGGCTGGCGCTGTCCAACTCGTTCGGTTTCGGCGGCACCAACGCCACCTTGGCGTTCGCCCCGGTGTGATGGGCAGGGCCGCCGCAGCGGCGGTCGCTGCGATGGCCCGGTCCCGCCATTGCCTGTCGAGATGATGCTCGGCATCGTTTTCTCCTCATTGCCTCAGGTCATCCACCCATGTCGCGGCTGGTGCGCCTGAGCGTTGTCGGCGTGGCGGCGGCGACGCTGCTCGTCCTTGCAGCCGGTGCATGGCTCACGTGGTTCGCCGTGCAGCCACTGGACGTGAGCGACGAGGCTAGACAGCTGCAGATCAAGAAGGGACGCTCGTTCTCGTGGGTCGCCGACGAACTGGTACGGACCGGGGTGCTGCACGAAGGGTGGACGATACGGATCCTCGCCCGCGTGCTGGGGCGAGCCAACAGCGTACAAGCGGGGGTGTATCGCCTACCCGAGCGGATCACGCCATATCGCCTGCTCGAGATGCTTGCCAACGGTGAGGTGACCGAGGCACAGATCACGTTCATCGAGGGCTGGACGTTCGCGCAGATGCGCATGGCTCTGGCGCAGCATCCGCTCGTTGGGCAGGAGACCGCGGAACTGAGCGAATCGGAGCTGCTTCGTCGAATCGGGGCCGAGGAGCGTCGCGCAGAAGGGCTGTTCTTTCCGGACACGTACAATTTCAGCCCCGGCGCGCCCGACTGGAAGATCCTCGGGCACGCGTACGCAACCATGCGCAGCCGTCTGGAGCGGCTGTGGAGCATCCGGTCGCCGGATCTGCCCTACGCCTCGCCCTATGAGGCCCTCATCATGGCATCGATCGTCGAGAAGGAAACCGGCCTCGAATCCGAGCGTCCCCTGATCGCAGCCGTCTTCGTCAATCGGCTCAAGCGCGGGATGCGCCTGCAGACCGATCCGACTGTCATCTATGGCCTGGGCACCGGCTTCGACGGAAATCTGCGAAAGCGTGACCTGGAAGCCGACACGCCCTATAACACTTACACGCGCGCCGGGCTGCCGCCCACGCCCATCGCCATGCCAGGACAGGCAGCGCTCGAGGCGGCTCTGCGGCCCGCCGCGACGAACCACCTATACTTCGTCGCACGGGGGGACGGTTCCTCGTATTTCTCCTCGAACCTCTCGGAGCACAATGCTGCGGTACGCCGATACCAGTTGGGACGCTGAGCCGTGATGCGCGGGCGATTCATCACGCTGGAGGGCGTCGACGGAGCAGGTAAGAGCACGCACGTCGAATGGATCGCACACTGGCTGTGCGAACGGGGGGTGGACCTGTGCTTGAGCCGGGAGCCGGGCGGTACGCCGCTCGGAGAGAAGCTGCGTGAACTCCTTTTGGATCCGGCGCAACAGGTCGATGCAGACGCCGAGGCGTTGTTGATGTTCGCCGCGCGCAAGCAACACCTGGCTCAAGTGATCGTGCCGGCGCTCGAGCGCGGACAGTGGGTTCTGTGCGACCGCTTCACGGACGCCACCTTCGCCTACCAGGGCGGTGGCCGCGGCATAGCGGCTTCCCGGCTTGCAATCCTCGAGCAATGGGTGCAGGGCAGCTTGCAGCCCGATCTCACGCTCTACTTCGACGTGCCAGTCGAGATCGCGCGAGCACGGCTGATGGCGACGAGGGCTCTGGACCGCTTCGAGCAGGAGCAGGCTTCGTTCTTCGAGCGTGTCCGCACGGGCTACCTGGAACGCGCCCGCTCCGATCCAGCGCGCATTCGCGTAGTGGACTCGACGCAGAGCATCGAGGACGTGCGCGCAGCCATCGCGGGCAGTCTGACGCAGTTGTGGGCGCGCGCATGACTGCCCCCGAGGTCCATCCATGGAATCGCTCGGTGTGGGAGAGCCTTCCTCCACTCGCGGCCATGCGCCCGGTCATGCTGCTTTCCGGGCCTGCGGGGACGGGAAAGACCGCCTTCGCAACCGCTCTCGCGCACAGCCTTCTTTGCGGGCAGCCCGCTGTGGATGCGCGGGCATGCGGGAAATGCCCTGCCTGCCGACTCCTGCTGTCGGGACATCATCCCGATTTGCGTGTACTGGGCGGAGAGGACGAAACAGACGTGGAGGAGGGCGGTGAAGCGTCGGGGAAGGCCAGGCAGAGTCGATGGATCCGGGTCGGTAGCGTACGATTGCTCGCGGACTTCCTTGCCTTCAGCTCGCACCTGGGAGGTCGGAAAGTGGTCGTGGTCGAGGAGGCCGACCGACTCCATCCGAGCGCAGCGAATGCCATGCTGAAGACGCTGGAGGAACCTCCGCCGCGGACTTACTTCCTGTTGGTGACAGGAAAGCCGGCTCGGCTTCCTGCCACGGTGAGAAGCCGGTGCGTCAGGCTGCCCTTCCAGCTTCCGCCCGCGGCCGTTGGGATAGATTGGTTGCGGGGACAAGGAGCTCAGCGACCCGAGCTTGCCCTGGCGCAAACAGGAAACGCACCGTTGACTGCGCTGGCGCTGGATCGTGCCGATTACTGGACGATGCGCGATCAGGTTGTCGAGAGCGTGCTGCGAGGTGAAGAACTCGACCCCGTTGCCGCAGTGGACCGGATGGGCCAGGACAATGTTCCCTTGCTGGTACATGCGATGCAACGGTGGACCTACGATCTGCTTTCTCTCGCCTCCCAAGGCCCGATTCGATACAACCCTGATTGCGCGCAGATCTTGCATCGTCTGGCCGCCCGCACGCCTCGTGAGGCCTTGCTGCGCCTCATGCGGCAACTGAACGAGGTGGTGCGTAGCATCGACCACCCGCTCAATGCGCGGCTGGTCGCTCAGCGATGCGTGTTCGCATACAGGGCCGCACTGCGCGGCAGGGAGGCATGACAGGTGACGGTTTCCGATGGCGCGCCCGCAGGCGGAAGGCCGGGCGCTATCTCTCTGAATATCAAAGACAAGGCAATCCTCTACGCGGCCTACATGGGCTATGTGAAAGGAGGAGGGATCTTCATTCCGACGGCACGCCCTTACAGGCTCGGAGACGAAATCTTCATGCTGATCAGCCTGTCGGATGATCCCACCCGGCTGCCGGTTGCCGGTCGCGTCGTCTGGGTCACGCCCGCAGGGTGCCACGGAAATCGGGTTCAAGGCGTGGGCGTACAGTTCAAGGAGGACGAGAGCGGGCTCCAGGCCCGACGTCGCATCGAAGGTCTGCTCGGCGGCCACCTTCAGTCTGCGCGGCCTACCCACACACTCTGATCGGGCCCTCGCAAGTTGCTCGTCGATTCCCACTGCCATCTGGACTTCCCCGATCTCGCGGGCGATATCGACGACGTGCTAAGACGCATGCGGGATAACGATGTCGTGCATGCCCTATGTATCGGGGTCACGCTCGAGAATTGGCCGCGCGTACGCGCGATCGCCGAAGCGCACGCGGCGCTATCGATGACCGTGGGCGTTCATCCGGACGAACGCGAGGCCCGGGAGCCTGAACTGGCAGAACTGGTGTCGCTGGCAGCGATTCCCAAAGTCGTCGCGATCGGTGAGACCGGACTCGATTACTTCCGCGCCAGCGGCGACCACGAGTGGCAGCGGCAGCGTTTTCGTACGCATATTCGGGCCGCACGCGAGAGTGCAAAGCCACTCGTCATCCACACCCGCTCCGCGTCCGCCGACACGCTGGACATCATGCGAGCGGAGCGCGCAGACGAGGCCGGCGGGGTGATGCATTGCTTCACCGAGACGATGGAGGTGGCAGAGGCAGCGCTGGACATGGGCTTCCACATCTCCTTTTCGGGAATCGTCACCTTCAAGAACGCCACGGCACTCAAGGAGGTGGCCAAGCGGGTGCCGCTCGACCGGATCCTGGTGGAAACGGATTCCCCTTACCTGGCGCCCGTGCCTCATCGTGGCAAGCGCAACGAGCCGTCCTACGTGCGACACGTGGCGGAATACGTGGCGGAACTACGAGGAATCAGCCTTGCCGAATTGGCGGCCGCCACCACCGAGAATTTCCAGCGCCTGTTCCGGGTGCGCGTACCAGGCTGCTGATCGGGCCTTTGTCAGTGCGGCCGGATGCTGGTCGTACGGCCATCCGAGTCCGCGGAATCCTGATCCGACTCGCAACCGCCGCGTGCGCCGTAACCTCCGATATCGCGCGAAGCGCGCAGGATCGGATTGCCGGGAATCCATAGCGGTACGTTTGGGGTCGGCGTACAGCGGATGAGGAGTCGCGCCTCGTTGAGCCGCCGTTCCGCCTCGCGCATCAACTCGAGATGTGGGACTGGATCAGCCGAGCGCTTTTCCGCTTGCTCCAGTTTCTCATTCGAAGGTTCTTCTGAGGCTGCCGAGGCAACCAACGTTGGTGCCGGGTTCTTCATCTGCGGTCCGTCACTGTGATAGAGAGCCCACGTTGGGCAATGCTGATGCCGGTCGGGTGAAGGCATTGTGAAAGCGGCATCTCCAGTTGCAGGTCGATGCGCGATCAACCAATACCACTCGAGAACCGCATAATGTGCGTTATGTAAAATGTTATGCAGGGTGCAGGTGGAAACTGGTCCCGCTGGTGTTTCAACCGACGCCGTGTGTCCGGAACCACTCCAGGGCACGCTTCCAACCATCTTCAGCCGCCTCCTTCCGATACGATGGCCGGTAGTCGGCATGGAACGCGTGCGGTGTGTCTGGATAGACATGTATGGTGGACGGTTTGCCGGCCTTGGCTAACGCTTCATTCATGCGCTGAACGGATTCGACCGGGATGCCCGTGTCGGCGCCGCCATACAGCCCGAGCACCGGGGCGTCGATCTGTCGGACGACGTCGATGGGGTGTGCCGGGCTTGTCTCGGATCTGGGCCCTTCTAGGCGACCGTACCAAGCCACTCCCGCGTCCAGGCTGGGATTGCGTGCGGCATACAACCAGGTGATCCGTCCACCCCAGCAAAACCCTGTGATCCCCAGCCTTTTGATGTCGCCGCCGTTGCGGTCGGCCCACGCTACAGTCGCATCGAGATCGTCCATCACCTGCGCATCGGGTACTTTGCTGACGACTTTCTCGATGATCTCTTTGATGTCCTCGAACTGCGAGACGTCGCCTTGGCGATGGAACAACTCCGGCGCAATCGCCATGTAACCTGCTTTCGCAAGTCGTCGCGCCACATCCTTGATGTGCTCGTGCACACCGAAGATCTCTTGGACGACGAGGATCACGGGCGGATGCGTCTTGTTTCGCGGCATCGCCCGGTACCCCGGAAATGCTCCCGCCGGAGCGGGAATCTGGATATCGTCCGCGATCAGGCCTTCGGTACTCGTCTCGATCATCGTCTGCGCTCTCACGGGTTGGACCGCTGCCGCAAAGCCGGTGGCCAGCGAGGACGCGACAAACTGCCGTCTCGTCCAGCGTGGCCGGGTGCCGAGAAGCGCCGCCGCATCTTCCTTGAACATGTCCTGCATGCTTCTCCCTCCTGGTTCGGACCGCGGCGAGGAATATCCTTCACTGCAGCGCGCCTTGCCTGGCCTCGCAGGTCGGGTCGGCTATCCGCGTCTAGCCCACCACGTCTTTCCGGAAGCGCGCTCGAATCACGTGCCCGTCACGTTCGGGCAGGACACGCGCCACCTCGCCTGACGCAGTCTTAATCACCGCCAGCACCGGCCCTGGCGTACTCAATAGCAGGTCACGGGCAGAAGAAAGCTCGCTGGATTGCCGTACCGTGACCGTTGCCTTGAATCGGCACGCCGAGGCAACTGCCGCAATATCGACTCCGAGAGCGGTATGGCTTGCCTGCCCTCCCGTCTCGCCGAACGACTCGTTGTCCAGCACCGCGATGGCCAAGTTGGAGACCGTCTTGCCTCCCGCCGTTGCCAGGCTTCCAAGCCCCATCAGCATCTCGCCGTCCCCCGTGATCACGAGCACGCGCTTGCGCGGCTGTGCCAGGGCCAGTCCAAGGCCGATGCACACTGCGCCGCCCATCGCTCCCCACAGATAGAAGTTGCGTGGACAGTCGCCTGCTGCCGCGACGTCGTAGGTCGACGAACCCAGTCCCGGCACGACCAGCAGGTCCGGAGAACGATCGGCCAGCAACCGGGCAACGGTTCCTCTGCGCTCTAGCATATCGCCTTCTTCCTCGCTCAGAACTTCTTTGCGCCGATGAGGCGCTGCGACAGCAGCACCGCGACGCATTGACCGCTTTCGAAGGCAATTCGAATTGCCGCCTCGGCCATGGGACCGGCGTCGGCCGGTTCGTCCACGCGGTAGACGAGAAAACCGGCATGCTCGAAGGTCTTGGGCGTGCCCTGTCCCATGGGGATCTGCCAGGGATTGAACTCGGCCCACTCCCCGCGCATCGTCACGATGGTGACGAAGGGAAAGCCGCAACTGCGAAGCAGGGAAAACATGTTCACGCAGTTGCCAACGCCCGAGGACTGCATCAGGAGGACGCCGCGTTCGCCCCCAAGGTCCGCCCCGGCGAGCAGCGCGACGCCCTCCTCCTCCGTGGTGAGCACCGTGACCTTCATTTCGGGATCCGCGTGCGCCGCCTGGATCAGGCTAGCGTGGCCGGCATCCGGCACGTAGGCGATTTGCGCGATCTTCTGTCGCTTCATCGCCGCGAAGATCCCGGCGCGCCAATCATCGGCCGCGAATGCGAAAGACGCGCTCATCGGCAGTCCCCACTGCGTTTGTCCGCCGAGCTCCCCTGCTTTGCGTTCTGCTGAATCCGGCTCAACATCGTCTCCCGACCGCCGATACTTTTAAAGGGCGGAAGAATACGAGGTATTGCGATGATTTGCAGAGATTCGATGTGGAATGACTTCCAGCGTGTCCTTCTCCTGCTGATGCTTGCACTCGGGGTCGCTGTCAGCGGTCGGGCAGTAGCGGCCAGCAACGAGGCCGCGCTCCTGCAGGAGAAGATCGCAGCCCTGAAAACCTTGCCCAATGCCTCCTTCGAGTGGCAACTGCTCGCGCTGGATATCGCAGCTGCGCTCAAGGAGCTACCTCCTTCCAAGGCACGCGAAGCCGCAGCACGTGCGTTCAAGCCTCAGGTAGAGGCATTCGTACGACAAGATGTCCGAGCCGTCGCCGAGCAGCGGATCCGCGCTGCCACTGAGATCTGGGTGCAGCGAATCGGCAAAGCGCTTGCAGGAGAGGGTCTGGAGATGAAGACGCGAGCGCACGAGGAGAACGGCGCCTGGATCGCTTCGGTCGATTTCCCGGGCATGCGAGAGAGCCTGGCAAAGATGCTCTCCACGGACACGGATCTCGCGAATTCCGCACAACTATCCGGGTTCGACCGGCTGGATTTCGTGGACAGCACCACCGGGCGTTCGTGGCAGTACCCGCTCGGCGGCGGTGAGCGCGTGCGCATGCTGCTGCTCCGCGAGGCCGCTGCGGACTGGGGATTCGAGCAGTTCTGAGCAGGGCCGATGCTCAATCGTCGCCGAGCTGCCGGGCGATCACGAGCCGCTGGATGTCGCTGGCTCCCTCGTAGATCTGCGTCACCCTCACGTCACGGTAGATGCGCTCGACCGGGAAGTCGCTGACGTATCCATAGCC
>CAYLTE010000179.1:0-8793 GCA_964386195.1 uncultured Burkholderiales bacterium | reverse complement strand
AGCGATAAGCGACCAGCTTTCCTTGCTTGGCTACGCTGAAATCCAGACAAGCCGTCTTGGAAGACTGCACTGTCGGATCACCCTTCATCCAGTAGTGACCAAAGAACACTGGAGCATCTTCCGGGTAGCGATAACGCGCAGAATGCGGAATCTCAAGCACAGGAAGGCGGTTCCGAATCTCTTCCCCGATTACTGCAGCATCGGAATACAGCACAGCAGAGTGGTCCCACCAGCGGACCCGGACTTCATGTCGAAGGTTCTTGTCCTTGTCCAGAAAGCTATGGCCGTCAGGTAGTGGCGTCTCAAGCCCTTTGAGCCACACCTCGATCGCGTGAAATAGTGTCTCGTCCTCGCCTGCATTCGGCTTCGTGGCGGCCTCTGGCATCAGATCGCGATCCAAGCGGTTGCCGTCATTCAACTTTGACGCGAAACGGTCCATATAGCCCTTGTGCCAGCAGGCGTGGATCACATTGAAGCCATCGAAGGACTGCCACAGCGGAAGCGTCAGGAACCAGTCGATGATCTCCTTGTGGCGCCCCGGTTGCCCTTCCAACTCCGTCAGGAAGGCTTGGTGTTGCTTGTAGTTCTTCTCGGTATGGGCGCGGAGCGGTTGGCCGTTCTCGTCGCGCAGATACCAAGCAATCGCATTGAACTCGTGATTGCCCATGATCGCGTGGGCGTGTCCTTCATCCACCATTCGACGCACGATGTCGACGGCGTCTAGTTGGCGGGGGCCGCGGTCGATGAAGTCGCCAAGGAAGACCGCTTTGCGCTCAGGGTGTCGCCACGCGCCGGCTTTCCTCTCATACCCAAGGTGCGCCAGGAGCGCTTCGAGTTCATCGGCGTGACCATGAATGTCGCCGATCACATCGTATCCAGTGTCCGTCATTCGTTTCTCACAGTTCGAGGATTTCTGCGTAGCTCTTGGTGACCGCGCCATCGTCGAGCAGATCGTCGTCGAAGGACTCGGCAAGGATGGAACGAAACGTCTCCGGCGTGAGATCGGGCACAGGAACGGACGCAATCGCTGCAGCCAGGCCGTCGTACTCGTCCTCCATGTCTTCATTCACGTTGCAGCAAGTGTTGCCCGGATCGTGCCGGTACAGGATTTCACTGATGCTCTGCGCTCTCATGACTACTCTTCCCCTGGTGTTGATCGACATCCAATTTGCCTACCTGCCCTGGCCTGGCTGCGGCACTTCGCGATAGAAGTAGATGGCCTCTTCGTACTCGACGATCTGGAAGTCCTTGAGCAGCGCACGGCCGAATCGATCGATGAGCTTGCGGTAGATCCGGCGCTTCTGTGGATTGGGTGTCTGCAGCCAGAAGTAGGCCGGACGAGCGCCCTTGATCCAGTCCGTGGTCATCTTCACCACCTGCCGGATGAGTGCGACCGGACGCCTGCACACCCCTGTTTCGCCAACACTCACGATTATGTCATCGTCTCCCCAGCCGATCATCAGGTCTTTCATCGGCACCATTCGGGTCTTGTAGTTGCTCTCTTCGAGCCAGAACACAACCTGATTGTCCGCGTGAACTGCCCAGACGTAATGGAATCCATCCACAGTGAAGTCGATCATTCTTCGCATGGCGTCCTCCTGAGCGGTGGTGCGATTGATGCCGCATACGTAGGATAGCCGGATGCTGCGACATCTGATGACGCAGCTCTGCGCGATGGTACGGCTTTGGCGCGTGGTCTCCGATGGCTGCGGTAAATGCTCGGACGGCGCGGCAGATACGTTACTGACGAGCCTCCCCGCGACCTGCTTGAATCGACTTGAGGCATTCCGAGTTGTGCCTCGCCTTGATTCGTGGAGAGACGAAGCCGTCTTCCCACAACAAAACGATGCTCCCCGTACCGCCCTTGTTGGTGGTGCTGAACGACCACAGCCCCAGCGCTGCGGATGAAACGTGGACCTCGAGGGCGATGTAGAAATCGGAGTCGAGCACCATGTCGTACTCGTCCAGTAGCACCGCCTCACGGGGGCGTACATCGGGATAGCGATAGCGTCCGCCATCCGCGAAGGTCACGTCGCCGTCTCCTGTCGCAAGCGCGCCTGACGCCTCGCTGCTGACGTAGTCCAGCACCTTGTCCGAATGATTCACGAAGAAGAGCAGTTCACCGCGCCTTGCCAGGCTGAAGACCGGGGCGATGGACTGGTCTGTTCGAGAGTGCGGGAACAGCAGCAGGCCGTCATCGAAGGAGCGCAGCGGGGTCATCAGTTTGATCCGGTGTTTGGAATGCTGCGAGGGTATATGAGATCTGCGACACCTGATGTCGCAACATTCGAAAGCTTGTGGGGCATAATGCCATTGGTTTCTTTCGAGCATGACAACCCCGCATCATCTCGACCGTGATGCATTGCACAGACCCCCATGACGATTGCCGACACGATCAGCCGCCAGTGGCACATGCTCCGGATGATCCCAAGAGCGCCCCGTAAAGCCACCGTACAGGCGTTGAGACAGCAGCTTAAGGGGGAAGGCTTCGACACGACCGATCGGACGATACAGCGCGATCTGGTAGCGCTGTCGGCTCGTTTCCCGCTGATCAACGATGAAGATCACAAGCCGTTCGGATGGAGCTGGGCGCCGGATGCCAGAGCGTTCGACCTTCCTGGGTTGTCCGTCTCCGAGGCAATGACGTGGACGCTTGCCGAGCAATACGTGAGCAATCTCCTGCCTGCCAGTGTGGTCGGTGCGCTCAAGCCGCAGTTCCGGGCCGCCCACCACCGTCTGGATGTCGAGCCGCATCCGAGGCGGGGCGGTTCGTGGCTGAGCAAGGTTCGATCGGTGCCGCCGACTCAGCCGCTTCTGCCGCCCAAGATCCTGGACGAGGTGCAGGCAGTCGTTTCAGAGGCGCTCTTTCTGGAGCGTCAGGTCGAGATCGACTACCGGCGGCGCGGCAGCGTATCGGTCGAGACCTGGCGGATTCATCCGCTGGCGCTCGTGCAGCGGGGTGCCGTGCTCTACCTGCACTGCCGGATTGGCGACCACCTGGATGCGCGCAATCTTCCCTTGCACCGCATCCAGCGTGCGCTGATGCTGGCCGGCGTCGCCGAGCCACCGCCTGGGCATGACATGGATGCAAAGTCTGCTCACGGCATTTGGCACTTCGGTCGCGGCAGCGCCCTGCAGGTGACATTGCGGTTTGCGCGTGAGGCGGGCGAACACCTGTTCGAGACGCCGCTCGCCGCCGACCAGCAGATCGACGAAGAAGGTGATTCCCTGATCGTGCGCGCGCTAGTTGCCGATACGCCTCAGCTTCGCTGGTGGCTGCGCGGCTTTGGGGACGGCGTCGAAGTGCTGGAACCAGCCGAACTGCGACGCGAGATGTCGGACGTTGCGGCAAGAATGGTCCGGAAATATGCGTTGTCGGAGTCCGTCGAGAGCCCATGAGCACCCCGCCCGAGCGCCTCGCCGAGAACCCCCAATCCTTCAGATAAACCGGGATCGCATCCCCAAGAGACATGAACCACCAAGCGCTCTCTTCTTTCATCTGGTCCGTCGCCGACCTTCTGCGTGGCGACTACAAGCAGTCCGAGTACGGCAAGGTCATCCTGCCGTTCACCGTTCTGCGCCGTCTCGATTGCGTGCTGGAGGGCACCAAGACGGCGGTGTTGGCCGAGTTCGAGGACAAGACGCAGAAGGGCCTCAACCCCGACGCCTTCCTGATCCGCAAGGCGGGGCAGAGCTTCTACAACACCTCTCCGCTCGATCTCGGGAAGCTGCTGGGCGACCAGGACAACATTCGCCAGAACCTCTACGCCTACATCCAGAGCTTCTCGCCGGCCGCGCGCGACATCTTCGAGCGCTTCGACTTCCACACGCAGATCGAGCGCCTCGCCAAGGCAGGCCTGCTCTACCTGGTCACCGAGAAGTTCGCCAACATCGACCTGCACCCGACGGTGGTCGACAACGCGCAGATGGGCCTGGTGTTCGAGGAGCTCATCCGCAAGTTCGCGGAAATCTCCAACGAGACGGCCGGGGAGCACTTCACCCCGCGCGAGGTCATCCGCCTGATGGTGAATGTCCTCTTCATCGAGGACGACGACGTGCTCACCGCTGGCAACGCCGTGGTGCGCACCCTCTACGACCCGACCGCCGGCACTGGCGGCATGCTCTCCGTGGCGGGCGAACACCTCCACGCGCACAACCCGGCCGCGCGCCTCACGCTGTACGGTCAGGAGCTCAACGACGAGTCCTACGCGATCTGCAAGGCAGACATGCTGATCAAGGGGCAGAACGTCGACAACATCATCGCCGGCAATACGCTGTCAGACGATGGCCACAGCGGGCGCAAGTTCGACTACATGCTCTCCAACCCGCCCTTTGGCGTGGAATGGAAGAAGGTCGAGAAGGAAGTGCGCAAGGAACATGCGGACAAGGGCTTCAATGGCCGCTTCGGTCCCGGCCTGCCGCGCGTGTCGGACGGCTCCATGCTCTTCCTGCTCCACCTGGTCAGCAAGATGCGCCCGGCGGTGGATGGTGGCAGCCGCTTCGGCATCGTGCTCAACGGCTCGCCACTCTTCACCGGCGGCGCCGGCAGTGGGGAATCGGAAATCCGCCGCTATGTGCTGGAGAACGACCTGGTCGAGGCCATCATCGGCCTGCCGACCGACATGTTCTACAACACCGGCATCAGCACCTACATATGGATTCTCTCCAACAGGAAGCCGGAAGACCGCAAGGGCTGGGTGCAACTAATCGACGCCAGCAGCTTCTGGCAGAAGATGAGGAAGAGCCTGGGCAGCAAGCGCAAGGAAATGTCCGACGCGCACATCGCCGACATCACCCGCCTGTTCGGCGACTTCATGGAAGCGGAACTGGCCACCGTGTTCGACGCCGAGGGCAAGGAGGTCGAGCGCAGGATTCTGCTCGCAGGCGAGAAGCCGCCCACTGCGCCCGCTGGCGGCAAGGTCAAGGTAGTGCCGATTTCGCGCGTGTTCCGCAACGAGGAGTTCGGCTACACCACGATCACCGTGGAGCGCCCGCTCAGGGATGCGGATGGCAAGGTCGTGCTCGGCGAGCGTGGCAAGCAGAAAGGCAAGCCGCAGCCCGACAGCGCGCTGCGCGACACCGAGAACGTGCCGCTGACCGAAAACATCGACGCCTATTTCGCCCGCGAGGTGTTGCCGCACGCGCCGGACGCCTGGATCGACCGCGAGAAATCCAAGGTCGGCTACGAGATTCCGTTCAACCGGAATTTCTACGTCTTCGAGCCGCCGCGCAGCCTGCATGAGATCGATGAGGAACTGAGAGCAGTGGCGACCAGGATTGGGCGGATGCTGGAGGAACTGGCGGAATGAGCTTGCCGGGGTATTCGCAGTACAAGGACAGCGGGGTGCAGTGGCTGGGGGAGGTGCCCGCTCACTGGTTGATCGACCGCATCAAAGCGTCCGTCGAATCCGCCCGTAATGGGGTTTGGGGGGAGGAGCCCAAGGGAGATGAAAGCGACATCGCATGCGTCCGAGTGGCAGACTTTGATCGAACGAAGCTTCTGGTGAAGGAGCCAGTCCCGACCTATCGATCGATAACGGAGAAGGAACGGGCTGGGCGGCTGCTTAGTCGAGGGAACTTGTTGTTGGAGAAATCGGGGGGCGGCGACTTGCAACCGGTTGGGCAGGTTGTCATGTACCAGCTTGAAGTCCCGGCGGTTTGTTCAAATTTCGTTGCAAAGGTGATGCTCAAGCAAGGAATGGTTTCAGGCTTCTGGAACTACCTTCATAGCGCAGCTTACTCCGTGGGTGTCAATCTGGGCTCCATCAATCAAACATCCGGAATTCAGAATCTCGACCAAGACCGCTACTTCAACGAGCGAGCGCCATACCCGCCGGCGGTCGAGCAAACCGACATCGCCGCCTTCCTCGACCGCGAAACCGCGAAGATCGACGCCCTGATTGCCGAGCAGGAAAAGCTCCTCACCCTGCTGGCCGAAAAGCGCCAGGCCACCATTTCCCACGCCGTCACCAAGGGCCTGAACCCCGATGCGCCGATGAAGGATTCCGGGGTGGCGTGGCTGGGGGAGGTGCCGGCGCATTGGGAAGTGGTACCACTGAAGCGACTTCTTTCCAACGTAAAGGCTGGACCGTTCGGGTCTGCACTGACAAAGGAAATGTACGTCGGTGCCGGTTATCGAGTGTACGGTCAAGAACAGGTGATTCCAGCGGATTTCTCAGTTGGCGATTACTACATTGACGAGGGGAAGTTCGCAGAACTCCAGCAGTATGCGGTTAAGCCAGGTGACATCCTAATTAGCTGCGTCGGAACGTTCGGCAAGATAGCTATCGTTCCTGAGGGTATTGAGCCAGGCGTCATCAATCCTCGTCTAATAAGGCTAAGAGTCTTGCCACGGCTTGCAGCCCGCTACCTTGAGGCTGTGCTTCGTAGTTCAGTCGTCTTTGAGCAGTTCTCAATGGTAAGCCGAGGCGGGACTCTGGACGTCATTAACATCGGCACGCTGAGTGCGGTAACCCTCGTCGTTCCGCCGCCGTGGGAGCAGGAAGCAATTCTGAAGTTCCTCGACGTTGAAACCACCAAACTCGATGCCCTCAAAGTTGAAGCTGAGTGCGCCATCGACCTTCTAAAGGAACGCCGCTCCGCCCTCATTTCCGCCGCCGTCACCGGCAAGATCGACGTGCGCAACCTCATCCCCGAACCGGAACCCGCCTGATGACCAGCCTGCACCAGGAAATCCACTTCGAATCCGCCATCTGTGAGCACCTCGGTCAGCATGGCTGGCTTCACGCGCAAGGCGACGCCGCCCACTACGACCGCCAGAACGCGCTCTTCCTGCCCGATCTGCTTGCCTGGATCGAGGCCACCCAGCCGGAAAGCTGGCAGCAGCTCGCCAGGACCCATGGGGCAAACCTGTCCAGGGTGCTCGCCGAGCGGGTGCGGAAGTGCCTGAATGATCGCGGCACGCTGGAGGTACTGCGTCGCGGGGTGGAGATGGTGGGCCTGAAGCGCCCGCTCTCCCTGGTGCAGTTCAAGCCGGCGCTCGGCATCAACCCGGCCATCCAGCAGGCGTATGGGGCCAACCGGCTGCGCGTGGTGCGCCAGGTACGGCACTCCCTCAACAACCCGCAGGATGCGCTGGACCTGGTGCTGTTCGTCAATGGCATTCCGGTGGCCACGGCGGAGCTGAAATCCGACTTCACCCAGAGCGTGCAGGATGCGGTGGACCAGTACCGCTTCGACCGCGACCCGACCCCCAGGGGCGGTCTTGTCGAGCCGCTGCTGGCCTTTCCTGGCGGCGCGCTGGTGCATTTCGCGGTCAGTCAGTCCGAGGTGATGATGAGCACGCGGCTGGCCGGCACCGCCACCCGTTTCCTGCCCTTCAACCGCGGCAACCAGGGCGGCGCCGGCAACCCGCCCAACCCCTTCGGCTTCGCTACCTATTACCTTTGGCACGAAGTCTGGCAGCGCGATAGCTTGCTGGACATCATCGGGCGCTACCTGATCGGGGTGCGCAACGACAAGAAGCAGCTTGTCGGCATGATCTTCCCGCGCTACCAGCAGCTCGACGCCACGCGCAAGATCATCGCCGACGTGCTGCAGAACGGGCCGGGCCAGCGCTATCTGATTCAGCACTCTGCGGGTTCCGGCAAGACCAACTCGATTGCGTGGACCGCGCATTTCCTCGCCGACCTGCACGACGCCGAGCACAACAAGCTGTTCGACAGCGTGCTGGTGGTGTCTGACCGCACGGTGCTCGACAGCCAGTTGCAGGAGGCGATCTTCGATTTTCAGCGCACCACCGGCGTGGTGGCGACGATCACCGATGAGCGCGGCAGCAAGACGGCGCAGCTCTCCGAGGCGCTGAAGAACGGCAAGAAGATCATCGTCTGCACGATCCAGACCTTCCCGTTCGCGCACAAGGCCCTGCAGGACCTGGCGCTGACCGAAGGCAAGCGCTTCGCCGTGATCGCCGACGAGGCGCACAGCTCGCAGACCGGCGAGGCAGCGGCCAAGCTCAAGCAACTGCTGTCGGCCGAGGAACTGGCCGAGCTGCAGGACGGCGGAGAGGTGGACACCGAAGCCGTGCTGGCCGCTGAAATGGCGGGACGGGCGGGGCAGGACAAGGGGCTGAGCTACATCGCCTTCACCGCCACGCCCAAGCAGAAGACGCTGGAGCTCTTCGGCCGCAAGGATGCGGACGGGCTGCCGCAGCCTTTCCATGTGTATTCGATGCGCCAGGCCATCGAGGAAGAATTCATCCTCGACGTGCTGAAGAACTACACCACCTACAGGATGGCCTTCAAGCTTGCCCACGACGGCAAGGAGTACGACGAGAAGACCGTCGACAAGTCCGAAGCCCTGAAGGGGATCATGCAATGGGTGCACCTGCACCCGTACAACATCTCGCAGAAGGTGCAGGCGGTGGTGGAGCACTTCCGCGAGAAGGTGCAGCCGCTGCTGGAGGGCAAGGCCAAGGCGATGATCGTGGTCAGCAGCCGCAAGGAGGCGGTGCGCTGGCAGAAGGCGATCACGACGTACATCCAGAAGCGTCAGTATCCGCTGGGGGTGCTGGTGGCCTTCTCGGGCGAGATTACTGATCCCGAGAGCTACGTAGACAAGAACGGAGACCCCCTGTCCGTTACCGAAAGAAGCGTTGAGCTCAACCCTGGACTCAAGGGTCGCGACATTCGCGATGCCTTCGCCGAGACCGATTACCACCTGCTGCTGGTCGCCAACAAGTTTCAGACCGGTTTCGACCAGCCGCTGCTGTGCGGCATGTACGTCGACAAGCACCTGGCCGGGATTCAGGCGGTGCAGACCCTGTCGCGCCTG
>CAYLTE010000178.1:0-8799 GCA_964386195.1 uncultured Burkholderiales bacterium | reverse complement strand
GCCACGACCGGCCCGACGTCAGGCACCTGCTGTAGCCGCACGAGGTCTGCGCCCATCAGGGCGTCGATGCTGCCGAAGGCCTGCGCCAGATCGCGCGCGGTGGATTCGCCCACGTTGCGAATGCCCAGCGCGAAGACGAAGCGCGCGAGACCGGGCTGACGGCTCGCGTCGATCGCCTTCACCAGGTTCGCTGCCGACTTCTCCCCCATCCTCTCCAGTCCTGCGAGGTCGTCGGCTTGCAGCCGGTAGATGTCGGCCGGGCTCTGCACGCGCCCGCTGTCGACCAGTTGATCCACCAGCTTCTCTCCGAGGCCCTCGATGTCCATCGCGCGCCGGGAGGCGAAATGCAGCAGTGCCTGCTTGCGCTGCGCCGGGCAGAACAGGCCCGCGGTGCAGCGTGTCACCGCCTCGTCCTCGCCGCGCCGTACCGCGGATTGACAGACGGGGCAGCGGTCCGGCATGCGGAACTCCCGCGCATCCGCCGGGCGCTGCTCGGGCAGCACGCGCACCACTTCAGGAATGACGTCGCCGGCACGGCGGACCACGACGAAGTCGCCGATGCGTACATCCTTGCGGCGCACCTCATCCTCGTTGTGCAAGGTGGCGTTGGTGACCGTCACGCCACCGACGAACACCGGCTTGAGGCGCGCGACGGGCGTGATCGCGCCGGTCCGCCCAACCTGCACGCCGATGTCCAACACCTGGGTCACGGCCTCCTCGGCGGGAAACTTGTGCGCGACCGCGAAGCGCGGTGCGCGCGACACGAACCCCAGGCGCTTCTGCTGTGCGACGTCGTCCACCTTGTAGACGACCCCGTCGATCTCGTACGGCAGCGACGCCCGCGCACGCCCGGTCTCGGCGTAATAGGCGAGCAGCCCGTCGAGGCCGAGCACGACCTGCCTGCGGGGCGACACCGGGAGGTCCAGCGATTCGAGCCACGCCATCTGCCTGCTGTGGCGGTCGGTGGGCAGGCCGCTGCCCTCGAAGCGAGCGATGTTGTAGGCGAAGAAGCGCAATCGCCGGCTGGCGGTGATGCGCGGATCGAGTTGGCGCAGGGCACCGGCGGCGGCATTGCGGGGATTGACGAACTCCTTCTCCCCCCGCGCCCGCTGCTGGGCGTTGAGGGCGGCGAAGTCGCGCTTGAACATGATCACTTCGCCGCGCACTTCCAGCAGGCTGGGGGGATCGTTCCCCGACAGCGCCAGGGGCACGGAAGGCAAGGTACGAAGATTCGCTGTCACGTCCTCGCCGGCATAGCCGTCCCCGCGCGTGGCGCCCACTGCCAGGCGCCCGTTCTCGTAGGTCAGGCTCACGGCCAGGCCGTCGAACTTGGGCTCGGCACAGTACTCCACCTGTTCGACGCCAAGTGCTTCGCGCACGCGCCGGTCGAAGGCCGATGCTTCCTCCGGGGTCAGGGCGTTGTTGAGCGAGAGCATGGGCACGGCGTGCGTGATGCTCGCCAGACCACCCTGCACTGGCGCGCCGACACGTTGCGTCGGGGAATCGGGCGAGGCCAGTTCCGGATGTGCCGCCTCGAGCCCCTGCAGTTCACGGAACAGGGCGTCGAACTCGGCGTCCGGAATCTCGGGCGCATCGAGGACGTAGTAGAGGCGGTTGTGCCGCTCGATCTCGCGGCGGAGCCACTCGATGCGCGCGTGCGCCTTCGACGTGCTCACACGCGCGTGCGGCTCAGCCGAACAGGCGAGCGGCGAGTCCGGACCCGGGCGGCATGCCGTGCGTCTCCATCGTGCCGTAGATCGCGCGCAACTGGTTGCGGATCTGTTCCAGCCCCGCGTCGGTCACCGGCGAACCGTTGTCGTCCACCAGGGTACCGCCGAGGGATTGGGCGAGCTGCCGGCCGACCTGCACCATCTGGTTGAAGGTCGCGAGGCCATCGGGCTGACGGGGAACGTCCAGCAGGAGCGTGAGCCCCTGGACCTGGGCATTGCGCAGCGCATCCGATGTGAGCGGGCTCTGGTCCTGGTTCTCCAGCGAGAAACGCAGCTTGTTGGCATTGTCGAGGTAGACGAAGCGCTCCTCGTCGGACTTGAAACCCGCCGCTTCGATCAGACCCCGCACCCGGGTCCCGACGAACGGGCGCCCTCGGGGGGCTACCACGTTCATTCCGACCACCACGTCGACCTCGGCGCAGAAGCGATCGAGCTCGCGCGCGCGGGCGAGGAACGGCTCGGCCTGCGGCAGGTTCGAACTGGCGCGCGCGGTACCCGCGCACCGGGCCACGGCGCTCTGGAACTGGGCGATGTCGTGCTGGGTGACCATGCCGCGCCGATCCACCAGCTGCAGCGATGCACGCACCTCGCGCACGTCGTCCGGCACGTGTCCCGTCTCGAGCGCACGCCATGCGCCGCCAACTGCGGTCCGTCCCTCCACCAGGACTCTGCCCGTCTGTCCGATCATGGCCCGCAGCATCTGCTCGAGCGCCGCGGCAGGCAGCGGCTCGTGTGCGGAGATGCGTGCGACGTAGGAAAGCGGATCGTCCTGTTTCGATTCGTCTTGTTTCGAATCGTCCGGCGCCTCGACCGGGACGGACGCGGGTGCGCTCGCTGTCTCGCGCACGGGTTCTGCCGGGGCATCGACGGGAGGCGCCTGGCCGGACTCTACCGCAGGCCCTGGCGCGATTGCCGGGGCGGGTTCAGGGGTGATCGCGGTCGCCGGCACCTGCGCCTCCGCATCCGGCTCGAATTCGGTCTTGACCACTGCCCGTGCCGTGGCGACCTCCTCCGGCGTGGGGGGCAGAACCATGCTCGCCCGCGGCTCCTGCGGGTCGTGATCCGGCACGTCTGCGCCCTGGAACTGCGGTTCGATGCGCTCGTGCGCCGGCCGCGGCATCGGCGGATCGGCAATCGCGTCCTTGTTCACCGGCGCGAAGGCGTCCTCGGCCCGCTCCCGGAAGCGCGCCTCCTGCACGCGGTTGTAGATGATGACCGCGACGATGACCAACGCGCCGAGTATCAACAGCGCAATCTGCAATTCACCCATGACCCTGCCGCTTCGAATCCGGTTTTATTGTGCTGGCGAGTCCGCCGCGCCGTGCTGCTGCACCTACGCGGCTGCCTCTTCGGTAATGCGCATCGCTTCTTCGATGTCCACCGCCACCACCTTGGAGACGCCTTGCTCCGGCATGGTGATGCCCACCAGTTGCTCGGCCAGTTCCATGGTGATCTTGTTGTGGCTGATGAACATGAACTGCGTGTTCTGCGCCATCTGCTTGACCAGCCTGCAGAAGCGCACGGTGTTGCTGTCGTCCAGGGGCGCATCCACCTCGTCCAGCAGACAGAACGGGGCGGGGTTCAACTGGAACAACGAGAATACCAAGGAAAGCGCAGTGAGCGCCTTTTCGCCGCCCGAAAGCAGGTGGATCGAGGCGTTCCGCTTGCCGGGTGGGCGGGCGATGATATTGATGCCGGCATCGAGGATCTCCTCGCCGGTCATCAGCAGGCGCGCCTCGCCGCCCCCGAACAGCGTGGGAAACAGCTGACCCAGGCTCTCGTTGACGGTGTTGAACGTCTCCTGCAGCCGCTCGCGCGTCTCGCGATCGATGCGCCGGATGGCGTTCTCCAGCGTCGTCACCGCCTCGTGCAGGTCGCGCGACTGCGCCTCGAGGAAGCCCTTGCGCTCGCGCGCGCTGGTGAGCTCCTCCAGTGCCGCGAGATTCACTGCGCCGAGCCCCCCGATCTCCTCGTTGAGCCGGTTGATCTCGCCTTGCAGCGCGCCCGCGCGCATGCCCTTCTCGATCATGCCTGCCAGGGCCGCTTCGTCGGCGCTCGCCTCGGTCAGCTGGGCCGCGAAGTTCTCCTCGGCGATGCGTGCTTCCTGTTCCTTGAGCCGCAGATCGTTGCTGCGCTCTCGCAGCGGGCCGATCTTCTGTTCGCTGCCCATGCGCTGCTGCTCGGCTTCCTTGAGCACGCGCTCGGCCTCGTCGAGCTTCTCGCGCGCGGCGTTGAGCGCCTGCTCGCGCTCCACGCGCCGGCCCAGGGCCTCGTCGAGTTGCGCCTGCACCGGCGTCTCGTCCAGTTCGCTCAGTTCCGCGCGCAGCCCCTGCAGCGATTCCTCGACGCGTGCGGCCTTGTCCGAGAGTCCGCGGATCTGTCCTTCGGCGTCGTGAATGCGCTGTTCCAGCGCGCGGTGATGGAAGATGGCCTCCTGCAGGCGCCTGGCGGCGCCCTGGGAACCGATCCGGCGCGCGTCCAGTGCGCGCCCCGCCTGCTCGTGGGATGCGCGTGCCGCCGCGAGAAGCGATTCCATCTCCTGAAGGCGCGCCACCAGTTCCTCGAGATGGCGCAGCGCGCGCTCCTGGACTTCGGTCTCGCGCTCGTGCTCGGCATCGATCTCGCCCATTTCGGCCGCGATCTGCGTGCGGCGATGCCCGATGCGATCGGCCTGCTGCGACAAGCGCACCTGGTCGATCTGCAGATCGTGGCGCTGCTGTTGCACCTCCTCCGACTCCTGGCGCAGCCGCTGCAGCGACTGCCGAGCGTGGTCCAGTTCCGCCTGCGCCTCCAGAACCGCCGAGCGCGCCTGAGCGGTACGCCGTTCCAGCTCGTGGCGCGCGCGCTCCAGTTCCTCGATCTCGCGCTGCCGCGAGAGGATGCCGTGGATCTCCGAGTCCGCGGCGTGGAAGCTCACGCTGCTGCGCGTGAAGACATGACCCTGCGGGCAAACGAGCATTTCGCCGGCGTCGAGCTCGGGCGCACGCGCGAACCCCTCCTCGGCATCCGCCACGAGATACACGCCCTCGAGCCACTCCCGCAGCACGGCAACCACTCCTGCATCGGTGCAGGTGATCGCGTCGACCAGGCAGCGCCGGCTCGTTGCCTGGGAAGCCGATCCGGCCGGCTGCCGGAGAAAGAACGACACCTTCCCGGGCGGGGGATGCTGCAGCCAGTGCTTGGCACGGTCGAGCTCGTCCAGCGCGATGCCGTTCAGACGTTCGCGCAGCACCGCTTCGAGGGCGTCTTCCCAGCCCGATTCGATACGCATGCCCTGCCATAGACGCCCGAGGCCGTCGAGCTGGTGGTCGTCCAGCCACGCATGCATCTCCCCCGAGCGGCTGACCTGCTTCTGCAGCAGTTCGAGCGCGGTCTTGCGTGCGTCGAGAGCACCGAGTTCGCGTGCCACGGCATCGGCGGAATCGGTCGCCTCGCGGTGCGCCTGCTCCAGTGCGGGAACGGCCGCTTCGGCTTCCCCCAGCGCATCGCGCCGGTCGCGCAGCTGAAAGTCGAGCTCGGCCAGTTCCGCGGTCAAGCGTTCCAGTTCGCTGCGGTCGACGTCCTCGAGTTCGGACTGTTCCTGGAGGAGCCGCTCGCGCCGCTGCTGCAACTGCGCCAGCACCTTGGCGGCGTGGCCGCGCCGGGTGAGCTCGACCTGTTCCTCCTGGCGATGCCGGGCGAGGTCGTCGGTCAGCCGCTCGAGCTCCGCGCGTGCGCTCGCAAAGGCCTGTTCCGCTGCGGGCAGTTGCTCGGCTTCGTCGCGCTCCTGCCCGCGGCATGCCTCCAGCTGGGCCGCCGCGTCCTCCAGCGAGGCGCGCATCTGCGTCATGCTCTCGTGCAGTCCGGCGAGCTGCTGTGCGCCCTCGCCCTGCTCGCGCACCAGTCCCGCGAGCTGGTTCTCGACCCGGCGCCGGCTCTCACGCAGGTGCTGCACCGTCTGCTCGAGCCGTGCGCTTTCGGCATTCGCCTCGTACAGCGCGCCTTGCGCGGCGTGCACCGCATCGCTGGCGGCGTAGTGCTCCACGCGCAGGGCCTCGACCCGGCTCTCGGTCTCGCGCAGCCGGGCGATTTCCGCCTCCAGATCCACCGCGGTCTGCTCGAGATCGCGCTGGACACGCACACGGGTGGCGGATGCCTCCTGCCGGCGCAGGAACCAGAGCAGGTGCTGGGTCGTCCTCAGCGTCGCCTCCAGCTCACGGAAGCGCGCCGCGACCTCGGCCTGTCCCTCGAGGTGCTCCAGCTGCTTGGTGAGCTCCTGCAGCACGTCGTCGACGCGCGCGAGGTTTTCGCGCGTGTCCTCCAGCCGCGCCTCGGTCTCCTTGCGCCGCTCGCGATACTTGGAAATCCCCGCCGCCTCCTCGAGGAAGGTACGCAGCTCCTCGGGCTTGGCTTCGACGATGCGTGAGATCATCCCCTGCTCGATGATCGCGTAGGCACGCCCGCCCAGGCCGGTGCCCAGGAAGATGTCGGCCACGTCGCGGCGACGCACGTGCGTGTTGTTGACGTAGTAGGAGGACTCGCCGTTGCGTTCGAGCACACGCTTGACCGAGATCTCCGTGTACTTGCTCCACGGCCCGCCGGCCTTGCCCAGGCTGTTGTCGAACACCAGCTCCACGCTGGCGCGGTTGGCAGGCTTGCGCCCGCCCGAGCCGTTGAAGATCACGTCCTGCATGGTCTCGCCACGCAGGTGACGCGCCGACGATTCGCCCAGCACCCAGCGCACGGCATCGATGACGTTCGACTTGCCGCAGCCGTTGGGGCCGACGACGCCGACTAGTTGTCCGGGCACGGGGATGTGCGTGGGATCGACGAAGGACTTGAAGCCCGCCAGCTTGACGTGAGTGAGGCGCAATTGACCGACCGAGACGAGGAGTTGCGCGCCGCCCGGGAACGGGACGACGATCCGGGCGGCGTCGCCGTGGGCGCACCGCGATGCACAGCGCGCGTAGTGTAACCGAATCGTGGTGCAGCTGACTTCGCTCAGCCGCTGTCTCGATTCCCGAGCCGCCCCGACAGCAACGTCGCCGCCACGATCATCGCCCCGCCCAGCCACTGGTTCCAGCGCATCGACTCTCCGGCAAGGAAGTAGGCCGATACCGCCGCAACGATCAGTTCGGATAGCAGGATCACGATCGCCTGGTTGGCGGCAACGTGCGTCAGCCCGTGCTGGACCGCAAGGTTGGCAACCAGCAGCACGACCCCGATGCCGGCAACCATCAACAGCGAGCCGGCCTGCGGGACCACCGCCGTGGCGAGAGCGCCCTCGAACGGCAGGACTGCGAGCGCCACCGCCACGACGCCGGCGAACACCGCCACCGCCTTGAGGCGGATGCTCTGATGGTCGGCCTTGCGGATGAGAACGTTGGCGAGCGCGAAGGTGATGCCGGCGCTGAGCCCGAACCACTCCGCCGCGCTGTCGGGCCGCGGCAGACTGGCGCCGGGCACCCACAGCATGAGTGCCGCACCGGCCAGCGACAGCAGGACCACGAGCAGGCCCGTCGGGCCCGCGCGCTCGTGCAGCAGCAGGCGCGCGAAGACGACCGTCCACAGCGGCGCCAGGTAGAACAGCAGCAGGACCTGCATGACCTCGCCGTGCACCATTCCCAGCACGTACGCGAGGTTGGTCCATCCCGAGCTGAGCGCGATCGCCAGCAGCAGCCAGTCCGCACGCAGCAGCCCGCGGAGCTGGTCGCGGAACAGCGCCAGCGACAGCAGCAGCGCCACTGCGTAGGAGGCCAGGGTCGCGAGCGCGGGCGAGATGCCCGCCTCCTCGAGCTTGCGGTACGGGTACCAGATCAGTCCCCAGACGAGCGCGCCGGTGAGCAGCCCGGCGATGGCGGTGGAGTTCTTCAAACGTGGCTGCCCTTATAATTCGTCGACTTGCAATTCATCGATGTGCCCGCGGCGCGCCCGCGCCGGGTCGACGTCAGTCGAGGATAAATGAACCCGGACCTCTCCCGGCTGCAGCCGTATCCGTTCCAGAAGCTTTCCGCGCTGTTCAAGGACGCGCAGCCGCCGAGCGGCCTCGCGCCGGTGAACCTGTCGATCGGCGAACCGCGCCACGAGACACCGGCGTTCATCCGCGAGGCGCTTACGCAGAGCCTCGATGGACTGGCGAGCTACCCGGCCACACTCGGCGGCGAAACGCTGCGTCAGGGCATCGCGCACTGGCTGCAGCGCCGCTACGGCCTGCGCTCCATCGATGCCGCCTCCCAGGTGCTGCCGGTCAACGGCAGCCGCGAGGCGCTGTTCGCGTTCGCGCAGACCGTGGTCGACCGCACCCGCTCCGCTGCGCGGGTGGTGATGCCCAACCCCTTCTACCAGATCTACGAGGGTGCGGCGCTGCTCGCCGGAGCGCAGCCGGAGTTCCTCAACCAGTTGCCCAGGGACGGCTTTCGCATCGATCTCGGCCAGCTCGACGATGCGGTGTGGTCCTCCGCCCAGCTGATCTACGTCTGCACGCCGAGCAATCCCACCGGCAAGGTGATGGATCTCGAAGACTGGCAGCGCCTGTTCGAGTTGTCCGACCGCCATGGCTTCGCGATCGCCAGCGACGAGTGCTACTCGGAGATCTCCTTCGACGAGGCGGCGCCGCCGCTGGGTGGCCTGGAGGCAGCCCAGCGGCTCGGCCGGGACGACTTCCGCGGACTGGTGAGCTTCGGCAGCCTGTCCAAGCGCTCCAACGTGCCGGGCCTGCGCTCCGGGTACGTGGCGGGCGATGCCCGGCTGCTGAAGAACTTCCTCCTCTACCGCACCTACCACGGCAGCGCAATGGGCCTGGCGGTGCAGGCGGCCAGCGTCGCCGCCTGGGCCGACGAGAGCCACGTGCGGGCCAATCGCGCCCTGTACCGGGAGAAATTCGAGGCCACGGTGGGCATTCTGGAGAAGGTGTCGCCGGTGGAGATGCCGCAGGCCGGCTTCTACCTCTGGCTGCGCACACGTGGGGACGATGCGCAGTTCGCCCGCCGGCTGTTCGAAACCTATAATGTCACGGTGCTGCCCGGCAGCTTCCTCGCGCGCGACGCGCACGGGATCAATCCCGGCCGCGGCTTCGTGCGCGTGGCGCTCG
>CAYLTE010000177.1:0-8810 GCA_964386195.1 uncultured Burkholderiales bacterium | reverse complement strand
CTACTCGTCGATCTCGCACATGGGTTTCGTCACGCTGGGCATCTTCCTGTTCAACGAACTGGGCATGCAGGGCGCGGTCCTGCAGATGATCTCGCACGGCTTCGTCTCCGGCGCGCTGTTCCTGTGCGTGGGCGTGCTCTACGACCGCATGCACTCGCGCCAGATCGCCGACTACGGCGGCGTGGTCAACACCATGCCCGTGTTCGCCGCGTTTTTCATGCTCTTCGCGATGGCCAACGCCGGCCTTCCGGGGACGAGTGGCTTCGTCGGCGAATTCCTGGTGACGCTGGGCGCCGTCGAGGTCAACTTCTGGTACGCGTTCCTCGCGGCGCTGACGCTGATCTTCGGCGCGGCCTACACCCTGTGGATGTACAAGCGGGTGATCTTCGGGCCGGTGGCCAACCACCACGTTGCGGCGCTGAAGGACATCGGCGCGCGCGAGGGGCTGATCCTCGCGCTGCTCGCCGCGGCCGTGCTCGGAATGGGCATCTGGCCGCAGCCCATGAGCGCGGTGCTCGACACTTCGGTGGCGGACCTGCTCTCGCTCGCCGCGCGCACCAAGCTACCCTGACCAGGCGGCCGACATGACCCTCGAATCGCTCAACCTGATGCCCGCGCTGCCGGAGGTGTTCCTGCTGTGCGCGGTCTCGGCGATCCTGATCCTCGACCTGTTCATCCCCGACCGGAGCCGGAGCGTCACCTACCTGCTGAGCCTGCTCGCCCTGGCTGCGTGCGCCGGCATCACCCTGGGCAGCGCCTCCGCCGAGGTCTCGTTCGCGTTCAACGGCATGTTCGTGGACGACCCGCTGTCCGATCTGCTCAAGGTGTGCGTGTACGCCGGTGTCGCGGGTGTGCTCGTCTACTCGCACGTGTACGGACGCAGCCGCCAGCTGTTCCGCGGCGAGTTCTTCACCCTCGCGCTGTTTTCGACCCTGGGCATGATGGTGATGATCTCGGCCAACCATCTGCTCACGCTGTACCTGGGGCTCGAGCTGATGTCGCTGAGCCTGTACTCGATGGTGGCGCTGCAGCGCGATTCGGCGCGCAGCACCGAGGCGGCGATGAAGTACTTCGTCCTCGGTGCGCTCGCGTCGGGGATGCTTCTCTACGGCATGTCGATGCTCTACGGCGCCACCGGCACGCTGTCGATCCCCGAGATGGCGCAACGCATCGCGGCCGGCGAGGCGCGCGCGGCGATCCTGGTGTTCGGACTGGTGTTCGTAGTGGCGGGCGTGGGATTCAAGCTCGGTGCGGTGCCGTTCCACATGTGGGTGCCGGACGTCTACCACGGGGCGCCCACGGCCGTGACACTGCTCATCGGCTCGGCGCCCAAGCTCGCGGCGGCCGGCTTCGTCTTCCGCCTCCTGGTCGAGGCGCTCGGGTCTCCCGAACTGATCGCCGAGTGGCAGGACATGCTGGCGATCCTGGCGGTGCTGTCGATGGCGGTGGGCAACATCACCGCCGTGGTACAGACCAACATCAAGCGCATGCTGGCGTATTCGACCATCTCGCACATGGGTTTCTTCCTGCTCGGCGTGATGGCCGGCAATGCGGAGGGCTACGGGGCCGCGATCTTCTACGTCGTGGTCTACGTGCTGATGACGCTCGCCTCGTTCGGCATGATCCTGCTGCTGTCGCGCGAGGGCTTCGAGGCCGAGAACATCGACGACTTCAAGGGGCTGAACCAGCGCAGCCGCTGGTACGCGTTCCTCATGCTGCTGGTGATGTTCTCCCTGGCCGGCATCCCCGTTCTGCTCGGTTTCTGGGCGAAGCTGGCGGTGCTGCAGGTGGCGTTCGAGGCCGGCTACACCGGAGTGGTGATCGCGGCGGTGATCCTGTCCCTGATCGGCGCCTTCTACTATCTGCGCGTCGTGCGCGTCATGTACTTCGACGATCCTGTGGACACCGCGCCCATCGTCAATCCCGGCGACCAGCGCACGCTCATCGCTGTCAACGCGCTCGCCCTGCTGGTGCTGGGCATGACGCCGGGCTGGCTGCTGGCCGTGTGTCAGCAGGCGGTCAGGGCATCGCTGTAGCGGATCGCCCGCCCGCATGGCCTCGGACTTCAGCGAGCAGCCGCTCAACAGCCGTACCGCATACAGCGGCCAGCTGCTGGTGGTGAAGGAGGACGAGGTCCGCCTGCCCAACGGCGGCCAGGCGCGCCGCGAGTACATCCAGCACCAGGGCGCGGTCGTGGTCATTCCGCTGGTGGACCGCGACACCGTGCTGCTCGAGCACCAGTTCCGCTACCCGCTGCGCCGCCACTTCCTGGAACTGCCCGCCGGCAAGATCGAGCCCGACGAGCCGCCCGAGCGCACCGCGCAGCGCGAACTGCTCGAAGAGACCGGCTTCCTGGCGCGGGAGTGGTCCTTCCTGACCACGCTGCATCCCTGCGTGGGTTACTCGGACGAGCGGATCGAGCTGTTCCTGGCGCGCGAGCTCGTGTTCGAGGGGCATCCGGGCGAGGACGACGAGTTCATCGAGACGGTGAACATGCCGATCGACGAGGCGCTGCACAGGATCTTCTCGCGCGAGATCACCGAAGCAAAGACGATTCTCGGCGTGTTCTGGGCGGACCGCCTGCGCCGCGGCTGACGCGGCTGATCGAGGGCCGGGGCCCGGGCGGCCGGGTAGACGGGCGCCGGCTACTCGCCGGCGGCCAGGGTGATGCGCTCGGGCGGATCGTCCCAGAGCGGAGCGGGGCGCTGGAACAGGTAGCCCTGACCGTAGAGCGTGCCCATCTCGTTCAGGATCTCGAGCGTGCGGCGGTTCTCCACCCATTCCGCCACCACCTGCTTGTTCAGCCCGCGCGCCACGTCGCACAGCGCGCGCACGAAGATGCGGTTCCCCTCGTCGGTGGCGAGATCGCGCACGAAGCTGCCGTCGATCTTGAGGTAATCCACGTCGAAGCGCTTGAGGTAGTAGAACGAGCTGAAGCCCGCGCCGAAGTCGTCCAGCGCGAAGCGGCAGCCCATCTCCTTGAGTTCCCGGATGAAGTGCTGCGTCACGTCGACGTCGGACATCGCCGCCGTCTCGGTGATCTCGAACACCAGCTGCGAGTGGTTCACGGGGGCGACCGAGAGCATCGACTGGAAGCGGCGCACCCAGTGCGGATCGGAAATGCTCACGCGCGACAGGTTCACGAAGTAACGAATCTTGACGTCACGCTGTTCGGGCGATTGCAGGTGCTCGAGCAGCCGCTCGACCACGCGCATGTCGATCTCCTGCACCATCCCGAGCGATTCCGCCGATTCGATGAACTGGCTGGGCAGCACCACGTTGCCGTGATCGTCGCGCAGGCGCACGAGGATCTCGCAGTGCACCGTCTTCAGGTCCTTGAGCCTGACCACCGGCTGGTAGTAGAGGAGCAGGCGATCGTCGTCGAGCACCTCGCGCAGCTTGTTCGCCCACTGCACCCGGTTGTGGGTGCGGCGCAGGCTCTGTGCGTCCTGGTCGTACATGACGTGCCGGTTGCGCCCGCCGTCCTTGGCCTGGTACATCGCGATATCGGCGCTGGAGAGCAGTCCCGTCACGTCGTTGCCGTGGAAGGGGTACAGCGCGATGCCGATCGACGCGGTGACGCTCGACATGCGCTGCTGCGTGCTCGACTGAAAGCGGTAGTGGCGCAAGGCGGCCAGCAGTTCCTCCGCCACTTCGATGGCGTGCGGCCGCAGGGAATCCGGCAGATGCACCGCGTATTCGTCACCGCCGAGCCTGAACACCTGCCCCCGGTGCGAGGCCGCCGCCTCCTTGAGCACGCCGCTCACGCCGACGATCAACTGATCGCCCGCGCGGTGCCCGAAGTTGTCGTTGACGTACTTGAAGTGGTCGATGTCGATGAACAGCACCGCGCCGAGATCGCCCGACTTCAGCGCGATGTCCAGGGTGCGCTGCAGGCTCACGCGGTTGGGCAGGCCGGTCAGCGCATCGTGCGTGGCGAGGTACTCGATCTGCAGGGCCGCCTCGTGCTGCTCGGTCACGTTGCGGGCGGTTCCGCGGATTCCCATCATCTTGCCCTGCTCGTCGTGCTGCACGCGGGCATTGATTCCCACCCAGCGATCGAGGCCCTCGGCCGTCATCAGGTGGGTCACGTAGTTCTTCACCTCGCCATGGCGGCGCAGGGTGGAGAGAAAGCGGCGATTGGAGATGTGCGAGGGCTTCGCCTCGAAGTCGAAGAAGCAGCGGCCGAGCAGGTCGCGCGGCGCCATCCCGAAGATGTCGACGGTGCCGTTGTTGAGATAGGTGAAGCGGCCGTCGCCGTCGGTCGTCCAGATGAGATCGTGGGAGGTCTCGACCAGGTCGCGGTAGCGGCTCTCGCTCTCGAGCAGCAGCTGGATGATCCGGCGCTTCTCGCGCAGCGCCTTGCGCGCCGTGGCCAGTTCGTCTTCGTAGCGGTCATGGAAGGTGGGCAGGACCGAGCCGGCGAGACCGTCGATGATCTCGCGCGCATAGCGACGATGGCCGCCGTCCGTTCGCCGGGCCACCAGCACGCCCTGGGCATCCCACCTCCGGAGTTTCTGCACCGGCACGCCGAGCTTGGCCGATGCCTCCTGGATGGTGTATTCGGACGGCGCACGCTCCATCTTTTCCTTCCCTCGTGCCGCCCGTGGCGGCCCTGCTCCGATACGCGGTCACCGTCCGTGCTCAATGCACGGAGGCCGACGTCCGGATGTCGTTCTGGCGCGAGACAAGACGCTGCATCAGCTTCAGGTCCCGGCTCGTCAGCCGCATCGCCGCATCGACCCACAGCCGGACCACGTCCATCAATTCCTCGTAGTCCACGCCGTTCACCCGGCGCCGCGCCGCGGCGATCGCCGCGAGTCCGTTGCGGCTGCGCGACTGGCGCTTCGCAAGGGCCGCGACTTCCGCCGCACCGGCACCCTGCTCTGCGACGACGTCGATCACGCCGAGGGCGAGCATATCATCAGCGCTATATATTTTCCCAGAGGAGAGAAGCTCTTCGGTCAGGCGCCTGCCCACCTTGCGCTCGAGGAAGGAGTAGGCGCCCATGCCCGGAAAGAGGTTGAACAGGATTTCCGGAAATCCGAAGCGCGCCTGACGCTCGGCGACGATCAGGTCGCTCGACAGCGCCGCCTCGAAGCCGCCGCCGAGGCATTCGCCCTGCACCAGCGAGATGGTGGTGATCGGCAGGCCGTGACCGATGTAGTTTCGATACAGGACGTCCACGCAAGCCTTGCCGTAGCTTTGCAGACCGACTTCGTCGCGCGCCTCGATGAGGCGCACGAACAGGTCGAGGTCGCCGCCCAGGTTGAACACGCCGGGCACGCCCGAGCTGAGGACGGCGTAGTCGACGGGGGCGGATTCGCCCAGGTGCTCGACGCTGCCCCGGGTGCCCGTGACGAACCGGCAGTAACTGCTCAGGTCCTGCAGCAGCGCGGGATTGAAGCTGGGTCGCGGGGTGGGATTCCAGCGGCACCAGATGGCGCGTGCGCCCGCATCGTAGTAGGCGGACAACTGCTCGGAGAAGAAGTACTCGGGTTGTTGCGTGGTCCTGTAGAGGGCGGTCTTGGTCGAGGCCTGCAGAACTGCGGGGTGGAGTTGCATGTCCATGGTGTGGTCTCCTGGTCCAGAAGGAAGGGATGTGCGGCCCATTCGCGTGGACCGTTCGTGGTATCGCAATGCCGTTTGCTTGAATCTAGCGAGTGCGGCTGCGGGTGCCAAATTCGGAGCGAACCTGACAAATTGGCAGATTTGCGCCCGGCCCGGCCTTCACCCCTCGAGAACGATGTCCTGTGGGAGGGGCTCTGGATCGGCTGGGCACTTGTAAGGTCGCGTGCGGAGGGAGAAACTCTTGGATCAGGGCCTGCGGCGGCGGCGCCGGGGCCACTCAGACGCGGATGAGAACGAGCAGAACAAGTCAGGATCCCGAACGAAGGACGGGCGTGCGCCCAGCTGGTGCTGCGATGAGAAGGCTATGGACGGCCATGGTGTGGACGCCCATGGTGCGGCTCGGTGTGCGCATGGCGTGGCGGGTCGTCTGCAGCGGCGTTGTGCCGGCGCGCACCGAATCGCCTCTGCTGTACATGGCGCGTCACCCGCGTCGCATCGACAGCCTGCTCTTGCCCCTGTTGCTGCCCGACCGGCCGCTCGTGGTGCTGCCGCGCGAGGAGGTCGCCGGCCGCGCGTTCCGCTGGCTGCTCGCTGCGGTTCCTCACCTGGTCATGGACGTCAACCATCCGGCCACCTTGCGGCGCGTGCTGCGTCTCCTGGAAGACGGGCGCAGCGTGGTGCTGTATCCCGAGGGCCGGCTGCTCGAATCGAGCGGCGTGATGAAGTGCTACCCCGGACCGGCGCTGGTCGCGATGCGATCGGCAGTGCCCGTCGTTCCCGTCCACCTCGCCTACGCCGCCGGCGCATCGCGTCGGCTCAGGCTGCATTTCGGCCCGGCTACGGCGATCCGCACCGATGGCCGGGAAGGTGCCCGGCAGCGGCGGGTGCGCGCCACGCTCGTCCTGCAGCAGATGATGGAGACGACCTGCGTCGATGCGCGCGAGCGCAGCGGTCTGTTCGATGCCTTCCTGAAGGCGGTGGAGCGCGAGGGCCGTCATACGCCGATCATCGAGGACATGCGGGAGGTGCCGCGCACGTACGGCGAGCTGCTTCGGGGAAGCCTGGCGCTCGCGCGCTGGAGCGCGCGCGTCACGCAGCCTGGGGACAATGTCGGCGTCCGGTTTCCCAAACTCGTCCCCACCCGGTGCCTCGTGCGCGGGTTGAGTGCCAGCGCGCGCGGGCCGGCCCTGCTCAACTACAGCGCCGGTTCGCGCGCCGTGCGCACGGCGTGCACGGCGGCCGGCATACGCGTCGTCATCACCTCGCGTGCATTCGTCGAACAGGCGAAGCTGTCTTCGGTCGTCGCCGCATTGCGACACTTGCGCATCGTGTATCTCGAGGACGCCGCGTCGCAGTTGCGCCTGCTCGACAAGCTGTGGATGCTGCTCGCCCTGCGCCTGCCTCGCGCACTCACCGCGCGCGTCGATGCGCAGGCGCCTGCGGTCGTGCTCTTCACCTCCGGATCCGAGGCCCATCCCAAGGGGGTGGCGCTGAGTCATGACGCCATCCTCGCCAATATCCACCAGATTGGCGCAGTCATCGATTTCACCTCGCGCGACCGCGTGTTGAACGCACTGCCTTTGTATCACTCCTACGGATTCACCGCCGGGATGATGCTGTGCCTGGTCACCGGCGTGAAGCTGTTCCTGTACATCTCGCCCCTGAAGTACCGCGCGATTCCGGAGATCGCGTATCGCCGCAACGTCACCTACCTGTTCGGCACGGGCACGTTTCTCGGGTATTACGCGAAGTACGCGAATCCGCTCGACTTCAGCAGCGTGCGCTACGTGATCTCCGGCGGCGAGAAGCTGGGCGAGGAGGTGGTGCGCCTGTATCTGGAGAAATTCGGACTGCGCATCTTCGAGGGATACGGCGCGACGGAGTGCGCGCCGGTCATCGCGCTGTCCACGCCTCACTGCCATCGACCCGGCACGGTGGGCAGGCCGCTCCCGGGCGTGCGCACGCGGCTCGAAAAGCTGGAGGGCGTGGAGCACGGCGGCGTGCTGCATCTCACCGGCCCGAACCTCATGCTCGGCTATTACCGGCACGACATGCCCGGCGTCATCGATCCACCGCGTTCGAGGTTCGGCGAGGGCTGGTATTCGACGGGCGACGTAGTCGACCTGCTCGACGACGGCGTCATGCGCGTCGTGGGGCGCGTCAAGCGCTTCGCCAAGATCGCCGGCGAGATGGTCTCGCTCGATGCCATCGAGGCGCTCGCCCACCGCGCCTCGCCCGAGTGCCGTCACGCGGTGGTGCTGCGCACCGAGTCGGCCGGGGGCGAGACCACCGTGCTCTTCACCACGGATCCGTCCCTCACGCGCCAGGCGCTGATGCGCGCCGCGCGCGAGTTCGGCGCCCAGGATCTCGCCGTCGCCCGCAAGCTGGTGTGCATGCCGGACCTGCCCGTGCTGGGTAGCGGCAAGACCGACTACGTGACTCTGCAGACCCTCGACCTGACCGAGGCGGCCGCGAACGAACCGGTCCTGCCAGCCGGCGCCGGCGGCTCGCCGGCGGTGGAGGCCTGACCCCACGCCTCGCAGACTGCGGGCCTTGAAATGCGTGCGGACCGTCCCCATCGTCGGTCGCAAATTTCGTGAGGGAGACAACGAGATGGCCGACACCGCCACCCGAGAAACGCACGGCTTCCAGGCCGAAGTAAAGCAGCTGCTACACCTCATGGTGCACTCCTTGTACTCGAACAAGGAGATCTTCCTGCGCGAGCTCGTCTCGAACGCGTCCGACGCCGCAGACAAGCTGCGCTTCGAGGCGATGTCGGACAAGGCCTTGTTCGAGGACGATGGCGAGTTGCGCATCCGCGTGAGCTTCGACAAGGCGGCACGCACGATCACGATCTCCGACAACGGCATCGGGATGTCGCGCGAGGAGGTGATCGCCAACCTCGGCACCATCGCGAAGTCCGGCACGCGCGAGTTCTTCCAGCGGCTCACCGGAGACCAGGCCAAGGACGCGCACCTGATCGGTCAGTTCGGGGTCGGCTTCTACTCCTCCTTCATCGTTGCCGACCGGGTGACGGTGCTCAGCCGGCGCGCGGGAATGGGCGCAGAGCACGCCGTGCGCTGGGAGAGCGACGGCCAGGGCGAATACAGCGTCGAGATGGCGGAGAAGTCCGGCCGCGGTACCGACGTGACCCTTCACCTGCGCGAAGGCGAGGACGAGCTCCTGTCCGGCTTCCGCCTGCGCGAGATCGTGCGCAAGTACTCCGATCACATCACGCT
>CAYLTE010000176.1:0-8840 GCA_964386195.1 uncultured Burkholderiales bacterium | reverse complement strand
TCGGTGCGGCTACCGCCTGACCGTCGGGCAGGTCGCCTGCGGATTCTGCTATCATTCGCGGCTCGCACGGGGGGCAACCCCCTTTTGTCGCGAACGGCCAAGTAGCTCAGTTGGTAGAGCAGAGGACTGAAAATCCTTGTGTCGGTGGTTCGATTCCGCCCTTGGCCACCACCTCAACCTCCTCGTGCAGAAAAGTGGCGCCGTCGTCTAGTTCGCCGCCCCCGCCAGTTTGCTTCCTGCCTTTTCGCGCTTCATAGCCCGCTTTACCTGAAGGTTGTGCGCTTTCGAGTCGATTCGCCCGGGTGGCGACCGGCGAAGGTGCAAAGAATCCTTTATGGATCATTCCCCTCTTGGATGCATCGGGCTTGCCCTGGGCTGGCGCCGACGATACTGCGCGCATACACTAGGTAACAGAGAGCCGATCTGCGATAGCAGATCTTGGTGGCCGCAGGCAGACTACAGCGAGTGTCAGCGCCACGCCGCGACAGGCTCTTCGTCACACGTGACGTGCGGATAGCCAGTGCACGGCACAGGTCACGGTCATCGGCAGTAGCGTGGCCAGCTGGTCATCTCGCGCCCGTATCGTTTGGTTGCTACGCACCCACAAGCTTTCATGATGTCTCTTCGGCTTGGATGCCACTGGCCCGAGCCTCGAAAGGAGAGTCGCACGATGAAGAGAGCACCCCTCGTGGTATCTGTCGCGCTGGCGCTCGGTGTCTCGCTGGCCTCGCCCGTACTGTCGGATCAGCAGGACGGGGTCGGCGTGTCGGGTACGTTGAACAAGCGCCAGGCCGAGCGGGGCCACAAGCGCACGCCCCCATACTCGCCTTATGCTGACCGGGACTTCCCCACGCGTCCCTACTTCGGCGACACGCACTTGCACACCGCGTTCTCCATGGATGCAGGCGCATTCGGGGCGCGGCTCGGTCCTCGCGACGCATACCGGTTCGCGCGAGGCGAGCAGGTCATGGCGTCCAGCGGTCAGCCGGTGAAACTATCTCGACCGCTCGACTTTCTGGTGGTTGCGGACCACTCGGACAACATGGGCTTCTTCCCCGACTTGTTCGCGGGCAAGCCGGAATTGCTTGCCGATCCGACCGGGCGCAAGTGGTACAACATGATCCAATCCGGCGACGGTGCGCAGGCGGCGGTCGAGATCATCGTCGCCTTCTCGCAGGGCACGTTCCCGAAGTCCCTGATGTATCTGCCGGGCACGCGGGCCTACAAGAGCGCCTGGCAGGAAACGATCGCGGCCGCGGAAGCGTTCAACGAACCAGGGCGGTTCACCGCCTTCATCGGCTACGAATGGACTTCCAACACAGGCGGGAACAACCTGCATCGCAACGTCATCTTCAGGGATGGCGGTGACAAGGCCAGTCAGGTCGAGCCGTTCACGGTATATGCGCCCGGCAGCGACAATCCTCGCGACCTGTGGAAGTGGATGGCCGCGTACGAGGACAAGACCGGTGGAAGCGTGCTTGCGATCGCGCACAACGGCAACCTCAGCAACGGGCGCATGTTTCCGCTGATCGAGTCGTTCAGCGGCAAGCCCCTGGATCGCGAGTACGTCGAGCATCGTGCACGCTGGGAGCCGCTGTACGAGGCGACCCAGACCAAAGGCGATGGCGAAGCGCATCCCTTCCTGTCCCCGAACGACGAGTTCGCCGAGTTTGAGCGATGGGACAAGGGCAACCTGGACGGCAGTGCCCTCAAGGTGAAGGAGATGCTGGAATTCGAGTATGCGCGTTCGGCCCTCAAGAACGGACTGAAGGTGGAGCGGGAGCTCGGCACCAATCCCTATAAGTTCGGACTGGTCGGGAGCAGCGACGCACACAACGGCCTTTCCGCCCTCTCCGAGGAGAACTTCTTCGGCAAGACCACGCCGCAGGAGCCCAGCCCCGAGCGCATGACCGCGACGTTCATCGACAACCCGAACAGCGGCGTGAAGATCATGGATTGGGAGGTCTCCGCCTCGGGCTACGCGGGGGTGTGGGCACGGGAGAATACGCGCGAGTCGTTGTGGGATGCGATGAAGCGCAGAGAAACCTACGCCACCACCGGCAGCCGGATGATCGTCCGCTTCTTCGGCGGCTGGGGCTTCGATGCGAAGGATGCACAGAGTCGGCTACCAGGAGAGATCGGCTATACGAAGGGGGTGCCGATGGGAGCCGATCTGGAGCAGGGTCCGAAGGGCCGGGCGCCGACCTTCCTGGTCGCTGCGCTCAAGGACCCGATCGGCGCGAACCTGGACCGCTACCAGATCATCAAGGGCTGGCTCGACAAGGATGGCAAGTTGCACGAGAAAGTCTACGACGTCGCCTGGTCGGGGACGCGCAAGCCGGATCCCTCGACCGGAAAGCTGCCGCCGGTGGGCAATACCGTGGATGTCGAGAGCGCCACCTGGACCAACACCATCGGCGCGCCCGAGTTGATCACGGTCTGGAAGGATCCCGACTTCGATGACCGGGAAGCGGCCTTCTACTACGGCAGGGTGATCGAGATCCCGACGCCGCGCTGGACTGCCTACGACGCGAAGCGTCTGGGCACGAAGCCACTCGACGGCACGAAGATGACGATCGTCGAGCGCGCGTACACATCGCCGATCTGGTACACGCCCAAGCCCTGACGCAATGCCGGGTTGGCGAAGCCGGCTCCTGCGGGAGCCACTCGTACACTTCGTCGTGCTCGGGGCGGCGGTGTTCGGCGGCTATCACCTGCTGGGTGGAAAGCTCGAACGGGAACCGGCAAGCATCGTGGTGTCACGCGCACAGGTCGAGCGCCTCGCAATCGGCTTCACACGGACGTGGCAGCGTCCACCGTCGGAGGAAGAGCTCCACGCGCTCATCGGTGAGCACGTACGCGACGAGGTGTACTACCGGGAAGCGCTGGCGATGGGGCTGGACCGGGACGACCTGGTGATCAAGCGCCGCCTGCGACAGAAGCTGGAGTTTCTCTCCGAGGATATCGCGGCGCTGGCGGAGCCTTCCGAGGCAGACCTCGAAGCCCTGCTCCAGTCGGATCCCGAGCGATTTCGACGCGAGCGGCGTACGTCGTTCCGCCACGTCTATCTCAACCCCGACCGGCACGGCGACCGGCTGGACGCCAGCGCCCAATCGATCCTGGTCGGCCTGCGTCGTGCAGGCGGGAAGGCCGAGATCGACGTGCTCGGCGATCGGTTCCTGCTGGGCAGTGAGTTCGAGTCGCTGTCCGATGCGGACATCGCCGCTCAGTTCGGGGACACGTTCGCGCACGATGTCGCGCAAGTGCAACCGAACGTTTGGTCGGCGCCGATACGTTCAGGTTACGGCCTGCACTTGGTGTACGTATCGGCACGCGAGCCGGGACCGGTGCCGCCTCTGTCCGAGATCCGCGATGCGGTCCGGCGCGAGTGGGACGAGCGGCAGCGGAAACGGGCTGCCGAGGCCTTCTACCAGAAGCTTCTCGCCGGCTATTCGGTCACGGTGGAGCGCGCGCCGAGTGCAATGCCAGTCGAAGTTCCAGGACGATGATACGCGCTGCACTCGCGGTGCTATTGCTGTGGTGTTTGATCCCGCCTGCGATTGCGCACGAACTCCGGCCCGCTTATCTGGAGCTGCGGCAGCTCGATGACGAGCGCTATGCGGTCCTGTGGAAGGTCCCGGCGCGTGGCGATCTGCGCCTTGCGCTGTATCCCGAGCTGCGCGAGGGTACGCAGCCGGAGGGTACGCCCCGGATCGAGCAGCTCGAGAACGCCTTCGTCGAGCGCTGGACCGTCCGTCGCACCGGCGGTCTGACGGGCACCACCCTCCGGATCGCCGGGCTCGATGCCACCGTCACCGATGCGCTGGTACGCATCGAGCGCCTCGACGGCAGCACGCAGGTGGCGCGCCTGACGCCATCGTCTCCGGCCTTCGTCATCGAGCCCGTGCCCGGACTTGCAGCGGTAGCGGGCATATACCTCGGGCTTGGCATCGAGCACATCCTGCTTGGATACGATCATCTGCTGTTCGTGCTCGCATTGATGCTGCTGTCCTCTGGCCGTTGGGCGCTGGTCAAGATGATCACGGCGTTCACGGTCGCGCACTCGATCACGCTGGCGCTGGCCGTCTTCGGCCTGTGGCATGTCCCCCAAGCCCCCGTCGAAGCCGTCATCGCGTTGTCCATCGTTCTTCTGGCCAGTGAAATCGCCAGAGGGCGTGGAGCGCAACCGAGCCTGACGACCACCGCCCCCTGGCTCGTCGCGTTCGGCTTCGGCCTGTTGCACGGCCTGGGCTTCGCCGGTGCCTTGCTTGCCGCCGGCCTGCCGCCTGGCGACGTCCCCCTCGCGCTCGTGGCATTCAACGTGGGCGTCGAGATCGGGCAGTTGCTGTTCATCGCTGTGGTGATCGGCGTGCCCATCACGTTGGTGAGGCTGGGCATCGCGGCGTCGCTCGGCGATCGGATTCGCACCTTGATCGCATATGGGATCGGCACGCTCTCGATGGTGTGGTTCTTCGTTCGCGTGAGCGCCTTCTGAGCGCCGCCGAAGCCGCCTCCCGACACCTGTCGATTTCTCTTACACGCTGCGGTCGTACCGTCTGCGGAATGCCCGTAATATCCTGAGTGCAAACGTGTTCGGTCCAATGGTGCGAGTATTGCATGCGCGGCCACGCGCTGCGTTCTGCGCCCACGGATGTGCATGGAGGTACCATGCTTCGCGATTCGATGCGTACGGTCCTTGCCGGACTGCTCGGCTTGGCAGCTATCGCCGCCATGCCGGCGATCGAGGCTGCACCCATCACCTTCACTGCCGTGCTCGACGGCGCCAGCGAGAATCCGCCGAATGCGTCTCCCGGCACGGGCTCGGCGACCGTCATCATCGATCTCGATACCGCACTGTCCACCGTCGGAACGATGCGCGTGATGGCCGAGTTCGAGAACCTCAACGGCGTCACCACTGCCGCGCACATCCACTGCTGCATAGCGCCACCGGGCAACGTCGGCGTCGCGACGCAGACGCCGTCCTTCGTGGGATTCCCCCTCGGCGTCACGGCCGGATCGTTCGACCAGACTTTCGACCTGGCCGAGCCAGGTACCTTCAGCGCAGCCTTTCTCGGCGCAAACGGCGGCACCGCCGAAGGCGCGGCTGCCGCGCTCATCGCCGGTCTGCAGGCGGGGCAGGCGTACTTCAACATCCACACCAGCGTCGTCCCGGCGGGCGAGATACGCGGCTTCCTCGCCGCGGAGCAGGACAACTCGGTACCCGAACCTGGAATGGTGGCGTTGCTCGCGCTGATGGCATTGGGCGCTTCGCTCGCGATACGCAGGCGGTACTGAACGGCTGGCATCGTAGCAACGCGCCAAGGCTCACGCGCTCTCGTTTCGGGCGTGGCCAAGGCGTTTCTCACGAAGCGCCCCGTCCGGCGCGGCACCTCGCTGCGCTTTCTCTGAGAAGTCCCACACGCGCTCCACCGTCGCGCGGCACACCTCCATGCGCGTGCGATACTTCGTCATTCCCTACGCACTGGAAGCTGCATCGATGAAATCGCCGACTCGCGCCGCCGTGATCGCGTTGACCGCGATAGCCCTGTCCCCGATCGCACCGGTCCCGGAGGTGCTCGCTGCGGATGCCAGCGGCAAGTTCTCGATTCGTGGGGCAGGACTTCTGAAATGTTCCGCTTTCGTCGCGGCGCGCGAGGAGCGATCCGACCTGTACTACCTGGTCGGCGGATGGCTCGATGGCTACATCACGGCACGCAACCAGTTCCAGGCCGACACGTACGATGCCACGACCTACGAGTCGTCCGAACTGCTGCTGCTCGTCATGGAGAATCACTGCCGTTCGCACCCGCAGGATGCGGTGTTTGCCGTGGTCAACACGCTCATGGAAAGAATTCACCCCGAGCGCATGCGTGCAGGCGAACCGATGGTGACGATCGAAGAGGACGAGCGTCGCGCCAGTCTGTACCGGCAGACCGTGCACCGCGTGCGTCGTGCCCTGGTGCAGCGGGGCCTCCTGGAGGCGCCCGCAGCCGGCGGTTTCGATGAACCGGTCAGGCGGGCGCTGGCAGCGTTCCAGAAGCAGGCCGGCTTCGAGCCGACCGGCTTCCCGGACCAGGCGACGCTGTGGCGCCTGCTGTCCCCCTCACCCGGTCAGGGCAGGTAGCGCAGCAGGCAGCCGGACTTCAGTCGCTGCCCAGGCGGCGACGCCGCTGCGCCACCATGCCCGCCGACAGAATCGCCGCAAGCAGCAGCGCGGCCGTGCCGGGCTCCGGCACATCGAAGATGGACAGCGCCTGCAGCACGAAGGAGGCGCCCACGACGTCGTTGAATCCGGCGAGCGCGAACTGCTGTTCGAACAGCGGTGGCAGGTTGAACAGGTTGTCCACCTTGGAGAACTGGTAGAGCGGCCCGAGCGATCCGACGTCGATGGTCAATCCCAGCCCGGTGAGGCTGAACGACGCCTCCAGCACCTTCAGGATGAACTCGCCGTCCACGCCGATGGTGGAGGCATTCTTGAACAGCGCATCGATGAAGAAGCGCGGCGTCACCGTCACCAGGTCCGCCGGATCGATCAGCGCGATGTCGGGCAGCTGATCCCACGGCGCGATCAGCGACATCACCGGTGCAGCGAGACCCGCCACCTGCACGAACTTGTCGAACACCAGTTCGACCATCAGCGTGGGCGTGAGCTCGAAGTCCTGCACGATCTTGATGGTGGGGCCGTACTCGAGATCGATCAGGTCGTAGCCCACCGAGAAGATCCCGGCGTCGAGCGAGGCGCCCAGCACGGCAGGCAGACCGAACGCATTCAGGATGATGCCGTCGATGTCCGCCTTGAGCTCGAGGAAGTCGCCTTCCCCGCTGCCCTTGAGCACGCCGCCCGTGACGGCGCCCGAGGTGTTGATGTCGGGGACGTGGACCGTGACGTTGCCGAAGTTCACACCCGGCGTGTTCGGCGGCACCTCGATCGGCGAGCCGAACTGGAACAGCGCGGGATCGGCGATATCGAACACCTTGATCTGCCCCGGGCTATCCGTGTCGTTGAACGACAGGATCTCCAGCGTCTTGGGGTCGAAGCCGATCGTGGCGGTGGCCAGCCCGGAATCGGGGGCGCAACCGGCGAACGTGACGCAGATCTGTCCTCCGAACACGGCCTTGGCGCCGAGCACCGCTTCCACCTTGCCGGAGATCTCGGGGAAGTTGGTGTTGAAGCCGGAATTGCCGGCGAGCAGGCTCTGCGAGTTGAGACTGATGAACTGCCCTGCCTGCACCGGACCCGCCGGCAGGTCGAGCTGAGCGGTGTAGGTGAGATTGGTGTCGACCGATCCGCTGTCGGCCTTTGCACTCAGGTTGAAGCCGACCTTGCCCGACGTCTGCGCCGTGACTTTCGCGCCGAAGCGCGTGTCTGCCGTAACCGGGCTCGTGCCCGGGGTGGTGATGCCGGTGCCCGGCAGGCAGGTCACGCCGGGGAAGGGGTTGATGTCCACGCACGGGATCTTGATCGGCGGAACACCCGGAATGATGACCTCGTTCTTTTTGCCGACGATGTCGCCTAGCTGGGCGGTGCCGGTATTCCACTCCGTGCCGAGGAAGTAAGAGCTGTCGAAGCCGGGGGCATTTCCGCTGCCCCAGATGCTCTGCTGCGCGCTGCTGAACAGCAGCGGACCGGATTCGTATGGAACGGCGAATGCGAGTCCGGAGAGGGACAGGGGCAGTGCCGCAGCGAGGGAAACGAATCGTCGGCGGCCGCCGAAGCGGACGAGTTCGAAGAGCATGACGGGGGTCTCCGTTGTCATTTTTATGCAGACGACCCCGATGGGACCACACGATCCCATTTTGCGTCAACCCAGGATTTGGATGAGTTGACCTCGTTGTGTACTTTTCCGAGCCTCTCGCGAGGTGCCGCTCCTCTACTGCTGCATCAGCCTGGGCAGCCACAACGAGAGCGACGGCCACATCAGCACCGCTGCGAGGCACAGCACCTGGATCAGCATGAACTGCCCCATGCCGCGATAGATCGTCCCCAGGTTCCACTGCGGGACCACGTTCTTCAGGTAGTACGCCGACATGGCCACGGGCGGACTGAGGAAGGCGGTCTGCAGGTTCACCGCGACCAGCGCCCCGAACCAGATCATCGTCTCCTGCGGATCCAGCCCCAGCTCCAGCTGTTGCACGACCGGCAGGAAGATCGGCAGGAACACCAGGATGATCGCGGGCCATTCGAACGGCCAGCCGAGCACGAAGATCAGCACCATCACCAGCATCAGCTTGCCGAAGTCGGGCAACGGAATCTGCATGAGCGCGTTGCTGATCAGATCCGTTGCGCCCAGCTTGGTGAACACCGCCCCGAACACGTTCGACGCGACGGCGAGAAACAACACCATACTGGACGTGACAAGGGTCGACAGGGCCGTGTTCTTCAGCGCGGTCCAGGTGAGCTTGCGATACGCGGCCGCCAGCAGCGTGGCGCCGAAGGCGCCGCAGGACGCTGCTTCGGTCGGCGTCGCCAGGCCGCCGAGAATGCTGCCCAGCGTGAAGCCGATGAGCGCTGCAAGCGGCACCACGCCGAGGAGGAACTCACGCACCAGTTCGCGCAAGTCGGTCACGCGCTCCGCCTTCGGCACTGGCGGTCCCAGACGCGGGTTGAAGAAGCTGCGTCCGAGGCAGTACAGGATGTAGAGGCTGGCCAGCAGGAAACCGGGGCCGAGCGCCGCGGCGTACAGGAAGTTCACCGGAACGCCGATCGTCGGCCCCATCACCACGAGCATGATGCTCGGCGGGATCAGGATGCCGAGCGTTCCTCCTGCCGCGATGGCGCCGGCCGACAGGCGGTGGTCATAGCCGGCGCGCAGCATCACCGGCCCAGCCATGATGCCGAG
>CAYLTE010000175.1:0-8861 GCA_964386195.1 uncultured Burkholderiales bacterium | reverse complement strand
GACGGGGCGGTTCATCTACTACGTGGGCCCGGTGGATCCGGTGCGCGACGCGGTCGTCGGGCCGGCCGGTCCGACCACCGCGACGCGCATGGACAAGTTCGTCGACATGATGCTCGAGAAGACCGGCCTGCTGGGCATGGTCGGCAAGGGTGAGCGCGGACCGGTGGCGATCGATGCGATCCGCCGGCACAAGGCGGTGTACCTGATGGCGGTGGGGGGCGCGGCGTACCTGGTGTCCAAGGCGATCAAGTCCTCGCGCGTCGTCGCCTTCGCCGACCTGGGCATGGAGGCGATCTACGAGTTCGAGGTGAAGGACATGCCGGTGACCGTCGCTGTCGATGCGACCGGCGAGTCCGTGCACGAAACCGGTCCCGCGCACTGGCGCGCGCGGATCGGCAAGATTCCCGTCGTCCCTGCCTGAGGGGGACGACAGCGCATGCCCATCGGCTCCCGGTCGCAGCACTCGCGCGACCGCGCTCCGTGGACGGCGCGCAGCAACGTTCAATGGCGGGCCGCCCCGCATTGCAGGGTAGTGAATCTGGTCAGGTCCGGAAGGAAGCAGCCACAGCTACTTACTGCAAGTGCCGGGGGAACGGCTCGCCACCCCATCCGTGCGGCACGGGCTCCGGCCCGCGCCGCCGTCCGCCCGCCGGTGCAGGCATGACGCTCGCGCTGGCCCGCAAGTGGCGCCCGCGCACCTTCGCCGAGATGGTCGGCCAGGAGCACGTCGTGCGCGCCCTGCGTAACGCGCTCGAGCAGAACCGGCTTCACCACGCCTACCTGATGACCGGCACCCGCGGGGTGGGCAAGACCACGCTCGCGCGCGTGATGGCGAAGGCGCTCAACTGCGAGACCGGGGTCACCGCGAACCCGTGCGGTACGTGCGCAACCTGTCGCGAGATCGACACCGGCCGCTTCGTCGATCTGATCGAATTGGACGCCGCATCGAATACCCAGGTCGACCAGATGCGCGAACTCCTGGAGAACGCGCTCTACGCCCCCACGCGCGCGCGGTTCAAGGTGTACATCATCGACGAAGTGCACATGCTGTCGCGCTCGGCCTTCAACGCCATGCTGAAGACGCTGGAGGAGCCGCCCGAGCACGTCAAGTTCATCCTCGCCACCACCGATCCGCAGAAGGTGCCGGTGACGGTGCTCTCGCGCTGCCTGCAGTTCAATCTCAAGCAGATCCCGCTGGGGCAGATTCGCGAGCAGCTCGCGCACGTGCTCGGGCAGGAGCAGGTCGAGTTCGAGCCGGACGCGCTGGCGCTGGTCGCGCGCGCGGCACAGGGCAGCATGCGCGACGGCCTGAGCCTGCTCGACCAGGCCATCGCCCACGGCGGCGGCAAGGTGCTCGAATCGGCCGTGCGCGAAATGCTGGGTACCGTCGGCGAAGAGTATCTGTACCAGCTGCTCGACGCGTTGTCGCGGAACGAGGGTGCCGAGCTGATCGCAGCCGCCGACGCCATGCAGGCGCGCGGCCTGTCCTTCGAGAGTGCGCTGCAGGACCTGGCGTCCCTGCTGCACCGGCTGGCGCTCTTTCAAGCGGTGCCTGCGGCAATCGACCCCGAGGCCCCCGACGGGGAGAGGCTCGAGGCGATGGCGAATGCCTTCGCCGCGGAAGATCTGCAGCTCTACTATCAGATCGCCGTCCAGGGTCGCAGCGAGCTGGCGCTGGCACCCGATGAGTACGCCGGGTTCACGATGGCGCTGCTGCGCATGCTCGCCTTCGCCCCGGAGACCGGCGGTGGTGCGCCCGCGACCGCTGAGCCGCCAGTGCGTACGACCGCGCCCGCGGCACGATCAGCGCCCGGCGCACGATCCGCGTCCGCCGTTCGGTCCGCGCCGGACGGTCGATCCGTAGGGGCGTCGGCACCGGCTGCGGGCAGGGCGTCGGCACCCGCAGGGGACGCTGCACTGCCTGCATCTGCGGGGGCGATCGTCCTCGACCCGGCGCGCTGGGCAGAGCTGGTGGTCGCGCTGCGGCTGGGCGGCATGGCCCGGATGCTCGCACAGCACACCGAACTGATCGGTGTTTCCGGCAGCCGCGTCGATCTGCGCGTCGCCGAGGCGCACAAGCACCTGCTGGAAAAGCCCTACCGCGACAAGCTGCAGAGCGTGCTCGCCGAGCACCTCGGCCGTCCGGTGCAGATCGAATTTCACCTTGGGGACCCCGGCGCCGACACGCCGGCGCAAGTCGAGGACCGCGAGCGCCGGGCGCGTCAGCGCAGTGCCGTCGAGGCAATCGACCGCGATCCGTTCGTGCGCGAGTTGGTGGAGAACTTCGATGCCCGCGTCGCGGACGAATCCATAAGGCCGGTGGGCGAGGCGAGCCCGCGCCGGCCGTCCGACGCCTGATGCGCGACACCGCGCCCGACTCTAGAGGAAGGATAACGCCATGATGAAAGGCCAGTTGGCCGGGCTGATGAAGCAGGCCCAGCAGATGCAGGAGAACATGCGCAAGCTGCAGGAACAGCTCGCGTCGGTGGAGGTGGAGGGGCAGTCCGGCGCCGGCCTGGTGAAGGTGGTGATGACCTGCAAGCACGACGTCAAGCGCGTCACCATCGACCCCAGCCTGCTCGCCGACGACAAGGACATGCTCGAGGACCTGGTCGCCGCGGCGGTGAACGACGCGGTGCGCAAGGTCGAGAGCACGACGCAGGAAAAGATGGCCGGCGTTGCCACCGGGATGGGTCTGCCGCCGGGTTTCAAGCTGCCGTTCTGAGCGCTCGCCGACGGCACTTCGCATGCAAAGCCCGTCGAGCCTGGAGGCGCTAATCCAGGCGTTGCGCTGCCTGCCCGGCGTCGGGCCCAAGTCCGCCCAGCGCATGGCCTACCACCTCCTGCAGCGGGATCAGACCGGTGCGGCACGCCTGAGCCAGGCGCTCGAGCGTGCGCTGTCCCTGATCCGGCATTGCGAGCGCTGCAACACCTTCACCGAGACACCGGTGTGCGAGACCTGCGCCTCGCCGCGCCGGGACAACAGCCTGCTGTGCGTCGTGGAGACCCCAGCCGATCTGCTGATGATGGAGCAGACGCAGTGCTACCGGGGGCAGTATTTCGTGCTGATGGGAAGGCTTTCTCCTCTCGACGGCATCGGGCCGCGCGATATCCACCTCGACCGCCTGCTCAAGCGCGCCGCCGACGCCGACGTGAAGGAGGTGATCCTCGCGACCAACTTCACCGTAGAGGGCGAAGCCACGGCGCACTACATCGGCGAGCTGCTGCGCGCTCGCGGTGTCGCCGTGTCCCGGATCGCGCGCGGCTTGCCCGTTGGCGGAGAACTGGAACACGTCGACAGCGGCACGCTTGCACAGGCTCTCATCGAGCGACGCGCCGTGCAGTGACGCGACGAATGCGCGCTGCCCATTGACCGCAGGCGCCATCCGAACGAACATGTCGCGCTTGATACGCGACAAGTTTCGCGCCGCCAGCCGATAACACCACGCATCAGACAAGCGAAACGTCACACGCCGCATGCCGCGACCGAAACGATCCTCATCGCAGCGACGTCCGGGGCCGTTGCGCCCCAAGCAGAACCGGCGCACGCCGGAGCGCGTCAATGGACGTCCCGCAGCCGATGCCGCGGACGGCGCCAACGGGCCGCAGAAGATCCACAAAGTGCTCGCGCAAGCCGGCCTCGGCTCGCGCCGCGAGATGGAGTCGCTGATCCGCGAGGGCAAGGTACGCGTGAACGGCGAGCCGGCCCAGGTCGGCATGCGCGTGCGTGCCGGAGATGTCATCCGCGTAGGACGCCGGCAGGTGACGGTGCGCGACGACGCCAAGCTGCCTCGCGTGATTCTCTACCACAAGCCCGAGGGTGAGATCGTCAGTCACGACGACCCGCAGGGCCGGCCGACGGTGTTCGAGAAACTTCCGGCGATGCGACGTGGCAAGTGGCTGGCCGTGGGACGCCTGGACTACAACACGTCGGGACTGCTCATCTTCACGACTTCCGGCGAACTCGCCAACCGGCTGATGCACCCGCGCTTCGAGGTCGAGCGCGAGTACGCCGTGCGCATCATCGGCAAGCTGCCTGACGACAAGGTACGGGATCTGACGCGCGGGGTTCGACTCGAAGACGGCATGGCCCGTTTCGAGGAACTGGAGGAGCGCGGCGGCCGCGGCACCAACAACTGGTACCGCGTCGTGCTGCGCGAGGGGCGCAATCGCGTGGTGCGCCGCATGTTCGACGCTGTGGGCTACAAGGTCAGCCGGCTGATGCGCGTGCGCTTCGGCGTCGTGTCGCTGCCCTTCGGATTGCGCCGGGGCGGTTGGCGCGAGCTGGAAGACGACCAGACCGGGCGGATCGTGGCGTGGTCCGAGACGCTGGTCGATCCGCAGCAGGCCGAGCCGCCGCAGGCGGCGCGGCTGACGCCGCCTGCGGGCGCCGGCCGCAGCGACAAGCGCGCAGCGGCAAAGCGCCCAGCATCGGGACGTCCAGCACCGGGACGTCCCTCGCCAGCGCGCCCGGCATCGGGACGTCCGGCATCGGGACGTCCGGCATCGGGACGCGGGCCGCAGGGAAAAGCCCGTGTCAGCCCGGCAGCTGGTCGCGCTCGAGAAGAAAAACCGGATCGCCGCCCGCGCTCGTCTCGAGCCAGATGAATTCCAGGTCGGGGAAGGCTGCCTCGACCCGCTCCCGTCCGCTGCCCACCTCCACGATCAGGACGCCTTCCGGGGCGAGGTGATCGCGTGCGCCCGCGAGAATGCCGCGCACGATGTCCAGACCGTCCTCGCCGCCCGCGAGCGCCATGCGCGGCTCGTGCCGGTATTCCTCGGGCAGTGCCGCCATGTCCGCAGCATTCACGTAGGGCGGGTTGCTGACGATGATCTGGTAATGCCGGCCAGCCAGACCGGCGAACAAATCCGAGTGCACGAGGTTCACGCGCGTCTGCAGGCCGTAGTCTGCGACGTTGCGCCGGGCAACTTCCAGCGCCTCGCCGGACAGGTCGACTGCGTCGACGCTCGCATCCGGGTAGGCGAGCGCGAGCAGGATCGCCAAGCAGCCGGAACCGGTGCACAGGTCCAGGCAACTCGACACGAACTCCGGATCCTGGTGCGACGAGGTGACCCCTTCCAGTATCAGCTCGGCGATGTGGGAGCGGGGAACGATGACGCGTTCGTCGACGTAGAAGCGATAGTCGCGCAGCCACGCCTCGTGCGTGATGTAGGCCGCCGGCAGGCGCTCGCTGACCCGACGGTCGATCACGCGCAGCAGGGCGGCGATCTCGTCGGGGAGCAGGCGCGCGTCGAGAAAGGGCTCCAGGCGATCCAGCGGCAGATGCAGCGCATGCAGCAGCAGGTAGGCGGCTTCGTCGTAGGCGTTGTCGTTGCCGTGGCCGTAGGCCAGCTGCGCCTGTTGAAAACGCGTGACCGCGTGGCGCAGCAGATCGCGCAAGGTGCGGAAGGTGGCGGACGCGTGTTCCATGCTCATGCCGGCAGCAGCAGGTTGGCGAGCGTGCGCTGGTAGACACGTCGCAGCGCGTCGATGTCGGCGATGGCGACGCGCTCGTCGATCTTGTGGATGGAGGCATTGCACGGACCGAACTCCACTACCTGCGGACAGATCGTCGCGATGAAGCGCCCGTCGGAAGTGCCGCCGGTGGTGGACAGTTCGGTGTGCACCCCCAGTTCGTCCTCGATCGCGCCGCTCAACGCATCCACCAGCGTCCCGCGAGGGGTGAGGAAGGGCATCCCCGAGAGCGACCACTCCAGTGCGTAGTCGAGGCCGTGCCGGTCGAGGATGTCGACCACTTCACGTTTGAGCCCATCGACGGTGCTGGCGGTCGAGAAGCGGAAGTTGAACATGACGTGCAGTTCTCCGGGCACCACGTTGGTCGCGCCGGTGCCTGCGCGCACGTTGGAGATCTGGAAGGTGGTCGGCGGGAAATACTCGTTGCCCGCGTCCCAGACGCGTGCTGCCAGTTCCGCCAGCGCTGGGGCGGCGAGGTGCACCGGGTTGCGGGCCAGATGCGGATAGGCGACGTGGCCCTGCACGCCCTTCACGCGCAGATCGCCCGACATGGAGCCCCGGCGGCCGTTCTTGATGGTGTCGCCCAGCTGCCCGCTGCAGGTGGGCTCGCCCACGATGCAGAAGTCCGGCTTCTCCCCGCGCGCGGCGAGCGCCTCCACCACCTTCACCGTGCCATCCGCCGCGATACCTTCCTCGTCGGAGGTGATCAGCAGGGCGATGGAGCCGGGGTGGTCGGGGTGCTCGCGCACGAAACGCTCCACGGCGACAACGAAAGCGGAGATGGACGTTTTCATGTCCGCGGCGCCGCGTCCGTACAGCCAGCCCTCGCGCTCGGAGGGTGCGAAGGGATCGGAGTGCCACTGCTCGAGCGGTCCGGTCGGCACAACGTCGGTGTGCCCGGCGAAGCACACCAGCGGCCCGTCGCCGCCACGCCGGGCCCACAGGTTGTCCACGGCGCCGAAGCGCATGGGCTCGATGCGGAAGCCTAAGGGTTCCAGGCGCCGGGCAATCAGGTTCTGGCAGCCCTGGTCGTCGGGTGTGACGGACGGCAGGCGGATGAGCGCGCGCGTCAGCGCGAGCGCGGCGTCGCTTGGGTCAGCACTAACAGGGAGGGGATGCGCCATGGAGGCGCATTATACGGGGCGGGCATTCTGCGGCTCGCCGGTGAACGCCGCGTGTGCCGGGTGGCGTCAGTTCCCGGCGTGGATGTCGATGCGGAAGTCGTCGAACGAGGCGGCGTTCGCCTCGACCGCGACCGGTGCCTTGGCGCCGATGCGTTGCGCGTTCTGTTCGGCGTTGTTCATGATCCAGGCGAGGTTGGTCGCCGAGTCGGAGTTGCGCAACGCCTCCTCCTTGGTGATGTGACCGTCGGCGTAGAGCTTGAACAGGGCCTGCTCGAAGCTGGTGGAACCGGGCGAGAGGCTCTTCTCGATCGCTTCCTTGATCTGGTCGATCTCGCCCTTCACGATCAGCTCCTGGATGTGCTTGCTGTTGAGCAGCACCTCGACCGCGGCCACCTGCTTGCCGTCCACCGCCTTCACCAGACGCTGGGAGATGATCGCCTTGAGGCTGGAGGCGAGATCGTGCAGCAGCGCCGAGCGCGCGTCGTGCGGGAAGAAGTTGATGATGCGGTTGAGCGCGTGGTAGCTGTTGTTGGCATGCAGGGTTGACATGCACAGGTGGCCGGTCTGCGCATATAGCAGGGCCTGCTGGAGTGTTTCCCGGTCGCGCGATTCGCCGATCATCAGGATGTCGGGCGCCTCGCGCATCGCATTGACCAGCGCGTTGTGATAGCTCTCGGTGTCGATGCCCACCTCGCGCTGGTTGATCACGCAGCGGTTGTGGCGGAAGACGAACTCGATCGGATCCTCCACCGTGAGCACGTGGCCGCCACGCGTGTTGTTGCGGTGCTCGATCATCGCGGCCAGGGTGGTGGACTTTCCGGAACCGGTCGCACCGACGACCAGGATCAGCCCGCGTTTCTCCATGATCAGGTCCTTCAGGATCGGCGGCAGGCGCAGCGCCTCGAGGCCCGGGGTCTGGGTGCGCAGGTAGCGGATGACCATGCCGACGTTGCCGCGCTGTCGGAACACGTTCACCCGGAACCGGCCGACGTCGGGGACCGGGAAGGAGAAGTTCATCTCCCAGGTCTGCTCGAAGTCGTTCTGCTCCTTCTCCGACATCAGCTCGTAGGTGACCTTCTTCACCTGCTCGGGCGATAGAACGTCGCCGTTGACCGGCATGATGGTGCCCAGGATCTTGATCGAGATGGGCATGCCGGCCGAGATGAACAGGTCGGAAGCCTGTTTCTCGGCCATCAGCTTGAGAACGGGTAGCAGGAACATGGTTCTGGCGGTCCAAAACGGCCCCGAAGGGCCGACGTTGGAGGCGCCTCAAGCAAGTTCCGGGCTTGGGGGTGGGACCACCCGGGCGGGCGGGCCTTGCGACGGGAGGCGGCGGCCGCGGCCGGCGCTCTGCCCGGCCGCGTCGCGCGCGGGGGTTACACGCCGCGCAGCAGTTCGTTGATGCTCGTCTTCGCCCGGGTCTTGGCGTCGACCTGCTTGACGATCACCGCGCAGTAGAGGCTGTACTTGCCGTCGGCGGAGGGCAGATTGCCCGACACCACCACCGAGCCCGGGGGAATCCGTCCGTACACGGTCTCGCCGGTCTCGCGGTTGTAGATCCGCGTGCTCTGCCCGATGTAGACGCCCATCGAGATCACGGAGCCTTCGCCGACGATCACGCCTTCGACGATCTCCGAGCGTGCGCCGATGAAGCAGTTGTCCTCGATGATGGTGGGATTGGCCTGCAGGGGTTCGAGCACCCCGCCGATGCCCACGCCTCCCGACAGGTGCACGTTCTTGCCGATCTGCGCGCAGGACCCCACCGTGGCCCCGATGTTGACGTAGGAGGGCATGAGCACCACGTTGCGTCCGATGAACGCACCGCGACGCACCGCTGCGGGCGGCACGACGCGGAAGCCGCCGGCCTTGAAGTCATCGCTGCCGTAGTCCGCGAACTTGGCCGGCACCTTGTCGAAGTAGTTCGTGTAGCCGTCGCGGATCACGCCGTTGTCCTCCAGACGGAAGGACAGCAGTACGGCTTTCTTGATCCACTGGTGCGTGATCCACTCGTCGCCGCGCTTCTCCGATACGCGCAGCGTGCCGGCGTCCAGCCCGGCGAGCACCTCGCCGACAGCGGCACGCACTGCCGGGTCGGCGGTTCCTGGCGAGATCTGGGCGCGGTTCTCGAAGGCGGTCTCGATGACCGACTGCAGCTGGGACATGTTCGGTTCCTGTCGTTATGCGATGCGGCGTTATTCGAAGCGGGTATAGAACTCGGCGAGGCGGCGGGCGCCTTCGATGCACTCGGCCGGAGCGGGCAC
>CAYLTE010000174.1:0-9032 GCA_964386195.1 uncultured Burkholderiales bacterium | reverse complement strand
AACCGGCATGGCTTGCGCCGAGGGATTTTAAGTCCCTTGTGTCTACCAGTTTCACCACCCGGGCGGAACCGCTACGGCGTTGATTTTAGCGGAAGCCTTCGCCTACAAACAAAAAAGGGGCGCCAGGCGCCCCTTTCTCCGTTGCTGTCGCTGCGTCGATCAGCGCTTGTTGACCGCCTTCTTCAGCTTCGCGCCGGCCGAGAACTTGGCCACCTTCGATGCCGGAATCTTGATCTCGTCGCCGGTGGCGGGATTACGGCCCTTGCGCGCCGCGCGCTTGGAGACCGAGAAGGTACCGAAGCCGATCAACGCGACGCTGTCTCCCTTGGTGAGGGCCGCGGTGACACTGTCGATGAATGCGTCCAGCGTTGCCTCGGCCGCAGCCTTGGTCCCGCCCGTTTTCTTCGCGATCGCTTCCACCAACTCCGCCTTGTTCATGTAGTCTCCTTGCATCTCGATTAGATGGATCAGGTCGGCCCCCTTGCCTTCCCTCGCTCGGCTTCGACGGCAGGACCGGCCAGGCAGGTCACGGCGCTGAGTTCATCCGGGCACGCAAGTTATATGGCCCGGTCGATGAGTCGCGGGCGGACGACAGCGCGCACATCGAGCGTGCGCGCGAACGCGATCCCCCATCGGAAGCGAGGGCGCATTGTAGCAAGATGCCAACGACCGACGCGAGCGAAAATTCGCGCGGGCGCACGCGCTGGAGGGTGTGCCGCGGCGCTCGCGGCCGGACCGATGGCACGCGCGGTCAGCGCAGACGCGGTTCGGAGGGTGCCGCGCGAATCTGCACCTCGTTCTGTACTTCGATCACCATGAGATCGCGGCCGACCTGCACCAATCCGCGGTAGCTTCGCCGCGTCCTGCGCAGCAGATCGTCCTCGCTCGCGCCCTCTGCCATGATGTGGGAATACACCGCTAGATAGGGTTGCGAGGCACGGAACAATTGCGCGGCCTGCTCGGGCGTGGGCGGTGAAGCGTTTTCCCCGTCGGTTTGCGTGCGCCCCGAGACCTCCTGCAGCAACAGGTGAACGCCCCGCGCATACTGTGCAATGTTGCCTGGCGAACCCGCTTCTGGCGACACGACGACCGCGCGCCGATAGGCATCCACCCGGTATCCGAATCGCCTCACCTGCGTGTCGGCCTGGGTCACGAATGCCGTCACCGTGACCGTCTCCGGCTGATACACGACGTTGTCCGAGATTTCGAACGCACGTGTGGCGAAGCGCTCGTCGAAGCCCAGTTCCTCGTCCACGCGACGAAACAATTCCTCCGTGCCCTTCGGCCCCCAGACCGACAACCCCTGGAAGCTGCTTCCGCGCAAGGCGCTCTGCCAGATCTCCTTGCAACCCTCGACGTGGTCGGCATCCAGGGACGTGAGGAACACCGCGGTCAGGTGGAAAGGTTCCAGGCCTGCTCGCTGCAGCCGTGCCAGACTGCCGCGGCCGCAGTCGATGAGAATCGTCTCGTCACCTGCTTCGATGACTGCCCCCGGCCCAGCCTGCGCAGCGGGCGGCTCGCCCATGCCGGTTCCGAGCAGCGTGACGCGGATACCGTCGAAGGCGGAGGCCTGGCCCGGTCCCAGTGCGGCGGCGCACAGCAGAATGACGGGAAGCAGTCTCATCGAAGGTCTCCAAGGGACGGGGCATCGGGTGGGAAGGGGCGGCAATTTTCGCCCATGCTAAGATTGCGACCTATAACAAAGAGCAAGATTCCCGATTTCTCAGGGAGCGAGGATCAAAAGAGGACATGAACACTATGCAGACATTGCGCAAGACAGCCATTCATCTGTTCGTCGCCGCACTGGCCGTTGGGGTCGCGGCTCCAGCTATGTCGGAGGATAACGCGGCCGGAATGTCCACCGCGGTCCCCTCCGACAAACAGTGGGAGAAGACCAAGGCGATGCCTTACGGCATGCGGATCATGCTGCTCGAGGGCGACCCGACGAAGCCCGGTCCGTACGTATACCGGATCAAGGTCCCGCAGGGATACAAGTGGCCACCGCTCAAGTATCCGGACGAGCGCGTGACCACCGTTCTGAAGGGAACCCTGTGGGCGGGCGAAGGTGAGCGCTACGATGCAATGAAGATGCGCGAGCTCGGGCCTGGCAGCACCTTCGTCACCAAGGCCGATACACCGCACTACCAGTGGGCGCGCACCTGGGTCGAACTGCAGGTCACCGGACAGGGACCGATCGATAATCCGGTCACCTACGTCAATCCCGAAGACGATCCGCGCAATCAGTGATGATGTCGGCGGCGCGCGGGATACGAGTCCCCCGCGTCGCTGGCACGTTGTTCTAGGGTGCTGGTATGAGGGCGATGATCAAGACCCTGACAGGAGCGGCGCTGCCCGCGGCAACCGCGATGTCGATCGTATCCCCGGCGTTCGGCGCGGACGGCCTGCGCATCCTGATGCAGGACAACGATACCGCCGTGGCGCCTCTTCAGTGGACCGAACCGAAGGCAATACCCGCCGGCACCCGGATGATCATGGTGTACGGCAATCCCAGCGAGGCGGGGCCTTACATCTTCCGCGTGCGCTTCCCGGCAGGCTACAGGTTGCCGCCCCACCGGCACACCGACCAGCGCCAGGTGACGGTCCTCGAGGGGTACTACTGGAGCGCAGCGGGCGAGACGTTCGACGAAAGCAGGCTCAAGCGGTTCGGTCCTCGCGACCATTACATCACCGAGGGCAACGTGCCCCATTTCGCGTGGGCCGAGACCGAGGTTCTCATTCAAGAGGCGGGTATCGGGCCCATCTCCAATCCCATCCAGTACGTGCGTCCCGAGGACGATCCTCGGCGGTAACCGAAGACTAGGACGCCTGCTTCACCGCCGCGCGGATCTGCTCGAGCGCGCCAGGGTCCTCGAGCGTGGTGAGATCGCCCGGGTCACGTCCTTCCGCGAGTGCCTGGATGCTCCGCCGCAGCAGCTTCCCGGAACGGGTCTTGGGCAGCGTGGTGACGAAGTGCACCCTGCCGGGGCGAGCGATGGCGCCCAATTGCCGGTCGACCGTGTTCATCACTTCCTTCTCCAACGCTGCGCGCTGTGCGGCATCGTCCGCCTGTGACACGTCCTTCAGCACGGCGAAGGCGATCGGCATCTGACCTTTCAATTGATCCGCCACACCGACGACTGCAACCTCGGCCACGTTCGGATGCGCGCTCACCGCCTCCTCGATCTCGCGCGTGCCGAGACGATGCCCGGCGACATTGATCACGTCATCGGTGCGTCCGAGGATGAAATAGTACCCATCGGCGTCGCGTATCCCCCAATCGAAGGTGGAATACACCTGGCGCGTAGTGAAGGTGGAGAAGTAGGTGCGCACGAAGCGCTGGTCGTCTCCCCAGACGGTAGTCATGCAGCCCGGCGGGAGAGGCGGCACGATCGCCACGACGCCCTTCTCATCGGCGTCCGCCTCGCTGGCGTCCGACTCGCGCAGCAGGCGCAGGTCGTAGCCGAACGCGGGGAACGAGGGACTGCCCAACTTGATCGGGGTTTCCTCCACCCCGGGTACCGCGGTCAGGATCGGCCACCCGGTTTCGGTCTGCCAGTAGTGATCGACGACGGGGATCTTCAGTGCATCGCTGATCCAGCGGTGGGTTGGCTCGTCGAGCGGTTCTCCTGCGAGGAACAACCGTTTCAGCGACGACAGGTCGTAGCGCGACAGATAGGCGGGATCCTGCTTCTTGAGAACACGGATCGCGGTGGGTGCGGAGAACATCACGCTGACGCGATGATCCTGCACGATCTTCCACCAGATTCCCGGGTCCGGGCGAATCGGCGTGCCCTCGTACAGGATGCTGGTCATGCCTGCGATGAGCGGCCCGTAGATGATGTAGGAGTGCCCCACCACCCAGCCGATGTCGGACGTGGTGAACATGGTGTCGCCGGCACGACCGCAGTAGATGTACTTCATCGAGGCCGCCAGCGCCACCGCGTAGCCGCCGACATCGCGCTGTACGCCCTTGGGTTTGCCGGTGGTACCGGAGGTGTAGAGGATGTACGAAGGCTCGCCAGCTTCCATCCAGACCACGGGCACCTGGACTTCCATGAACTGCGCCCGCAGCGTCGCATAATCGAGATCCCGACCCTCGGTTCTCGGCATGGCGGCATCCAGGCCCCGATCGACCAGAAGCACCTTCTCGGGCGGATGCGCGCTTTGTCTAATCGCCTCGTCGAGCAGGTGCTTGTACGGCACGGCCTTGCCGGCGCGCATTCCCGCGTCGGCGGACACGATCACCCGAGGCTTCGCATCGTCGATGCGCGTCGCCAGACTATGTGCGGCAAAGCCGCCGAATACGACCGAATGCACGGCGCCGATACGCGCGCAGGCCAAGATCGTGAACACTGCCTCGGGGATCATCGGCATGTACACGAGCACCCGGTCGCCGCGGCCCACCCCAAGCGACTGCAGCATTGCCGAGCATCGATTCACTTCGGCGTGCAGGTCGGCGAAGCTGTAGCGCTTCTCCTCGGCCACTTCAGTGGAGACGTAGACCAGCGCATCCTGCTCGCCTCGTGACGAAAGGTGGCGGTCGATGGCGTTGAAACACAAGTTGGTCTCGCCACCCACGAACCAGCGGGCGAACGGCGGCCGGCTGTAGTCGAGCACCTGATTGAACGGTCGGTGCCAATGCACCAGGTCCGCCTGCTCGCGCCAGAAGGCTTCGCGCTCTTCGATCGACCGGCGGTGGAAGGCGGCGTACGTTCCTGACATGGTGTTCTCCGGCTGCCTTGCTTCTCGTGTGAGGGCTGCGGTCAATCGATCGACACGACGGTGCGCCCCTTCGCCTGGGCTGCCATCAGTGCATCGAACACCGGCGGAAGCGCCTCGAGCGTGACCGTGCGCGTCATGGCATCCAGATGCCGGGGCTTGAGGTCGCTCGCCAGCCGTTCCCACACCTTGCGCCGCAAGTCCATCGGCGTGTTGACCGAATCGATTCCTAGGAGGCTCACGCCGCGCAGGATGAACGGCATCACGGTGGTGCTCAAGGTGTGGCTCGCCGCCAGCCCGACGCTCGCCAGCGTCCCGCCCACCTGCATGGTGCTGGCCAACCAGGCGAGTGCATCGCCGCCGAGGTTGTCTACCGCACCGGCCCAGGTGGCCTTGTCGAGCGGTTTTATCCGGCTCAGGTCCAGGCTGCTGCGCAACACGACTTCCCTGGCGCCGAGTCCTTTGAGGTAACCAGCCTCGGACTCCTTTCCGGTCAGTGCCACCACCTCGTAGCCGGCACCGGCGAGGATGTCGATGGCAATGCTGCCCACGCCGCCAGTGGCACCGTTGACCAGGACCGGACCATTGCCCGGACGCAATCCGTCGTGCTCCATGCGCTCTACCGCAAGCCCTGCCGTGTAGCCGGCGGTGCCGAGGGCCATCGCCTCGAAGGGTGTCATGCCACTCGGCAGTGGCACCACCCAGTCTGCTGGCAGGCGCATGTACCCGGCGTAGCCGCCATCGTGGGCAACACCGATGTCGTAGGACGTGGCGATCACCTCGTCGCCCGCCTTGAATCGTGCATCGGTCGAAGAGACCACGGTTCCGCTGCCGTCGACGCCGCCGACGCAGGGAAAGCGGCGGATAATTCGGCCCTTGCCCGTGGCAGCCAATGCGTCCTTGAAGTTGACGCTGGAGTACCGGGTCTTCACGACGACCTCGCCCTCATCGAGGTCGCCGAGTTGCATGTCCACGATGCGGCTGATCACCGATTTGCCATCGTCACTGAAGATGCGCAGCGCCTTGAATGTCGCCATGATTCCCTCGTTGTCCCTGCTTGTGTCCACCCACCGGTGCGTCCTACCTTCAGCCACGCGATCGAACCCTACGACAGGTGTGGCTGACTCAGATAGCGGCTGGTCTGCATCTCGATGAGCCGGCTCACCGTGCGTTCGATTTCCGGCCGTGTCGGAACCGCTTCGTAGAGGTCCGGGGGCGGCGCAGCCGCCGACAGAATGAGCTTGACCCGGCGATCGTAAAACTCGTCCACCATCCAAGTAAAACGGCGGATCGCTTCGCCCATGCGCGGCTCGAACCGAGGCACACCGGAAACCAGTATCGTATGGTACCGCCGCGCCAGTTCGATGTAATCTGCCGTGCCACGCGGCCCCTCGCACAGTTGCGCGAAATCGAACCATGCGACGCCCTGCGCTGCCCGGCGCGCCGGAATGATGCGTCCCTCGATCTCGAGCTCCGCGTCCGGCTGCCCGGCTTCACCTGCCACTGCCTCGAATGCCGCGCGCTGCGCCTGTTCGGCCGCCTCGCCCAGCGGAGTGTGATACACGCCGGCCTGCTCGAGCGCCCGCAATCGATAGTCGTTCAGACCTGCCAGCTCGACGATATCCAGGTGCCGCTTGATGTGCTCGATGGCAGGCAGGAACTGGCCACGCTGCAGTCCGTGCAGATAGAGCTGATCGGGATGCTGATTGGACGTGGTGACAAGGGTGACGCCGACGTCTTCCATGCCTTCGAGAAGGCCTCGCATGAGCATGGCATCCCCGATGTCCACCACGTGGAACTCGTCGAGACACAGCAGCGTGGATTCGTGCGCCACGCGCAGCGCCACTGTGCGCAGCGGGTCCTCCTGACCCTGCAGGACTCGCAGTTCGCGGTGGATATGCTGCATGAAGCGATGAAAATGGATGCGTCGCTTGAGCGGCGTCGGTGCCGCTTCGAAGAACGCGTCCATGAGAAAGCTCTTGCCGCGGCCGACCGGTCCCCAGAGATAGATGCCGCGGACGGGCGAGCGCTTGCGGAACCGGGCGAATAGACCGCGCGGTGCATGCTGCGTGGCTCGCAGCTCGCGTTCGAGCCGTGCGAATGCCCCGGCGGCATGGCGTTGAGCTGCGTCGAGTTCGAAGCCGTGCGCCCGGGCAATGCCGGACAACCGCTCGAGGAACGCGTCGCTGCTCATGCCCGTCGAGCGAGCGGCACAGCGAGCACAGCTGCTAGATGTTGAGCGTACGCTTGTGCACGCCCAGCGCGGCCTCGTGCATGGCTTCGGACAGGGTCGGGTGCGCATGCACGATGCGCGCGATGTCCTCGGCGCTGGCCCCGAACTCCATGGCGACCACGGCTTCCGCGATCAACTCCGAGGCGTAGGGGCCGATGGCATGCACACCGAGGATCCTGTCGGTCTCCGCGTGAGCGAGCATCTTCACGAAGCCTGCAGTCTCGCCGAGGGCTCGGGCTCGACCGCTTGCGATGAACGGAAATCGACCGGCAAGGTACGGCACACCGGCTTCTTTGAGCTGCTGTTCGGTCTTCCCCACCCAAGCGATCTCGGGCGAGGTGTAGATGACCCAGGGAATGGTGTCCATGTTGACATGGCTCGTCTCGCCGGCGATGGTCTCTGCGACCGCCACCCCCTCCTCCGAGGACTTGTGGGCGAGCATCGGACCGCGCACGACGTCGCCGATGGCGTACACGTTCGGAACGCTGGTGTGGTTGTGCTCATCGACCTCGACGTACCCGCGGGCATCGATGCGCAGGCCGATTGCATCCGGATTCAGTCCGGCCGTGTTCGGTACGCGCCCGATGGCGACGATCAGCTTGTCGTACTCGGCGTTGTGCAGGTTGCCGTCCCGATCGGTGTAGCTCACGGCCACGGATTTCTTTCCCGCCTTCACATCACCGATCTTCACGCCCGTATAGATCTTCAGATCGAGCGGACCATTGAAGACCCGGAACGCCTCCTTCGCCACCTGTTCGTCCACGGCGGGAAGAAACGACGGCAGCGCTTCTAGAATCGTCACTTCGGATCCGAGGCGACGCCACACGCTGCCCATTTCCAGCCCAATGACGCCGGCACCGACCACTCCCAGACGTTTGGGGATCTCGTCGATTGCAAGGGCGCCGACATTGTCGAGGATCCGCTCTCCGTCGAATGGAACATGGGGAAGCTCGCGTGCGACCGAACCGGTCGCAATGATCACGTGAGTCGCTTCGATATCCTCGGAATGCTCGCCGTCCTGCACACGGATCGTGTAGCGTTCTCCCGCCGATACGAACGAGCCTCGTCCGTGCATGGACGCAACCTTGTTCTTCTTGAACAGCAGAGTAATGCCGGCTGTCGACGCCTCGACGATCTTGTCTTTGCGAGCAAGCATCGCAGAGACATCCATGTTGACGCCCTTGGTGCGGATGCCGTGTTCGGCAAACTTGTCGACGACGCGCTCGTAGTTCTCCGACGATTCCAGCAGGGCCTTTGACGGAATGCATCCGACATTCAGGCAGGTTCCGCCAAGGCTCGGCTTGCCCTGCGCGTTCTTCCAGTCGTCGATGCAGACCGTCTTGAAACCGAGTTGGGCGGCGCGAATCGCGGCGGTGTACCCGCCCGGTCCGGCACCGATGACTGCGACGTCGAATTGTTGGGCCATATTCTTGGGGGCTAGGGACTAGTGGCTAGGGACTCGGGACTGGGGATCGGGGCCGGGAACTATGGTCGTGATGCGAGCGCTTCGACGGCGTTCATGTGGATCTTAACTGCGAACGCGGCTTGCGACAGGAGGAAATGGTTCAGGGGGCTGTTCTCCAGCCCCCAGTCCCCCGCCCCCGGCCCCGCGTTCTTCAGATATCCAGCAGCAGTCGCGCCGGATCCTCGAGCGCGTCCTTCATCGCTACCAGGCTGAGTACGGCTTCGCGGCCGTCGATGATGCGGTGATCGTAGGACAGCGCGAGGTAGTTCATCGGCCGGATGACGATCTGCCCGTTCTCGACCACAGGGCGCTCCTTGGTCGCGTGCACACCGAGGATGGCGCTCTGCGGCGGATTGATGATCGGGGTGGACAGCATCGAACCGAATACTCCGCCGTTCGAGATGGAGAACGTGCCGCCGGTCAGCTCCTCGATGGTCAGCTTACCGTCCTGGGCGCGCTTGCCGAACTCGGCGATCTGCTTTTCGATGTCCGCAAGCGAGAGCTGGTCGGCATTGCGCAGGATCGGCACGACCAACCCCCGCGGGCTGCCCACCGCGATGGCCGGCCCCCCCTGCCGTGATCGTCGCCGGCTCCACGCTCACCGTCGAGAGGTCC
>CAYLTE010000173.1:0-9249 GCA_964386195.1 uncultured Burkholderiales bacterium | reverse complement strand
CGGATACGGGCGCGGGCAGGAGGCATTGCCGGTCTACAAGATGCCGCATCTGGAAGGGTGGGCGATGGCCGGACGCCACGCCTACCTGCCGGCGATCGGCCGTCACGAGGTGCTCGTGGTGGACACCGACACGTGGCGCGAGGTCGCACGCATCCCCGTCGCAGGCCAGCCGGTGTTCGTCATGGCACGTCCGGATGGGCGGCAGATCTGGGTCAATTTCGCGCTTCCGCACAACCATCTGGTGCAAGTGATCGACACGCAGACGCACGTCATCGCGAAGACGCTCAACCCAGGAAAGGCGGTGCTGCACATGGAGTTCACGCCGCGCGGAGAGGCGGTATGGATCTCCGCCCGCGACGACGATCGTGTCGTGATCTACGACACGTCGAGCCTGGAGCAGCGCGCGACGCTGGCGGCCGAGAAGCCCAGCGGCATCTTCTTCACCGCGCGCGCATTCCGGATCGGCTTGTGAACCGCGCTGCAAGCCTCGCACCGGTGCCGGACACGCGGCGTGAGTCGGCTCTGGAGTTTCGCCTGGCGAACGAGTTCCAGCGCGCATTCCCGCTGGTCCCGGCACCGTTCGCCGTGCTCGCGGCGCAGCTGGGCGTGCGCGAAGTGGAGGTGCTCGACGCACTCGCCGCTCTGCTCGATGCCGGGACGATCAGCCGCGTGGGCGCGGTGCTCGCGCCCAACAGTGTCGGCGTCAGCACGCTGGCGGCGCTGCGCGTGCCGCAGACGCGGCTGGCGCAAGTCGCCGCGCTGGTGAGCGCGCGGCGCGAGGTCAATCACAACTACGAGCGTGAGGGCGATCCGAATCTGTGGTTCGTGATGAACGCAGCCGACGGACATGCGCTGGATCGGGCGGCGCACGCCATCGAGTGTGCGGCGCAGTGCGGCAGGCTGCTGCGCTTTCCGCTGATCGAGGAGTACAGGATCGATCTGGGTTTCGACCTGCGCGCCGGCGCCCCGCCGCCGGACGTCTCCGGCTGGCGCGCGCCGGCGCTGCGCACGCCGCTCGGGGAGGCCGACCGCACGCTGATGTCGGCCCTGCAGGCGGGCCTCGCGCCGACACGGTATCCGTTCCGCGCGCTCGGCGCCCGGATCGACATGAGCGAGGACGAGGTTCTGGCGAGCGTGCGCGGGTGGATCGAGACCGGCGTGATCCGTCGTTTCGGGGTCGTCGTGCGCCATCGCCATCTGGGATACCGGGCCAATGCCATGACGGTGTGGGACGTTCCGGACGAAGTCGTCGCGCAGGGGGGGCCACGCCCTGGCACGGCAGGCCGGCGTGACCCTGTGCTACCGGCGCGAACGCCGCCTGCCGGACTGGTCGTACAACCTGTACTGCATGATCCACGGGCGCATGCGCGAGCAGGTGCTCGAGCGCCTGGTCGAGATCGGCCGTGCCTGCGCGCTGGACCGATATCCGTCTCGCGTGCTGTTCAGCCGCACCTGTTACAAGCAGCGGGGCGCCGCCTACTTCCCCGGAGATGCCGATGGCCTTCGCAGTGCTTGACGCGATCGATCGGGCGCTGGTCGACCGGCTGCAGGACGGGCTCGCGCTGGTCGAGCATCCGTACCGCGAGGTCGCGGTCGAACTCGGCATGGACGAGCACGAGGTGATTGCCCGCCTGCAGCGCCTGCTGGACCAGGGTGTGCTGTCGCGGCTGGGCCCGATGTTCCAGATCGAGCGCGCCGGCGGTCGCTACGTGCTTGCTGCGATGCGCGTTCCGGCGCCGGTGCTCGAGCGCACCATCGGGATCGTCAACGCCTTCCCGGAGGTTGCGCACAACTACCTGCGTGAGCACGAATTCAACCTGTGGTTCGTTCTCGCCACCGAAGTCGGCGCAGCGATCGAGTCGGCCATCGAGCGCATCGAGGCGCGCACCGGGTTGCGCGTCTATGCCTTTCCGAAGTCGAGGGAGTACTTCCTCGACCTGCGGTTGCGGGCGTGAGGGGGCCATGCTGCCGAATCGACCTTCGCCCGCGTTGGATCCGACGGATCGGGCCATCGTTCGGGCTACCCAGAGCGGCCTGCCACTGTCCTCTCGTCCCTACCACGCAGTGGGCGAGCAACTGGGCATTCCGGGCGAGGAGGTGATGCGCCGGCTCGAGCGCATGCGTGCAGCGGGAGTGATCCGCCGCATCGCGGCCGTGCCGAACCACTACGCCCTCGGCTACTCGGCGAACGGCATGTCGGTGTGGGACGTCTGCGACACGCAGGTCGACCGACTCGGTGCGCACATCGGCGCGCTCGCGTTCGTGAGCCACTGCTATCGCCGGCCGCGACACCTGCCGGAATGGCGCTACAACCTGTTCGCAATGGTGCACGGGCGCAGTCGCGACGAGGTGCAAGATCAGGTCGGCCAGATCCGGACCCTGCTGGGCGAGGCCTGTGTGGCGAACGACGTTCTCTACAGCACCCGGATTCTGAAGAAGACCGGCGTGCGAATCGGCGACTGACACCAAGGAAGGATCATGCTGCGAATCACCCAGTATATGAAGACTCTGCGCGGGGACTCCGCACGAGGTTCGGGCGGCATCCCGGGCGGACCAGTGGTCATCTGGAACCTGGTGCGGCGCTGCAATCTCACCTGTCAGCACTGTTACTCGATCTCCTGCGATCGCGACTTCCCTGGCGAACTCGATACCTCGGAGGTCTTCGCGGTGATGGACGATCTCGCTCGGTTCCGCGTTCCGGTGCTGATCCTGTCCGGCGGCGAGCCGCTGCTGCGTCCTGATATCTTCGACATTGCCCGACGCGCGAAGGACCGAGGCTTCTACGTCGGCCTGTCCACCAACGGCACTTTGATCGACGACGCCATGGCCGGGCGCATCGCCGCCACCGGCTTCGACTATGTCGGCGTCAGTCTCGACGGTCGCGAGGCGACCCACGACCGCTTCCGTCGCAAGGAAGGTGCGTTCGCCGCTGCGCTGGGAGGCATGCGGCGCTGTCGGGAGATGGGAGTCAAGGTCGGCGCGCGCTTCACGCTGACCGAGATGAACGCAGCCGAACTGCCCTGGATGCTCGAACTGCTCGATACGGAGCAGATCGACAAGTTCTATCTGTCGCATCTTAACTATGCGGGTCGCGGTCTGACCAATCGGCGCAAGGATGCACTGCTTCAGACCACGCGTTGGGCCATGGATCTGCTGTTCGCCGCCGCCTGGCGCGATCTTGGACGCTGTGTGCAGCGCGAATACGTCACTGGGAACAACGACGCCGATGGCGCGTACCTGTTGCTGTGGGCGCAGGCGCACGCGCCGCAACGCGTGCCGGCGCTGCGCGAGGCGTTGGCGCAATGGGGCGGAAACGCATCGGGTGTGGGCATCGGGAACATCGACAATCTCGGCAACGTGCATCCCGACACCTATTGGTGGCATTACAGCCTGGGCAACGTGCGCGAGCGCCCGTTCTCGCAGATCTGGACCGATACCAGCGATCCGCTGATGGCGGGGCTGAAGAAGAGGCCACGCCCGGTGAAGGGGCGCTGCGGAAGCTGCGCGTTCCTCGACATCTGCGGGGGCAACACACGCGTGCGTGCGCTGCAGCTCACCGGCGATCCATGGGCGGAGGATCCGGCCTGTTATCTGGACGATGCGCAGATCGCGCGGTCTGCGTCCGATACGGTGCCGGCATGAGACCGGAAGGCTCGCGAAGCGACGATGCACGGGCGCCGTCTCGCCTGAGGCGCGCGCTGCGGTCGGTTGCCTGGCTCTGCCTCGTCCTGGCGGCCGGGGCAGCCGATCCCGCACCGAACGCCCGGGCGGAAGAGAGCGAGGATCTGTACGCGCAGCATTGTGCGGTCTGCCATGGCGCGGACCGACTTGGCGGCATGGGGCCCGCGCTGTTGCCGGAGAACCTCGGACGGCTGTCGCGCGCCGCGACGCAGGAGGTGATCGCGAACGGCCGTCACGCCACGCAGATGCCTGCATTCGCGGCCACGCTGTCGGCAGCGCAGATCGAGGCACTCACTGCGTTCGTGCACCGTGCGCTCGAGGCGACGCCGGTATGGAGCGCCTCGCACATCGAATCCTCCCGTGTGGTGGCTGCCGATGCGCAGGATCTCCCCGCACGTCCCGTGTTCACCGCCGACCCGCTCAATCTGTTCGTCGTGGTCGAGACCGGCGATCATAGCGTCACCATTCTCGATGGCGACCGCTTCGAACCGATCGCGCGATTTGCATCCCGCTTCGCGCTGCACGGCGGTCCCAAGTTCTCGCCCGATGGACGCTTCGTCTATTTCGCTTCGCGCGACGGCTGGATCAGCAAGTACGATCTGTGGAACCTGAGGATGGTCGCGGAGGTGCGGGCCGGGATCAACACCCGCAATGCCGCAGTGTCTGCCGACGGGCGTTTCGTAGCCGTCGGCAACTACCTGCCGCACACGCTAGTGATCCTGAATGCGCGCGATCTCTCGCTGGTGCGGGTGCTCGAGGTGAGGGCCAAGGACGGCAAGTCCTCCCGGGTGAGCGCGGTCTACGACGCAGGCCCGCGTCGCAGCTTCATCGCTGCGCTGAAGGATGTCCCGGAGTTGTGGGAAATCAGCCACGATCCGCATGCGGAGCCGGTGTACGAGGGTATGGTGCACGACTACCAGTACGGCGAAGGCGTCGCCGTGCCGGGGCAGTTCACGCCTCGTCGCACCCGGCTCGAGGGCGTTCTCGATGACTTCTTCTTCGCGCCCGGCTACGCGTACGTGATCGGCGCCGGCCGTGACGGCGACGCGGCGCAGGTGGTCAATCTCGACGTGCGGCGCAGGGTTGCTGAATTGCCGCTTCCCGGTCTCCCGCATCTTGCATCCGGCATCTCCTGGGAGCATCAAGGTCGCCTGATCATGGCCACGCCGAACCTGCGGCAGGCCGTGGTCAGTGTGATCGACGTGCGGACCTGGACGACGCTCAAGCAGATCCCCACGGCCGGTCCGGGCTTCTTCATGCGCAGCCATGAAAACAGTCGCTACGCGTGGGTGGATGCGTTCAATAGCCCGCACAAGGATAGCCTGCAGGTGATCGACAAGCAGACCCTGGAGGTGGTGCGGACATTGACGCCGGCGCCGGGGAAGACCGCAGCGCATGTCGAGTTCACACGCGACGGCCGGTATGCGCTGGTGAGCATGTGGGAGATGGATGGAGCGCTCATCATCTACGATGCGAACACGCTTCAGGAAGTGAAGCGCATACCCATGCGCAAGCCGGTAGGCAAGTACAACGTCTACAACAAGATCACGCGTTCGAGCGGTACGAGTCACTGATGCCAGGAGTGCCGGCGTGCAACGATAACGCGCGCGATGAGGGTTTTGCCTAGGCGAAATTCATGGATTTCCTTAGATGAGCGCGACCGTGAGTCGATCACACTGGGTGTTGGGCTGTATGGCGCGGCTCGCCGTCAGGTCCGAGTGCAAACAACATAGAGGAGATAGTGTCATGTCGATCGCAAAGCCCGTCCTTGCCATCCTTGCCGTCGCCTGTGCCGGCGGCGCTGCCTTCGCCGCGCAGGATACCGGCGACATCGCTTTTCCGGAAGGCTACCGCAGCTGGTTTCATCACCACTCGACCATCAATCGAAGCGGGCATCAGCCCGACGGCAACGTGGGTATCCAGCACGTATACGTCAATGACGCTGCGCTCGAGGGTCTGCGTACCGGGAAGTTCGAACCGGGTGCGACTTTCGTGGTGGACCGCTTCAAGTATGTCGAGCAGGAGAACCACAGTCTGAGTCAGGGCGAGCGCAAAGTCGTTGCGGTGATGGTCTATGACGCGCGGCGCTACGCGGAAACCGGCGGGTGGGGATTCCAGGCATTCAAGGGAGGAAACCCCGAACAGAAAGTGGTCAAGGACGGTGGCCAGGCCTGTTTCGTCTGCCACATTCCACACGCCGAGAACAACTACCTTTTCACTCGCGGGACTGAGTGAGGCGTAGCGCGCTAACCACATCATGAAACGGGCGCGTCGTTGCCTGCATGAGCAATCGGAACGCGGCGCGTCCTTCGTATCAGTAGGAGACCACATGCGCAACTTGTCTCATCGAGCGACTCTGAGGTCGGTTTGGATCGTTCTCGCCGTCGCACTGACGGCGTTGCCGGTTTCCTGGGTGCGCGCACAGGAACACGATCACGGCCACGAAGGCGCGGCACAGACGCTCCAGCTCGATCACGGCAACAAGTGGGCGACGGACGCGCCGTTGCGGGAGGCAATGACCGCCATCCGGGACGCGCTGCAGGCAGACCATCCCGCCATACACGCCCGCACCCAGCCGGCGGCAGCCTACAAGGCACTCGCGCAACAGATCGACGGCCAGCTTGCGCACATCGTCGCAAACTGCAAGCTGCCCGCCGATGCCGACGCCAACCTACACGTTCTTCTGATGCAGATCATTGGCGGCGCCGATGACATGCGAGAAGGGGACCTGCAGCAGGCGCGGGCAGGCGCAGTGCGCGTCATTCAGGCGCTTAACCGGTATCCACAGTACTTCGACCACCCCGGCTGGGAGGGTGTCCACTGACGCCGCTGCACGGTGGGTGCCCGGGAGGCGTGCCTCTTAACCTGAATTAAGGCGGCAGCGGACCGTCGACCCTACATTCTGATCGCGGACGTCGCAATCGAAGTACATGCGCGAGGTCTGCTTGCTGGACTCTCCGTCACCGCCGGTGGCCGCCCGAAGCCAACATCGCTCTGCGGACCAGGGCGATGCCCCCGTCGATGCGGTCAGGTGCGGGGATTTGTGGGCCGGACGAGGCGTCCGGCCCGCTCTTTACTCCGACAAGGTGGACGGATTGCTGCGGCAAGTTCAGGCGGTCGGCCAGGCCTGCTTCATGCGGATCGAGGCGTGGTTCAATGCCGCTTTCGGCGAGCGCCTCAATCCCTTCTATCACCTGGGTGAGATCGCATTTTTCCTGTTCTGGGTCGTCGCAGCCAGCGGGCTGTACCTATTCATCTTCTTCGACACCGGAGTCAACGGTGCGTACGAATCGGTGCGGAGGATCACCGAGGAGCAGTTCCGGATAGGGACGTTGGTGCGCGGCCTGCACCGCTATGCCTCGGACGGCATGGTGGTGACCATGCTGCTGCACATGCTGCGACATTTCAGCTTCGACCGCTACCGCGGCTTCAGGTGGTTCTCCTGGGTCAGTGGCGTGCTCCTTCTGTGGCTGATCTACGTCTCAGGCATCAACGGCTACATGCTGCCGTGGGATGAACTGGCACAGTTCGTGGTGGTCGCGACGGCGGAGTTCCTCGATTGGCTTCCGCTGTTCGGCGGCGTGCTGGTGCGCAACTTCATCTATCAGGACAGCGTCAACGATCGCCTGTTTTCTTTGCTGACTTTCATCCACATCGGGGTTCCACTCACCCTGCTGCTGTTCCTGTGGGTCCATATCCAGCGCGTGCCCCGCGCCTCGACCAATCCGCCCCGCGCCGTCGCCCTGCCGCTGCTCGCGACCCTGATCGTGGTGTCGCTCGCGCTTCCCGTCCAGAGTCATGCGCCGGCGGACCTGTCCTTGGTGCCGGCGTCGCTGCGGCTCGATTGGTACCTGCTGGCCACCTTGCCCCTGATGTATGCCTGGTCGCGCGACACGGTCTGGCTTCTGCTGGTGGGGACGACCGCACTGCTACTCGTCTTGCCCTGGCTTCCGCCACGCCGCGCCGGGCAAGGTGCTCGTATGACACTGCATCCCGGTAACCGGGAGATCGCGGTGCGCCAGGACGAGACGCTCCTGGAAGCTGGCTTGCGCGCTGGCGTGGCAATGCCATACGAATGTCGCAACGGTGGGTGTGGCGTATGCAAGGCCACCATCCTGAATGGAGAGGTGTGCCACGGGCCCTATCAGAAGAGCGTGTTGTCGGATGACGAGCGCCGCTTCGGAGGTGCCCTCCTATGCGTGTGTACGGCCCTCACCGACGTGGAGGTCGAGATTGAGTCGGGTGCGCTGGGCGAGGCGGCCCGGACGCCAACGCTGGAGGTCGCGGTTGCATCCATGCGCCGCGCCTCGCCGGAGGTCATGATCCTGCATCTGCGCCTGCCAGCGGGTGCGGACATGCGCTATCGCGCCGGGCAGTACTTCAATGTGATTCTCGAGGACGGCGCGCGGCGCGCATTCTCTTTCGCCGCTGCGCCTGGAGTGCGCGAGGAAGTCGAGATGCACGTGCGACTGGTTCCTGGCGGGCGTTTCACTACGCGGGTATTCGAGTCGCTCCGGCTTGGGGATCGTTTGACCATAGAAGGGCCGTTCGGGGAGTTTCAGTTGCGTGACGGCGTCCGTCCGCTGATCTTCGTTGTCGGTGCCACCGGATTCGCCCCCGTCAAGAGCATGCTCCAGGAGGCTTTCCGATCCGGCATCGCGCGCCCGATGATTCTGTACTGGGGGGTGCGCCATGCCGAAGACCTGTACGAGCGGGATCTGGTGGAGGGCTGGGCACGAACGCACCCGAACTTCCGCTTCGTACCCGTGCTCTCCGAGCCAAGTCCGCGGGACAATTGGAGCGGCCGCATCGGCCTCGTGCACGAAGCGATCCTGGCCGAACATCCGAACCTGTCCGGCTACGAGGTCTACACGTGTGGATCGGTGCAGATGGTGGAAGCAGCGCGACCGGCATTCCTCGCGCAGGGACTGCCCGACGAGGCATGCTTTTCGGACGCTTTTCTGATGTCGGCGGGTGCTTCGAGTAAGGATGCCGTCTGAGGCCGAACTAGGGGTCGGCCCTATCCTCCCTCAGGACACCGATGGCGAGAGCACCAGCCGGAACACCGAGGAGTCCACCTGCAGCCGGGTGCGCCACGATTCTGGCACCGACACCGACACCCGATCGCCGTGGCGCGCGATGCGAGCGAGCATTGTCTGCAGTGCCGGCGCGTGCTGGGCTCGCAACGTGTCAACGTGCAGCGCCAGGGTCGCCCGGCCATCGCGCAGCACACGCTCGAGACGCGGCGCGACACGCGCGAAGAAGCGCTGGTCCACGCCCTCGGACAGTGAGATCTCGACGTGGCGCGCATCCGCTCCCACACGCAACCCGACGCCGTTCTCGCGATACCGGGCGAGCGTGCGCACCAGGCTGCGCACCCTGCGCTGCGCCGAGGCCGGCGCGCCGGTCCCGGTATCGAAGCGGCGCCGCACGTACTCTCTCATCGACAGACCGGTGATCCAGTCGGAGATCACCGCCGGCAACTGGCGAGGCGAGCGAGGTAGCGTGGACAGGAAGGCCAGCCAGCGCGAGGGACCGCCCGGCAGGATGCCGCGCATGAGCAGGTGC
>CAYLTE010000172.1:0-9257 GCA_964386195.1 uncultured Burkholderiales bacterium | reverse complement strand
CAATTCAGAGGGGGAGCGTACTGCGCGCAGGGTGCGTGATGGACTTAAAATCCCTCGGCGCAAGCCATGCCGGTTCGATTCCGGCTCCGGGCACACAGTGCACTCATCCTGACGCTTAGGCCGATAAACCACCCAGTCACGATGATTGCCCCCGCAGCGCAACCGCTCTCCCGCGATCGTCTTCTCGGTCAGTTACGCGCCCCGATGCGGTGGGACGCAGTGGTCATCGGTGGCGGCGCGACTGGCCTGGGCATCGCCGTGGACGCAGCGGCGCGCGGCATGCGCGTGGCATTGATCGAGCAGCGGGATTTTTCCAGCGGAACCTCGAGCCGAAGTTCCAAGCTGATTCACGGCGGCGTGCGCTATCTGGCCCAGGGAAACTTTGCGCTCGTGCGCGAAGCGCTGGCAGAGCGCGCCGTGCTGTCGCGAATCGCCCCTGGCCTGGTGCGTCCGCTTGAATTCGTCGTCCCTTGCTATCGCGTCGGTGAACGCGCGCTCTTGCGTGCCGGGCTAGGTCTTTACGACCAATTGGCTGGCAGCGCAAGTCTCGGACCCACACGATGGTTGACGCGGCGCGACACGGTGCAACGCCTGCCTGGCGTAAGCCAAAAGGGGCTGCGAGGAGGGGTCTCATACTGGGACGCACAGTTCGACGATGCAGCCATGGCCATCGCCCTCATGCAGACGGCGTGCGCGCTGGGCGCCGTGGCTGTCAATTACGTGACCTGCGAGCAGTTCAAACAGAGCGATGGCCGTATTGCATGCGTTGTTGCGCGCGATGCGGAAACCGGTGAGCGATTCGAGTTGACGACCGGGTGTGTGTTCAATGCGGCGGGACCATGGGCCGATGCGCTGCGCGCGGACGCCCTATCGAGCGTTCGGCCCGTATCGACGGTGAGCCAGGGATCGCACGTGGTCGTCGACAGGCGATTCATGCCCGGACAAGCAGCGATGCTCGTTCCGCGTACCTCCGACGGCAGAGTGCTCTTCGTGCTGCCTTGGTACGGTGCTTTGCTGATCGGCACTACTGACCTCGCTCGAAGCGATACACCGCTCGACCCTCGACCCAGCCGTCTGGAGGTCCGGTTCCTCCTTGACACAGCCGCCGGGTACCTGGAGCGCAAGCCGACTGAAAGTGATGTTCAGGCGGCCTTCAGTGGGCTGCGCCCCCTACTCTCGATCGAACGCCGTCAGGAAACGTCTCGTCTGTCACGAGAGCACGTAGTCCTGATCGAACTCGGCAATCTCGTGACCGTCGTCGGAGGAAAATGGACTACGTACCGGCGCATGGCGGAAGACGCAGTGGATGCTGCACTACGGGCAGGACTGCTTCCCTCCAGCGGGCCGTCGCGCACTCGGGAGATGCGACTCGTCGAGCCTCGTTACGCCTTCACCGACGTCGACGACTTCCGCGTCCGCCTCGCGGACCCCGAATTCGTCGATTGGACACGCCGCTTCACTCAGGCTCGCTGCGAAGAGGATATTCGCGCGCGTCGTGCGCGTTTGGACTTCCTCGACACTACCAGCACGACGCCGGCTAGTGCAAGCGGACCCAGATAGTAGATGGCGCGATAGGCCAGCAGTGCCGCGAGAATGCTGGTCGACGGCATCTCGTGTCCGAGCAGGGCGATGAACACCGCTTCGAGCACACCCAGTCCAGCCGGGACGTGCGCCATGGCACCCGCCACGGCCGCGGTCAGGAAGACACTGGTGACCAGCGCGTAGTCGATCTCGCCCAGAAGCACGTACACGATGCCCGCAGCCACCAGCCAGTTGCAGGACGACAGAGATGCCTGCAGCACGGCGAGGGGAAGCGTCGGCAAGTGGAGGCTTCGTCCGCGCCAGCGTAGCGCCCGACCCCCGGAGATTGCGCAGACCAGAAAGTAGACCGCCACGCCCGCGAGCAGGCCTGCGCCGATTGCCCTCAATCCCCAGATAGACAGGCCCCAGTCCTCGGGCAGCGCAGGCGGTTTCGCAATGAACAGCACACCGCCAACCAGGAAGTACCCGACCCAGTTGGTCAGCACGCTCAGGGCGAGGATCTGCGAGATCACCGGGGCGCGCAACCCCAGCTGCGCGTATTGCCGGAATCGGAAGCCGACGCCGCCGATCAGCGCGCCGAAGTTGAGGTTGAACGCATAGCTGACGAAGCCGACGCCCAGGGTCTGACGAACGCTTAGACCGTGCCTCGTCTGGTGGCGCCCGATCAGGTCGAAGGTCGTGTACAGGAGGTGGCTGATCCCGGCCAGCAAGGCGGCCAGCACGAGATCGGCCGCCGACGCCTGCCGCAGCGCATCGCCCACGGCTCGCCAGTCGGTCTTCAGGGCATGGCGCACGACGAGCACGCAAACCAGCGCAACGAAGGCCCAGGACAGCACGCGCCACACGCCGTGCCACCTCGACCCAGGGCGTGCAGCGCCCGACCGGCTGCTGCCGCGGCGGCGATCCGACTCGTCGGGGGTGTGCGGCGGGGAGGCGGCAGACATGATCGGAGCCCTCGGCAACCACTGTGCCGACGCTGCCCCGACCCCTCCGGGGGCGCCTAAAGTCGTCGTCGCGCGCTCCGTTAAGGATGTCGAGCGCTGCGCTGCGGCGCGCATGTCCACGAGCCTCCTCGCACAGACCCGCCCGGGCACCAACCAGAACTCATGTCGGTCATCGTCGGCTACATCATCATCCTGGCAGCCGTGCTCGGCGGCTTTGCCATGGCCGGGGGCCACCTGATCTCGCTGTTCCAGCCGGTCGAACTGATCATGATCGGCGGTGCGGCGCTCGGTGCGTTCGTCGTCAGTAACTCGGGCAAGGTGATCAAGGGCACGCTGAAGACCTTGCCGACCGCGCTGAAGGGGTCCAAGTACACCAAGGCGCTTTACATGGAGCTGCTCTCGCTGCTCTACGACATCCTTTCCAAGGTTCGCAAGGAAGGGCTGATGTCGGTCGAATCGGACGTGGACAACCCCGCGCAGAGCCCGATCTTCAGCAAGTATCCCAAGATCCTGTCCGACCACCACGCGATGGAGTTCATCACCGACTATCTGCGACTGATGGTTGGCGGGAACCTGAATGCCTTCGAAATCGAGAACCTCATGGATGTCGAGATCGAAACGCATCACCACGAAGGCGAGATTCCCATCACCGCGGTGAACAAGCTTGCCGACGGCCTTCCCGCTTTCGGTATCGTGGCTGCGGTCATGGGCGTGGTGCACACGATGGAGTCCGTGGGCCTCCCGCCTGCGGAGCTCGGGAAACTCATCGCTGCCGCGCTGGTCGGCACCTTCCTCGGAATTCTTCTGGCCTACGGATTCGTCGGCCCCATCGCGACCCTGCTCGAGCACAAGCTGACCGAGGCGACGAAGATGCTCCAGTGCATCAAGGTCACGCTGCTCGCGAGTCTCAACGGATACGCTCCCCAGGTCGCCGTCGAGTTCGGGCGCAAGGTGCTCTATTCGACTGAACGGCCGAGCTTCAGCGAGCTCGAAGAAGAAGTCAAGCAACGCAAGGGCAAGTAAGTCCGGGCCATGAGCGACGACTCCCAACGGCCCATCATCGTCAAACGCATCAAGAAGGGCGGTCACGGCCATCACGGCGGCGCCTGGAAGATCGCGTACGCCGACTTCGTTACGGCGATGATGGCGTTCTTCCTGCTCATGTGGCTCCTCGGCTCGACCACTCGCGCCGACCTGCAGGGAATCTCCGAGTACTTCCAGACGCCGCTCAAGGTGTCGCTCATGGGAGGCTCCGGAGCGGGCGACACGACCTCGATCATCAAGGGCGGCGGCACCGACCTGACCCGCGCGGACGGCCAGAAGAAGGCGGGCGACCACACCAGCGGCCGCAAGGTCACCGACACCAAGCAGCTGGAAGCGCAGCTCGCCCGCGCCGAAATGGAACGCCTTCGCCTGCTCAAGGACAAGGTGGAAGCCGCGATCGCGGCGAATCCGGTCCTCAGCCAGTTCCGGCATCAACTTCTCATCGACATCACCACCGAAGGCCTGCGCATCCAGATCGTGGACGAGCAGAACCGTCCAATGTTCGCAATCGGCAGCGCGGAGCTGCAACCCTATACGCGCGAGATCGTGCGCGAGATCGGCGCGCTGCTCAACGACGTTCCCAACCGGATCGGCCTGTCTGGACATACGGACGCCACCCAGTACTTCGGCGGCGAGCGCGGCTACAGCAACTGGGAGCTTTCCGCCGATCGCGGCAATGCAGTGCGCCGTGAACTGCTGGCGGGAGGGATGCAGGAGAGCCGCATCGCGCGGGTGATCGGCCTCGCCTCATCGGTGCTGCTCAATCCCACAGATGCGCACGACCCCGTCAACCGCCGCGTCAGCATCATCGTCATGAACAAGAAGGCCGAAGAGGCGGCGATGAACGACGGCGGCGTGGTCGAAGCAGAGAAACCAGCCCACAGCCGGGTCGCGCCACAAGACGTGATTGCGCCACCGGAGCCCCCCGATGTCGACGCCCCGCACGGCTGATCTGGCCACGGACTCCCCGGCCGCCCGCGCGCCGGTTGCGCCTCTGCCGGTTGCGCTGCTCGCGCATGCGATCGCGCTGGGAGGGGTGTTCCTGATGCCTGCCCTGGGCATCGGCCTGCCACTGTCCGTGGCTGCCCTCATCGAAGGAGTCGCCGCGAGCGCAATCGGGCGCCTGCTGGGACTGCCGATATGGTGGATGCCCATCAATTTGCTGTTCATCCCGATCGTGCTCGTGCTCGCGCCGCAACCTGTCGCTCCCCTGTGGTACCTCGCGGGCTTCGCGGTCCTGGGCCTGCTGTACTGGAGTACGTTCCGCACGCGCGTGCCGCTTTACCTGAGCAGCCGCGAGGCCTGTGTGGAACTGCTGCAGTTGGTCCCTGGCGAAGGTGCCCAGGTGCTGGACCTGGGCTGCGGATTCGGAGGCGTGGTCGCCCGCACGGCGCGCGCCTGCCCGAATGCCCGCGTGACCGGTCTCGAACTGGCACCGGTGCCATCACTGGTCGCATGGCTGCGTCTTCGGCGGCTGGCGAATGCGCAAGCGGTTCACGCGGATTTCTGGAAGCACGACCTCGCACGCTACGACCTCGTCTACGCCTTCCTCTCCCCGGTCGCCATGGCACCGCTGTGGCAAAAGGCGCGTGCGCAGATGAAGCCTGGAAGCCTCCTCGTGAGCAACAGCTTCGCCGTCGATGGGATCCGCCCCGATCGCGTCATCGGGCTTCCCGGGCGGGACTCTCGCGCCCTGTACGTCTGGCGCATGTGAGCTGACGACGATGCAGGGGCTCGCGCACTGGGTCCCACGGCTGGGCGGGTATCGCATCCCGATCCTGGCCGGCACCGCGGCACGCCTGAGGCAGCTGCGCGCAGAGGAGGAACGCGTCACGGCGCGCGATCTCGCGGCAGTTGTGCTGCGCGATCCGCTCATGACGCTGAGCGTGCTGCGCTTCTCGCAGTCGCGCCTTCGCGCCCGGCAGCCGACCGAGGTCACCACGGTCGAGCACGCGATCATGATGCATGGCGTCGGCCCCTTCTTCCGGGAGTTCGACAAGCCGCTGGTTCTCGAGGACGTGCTCGCCAAGCATCCGCAGGCTCTCGCCGGGACGCGGGCAGTCATCAGCCGGGCTTACCAGGCTGCGGTCACTGCCCGGCATTTCTCGGCATTGCGCCACGACATGGAGTCGGAAGAGGTCACCATTGCAGCGCTCCTGCACGATCTCGCCGAGATGCTGATGTGGTGCACGGTGCCGGAAGTGACGCTGCAACTGGAACGCATGCTCACTTGCCATCCCGGATTGCGCAGCGCATCGGCGCAGCGCATCGTGCTCGGATTCTCGCTCGCCGATCTGCAATTGGCACTGGCACGGGAATGGCGACTGCCACAGCTGCTGCAGTCCTTGATGGACGATGCGCATTCAGAACATCCTCGCGTACAGACGGTGCGTCATTGCGTGGCGCTGGCCCGCCACAGCGCGCACGGGTGGTACGACCCCGCTCTTCCCGATGACTACAAGGGGCTCGAACGGGTCGTGAGCCTGGCGCCCGAGCAGGTGCGGCGCGCCGTACGGCAATGCGTTCTGCATGCTGCACGGAACTGGCGAAACTACGGCGTGCAGCCTGCAGCTGCGTGGATTCCGATGCTCCCTGGCGAGTGGCCTCAACAGGAATACAGGAGCAGCGCGCAAAGCGAGATCGCACGGGACGCGTTGGTGAAGCGCTGCCTCGATCAGATGGCCAGCAGTCAGCCTGCCCCGGGCTCTGCTCGCGCGCTGGTTGCGGTCGCCTTCTATGCGCTGGAACAGGGACTGGGATTGCGGCGCATCTGGCTCGGCGCATTCGAGCCACGCACCAGGCGGATCGAGACGGCGCACGCGCTCATGCTCGACGTCGGGTTGCTGCCGGGAGAACTGAGCTTCGAGGTGGGAGATGCCTCCTTGTTCGACCGGCTCCGAGAGAAGAGCCAGGCGCTGTGGTATCGCCCTGCCCAGACGAACAAGCTGCAGGCACTGCTGCCAGCCGGCGTGCGCGAGCGGCTTGGCAAGCGTTCATTCTACGCAATGGGACTTCAGGGAAACGGGGTCCCCGATGCCGTGCTGTTTGCCGACAGTGGAAGCGGGTCGGACACCCTGGACGAGAGCGGCTACAATGCCTTCAAGACTATCGCCATGACGCTTTCAGTGGCGCTTCAGAAGGCACGCAGCTGAACGGAACGCAATCGTCGTATGCCATTAGACTCTCAGCCCCCCAGGCTCTGGTTCGTATGCCGGGGCAACACCCACTCCGGACCGTTTCCAGTCGGAGTCCTGCACCAGGAGCGGGCGCTCGGCCGATTGCCCGCCGGCGCATCCATCAGTCCTGACGGCACGCACTGGTTTAGCGCCGATCGATTGCACGACATCCAGTGCGGATCGTCCGGTTCGATTGCCATCGACGAGTGGTCGCGCGAGCGCGCTATGGCCCGAGCGCGCTGGGCGGACCAGCGAAGCGGCATCGAACGACGCAAAGCTGCGACGCATTCGGAGCAGAATCGACGGTCCAGCTCCGACAGACGCGCGTACCCCCTCACCAAGCGCCAGACTGCCGTGCGCCGCAACGAGCAGGTCGCCACCGGTGCCGAGCGCGGCGCCACCTTCATTGCGTTGCTGCTCGTCACCGCCGTACTACTTGCTGTCGCCGCGTACGGGACGAGCAATCCCATCCCTGTGGATCTCGCAGTACGGCCGCTGTCGCCGTAAGTGCAATTGAGACATCTGCAGTCCCGGGACAACCCCCGCTTCAAGCACATCGCACGACTCGTGTCGTCGGCGCGTGAAAGGCGTGCCGCCGGTCTCATCGTCCTCGACGGCACCCACCTGATCGAAGCCTACCTTGCCGCGTTCGGACCGCACGGCGTCCAGCTCCTGATACGCGAGGACGCCGCGGAACACCGTGAAGTGCGTTGCCTGCGCACACGCATCGAGGACGACGACGTCGTGACCGTGGCCGATCGTCTCTTCGATGCACTGTCGCCGGTCGATACGCCAACCGGGATCATGGCGCTCGCGCCGATGCCCGCACCTTCCGCAGAAACCGATAAGGGGCGGTTCGCGGTTCTGCTCGACGGCATTCAGGACCCGGGAAACCTTGGGGCCATCCTGCGCAGTGCGGCAGCCGCCGGGAGCGGTGAGGTCCACCTGTCCCCGGCGTGCGCCGATCCGTGGTCTCCGCGCTGCCTTCGGGGGGGCATGGGCGCGCAGTTTCGGATAACCATCCGCGACCGGCAGTCGCTTCCCGAGGTTGCACGCACTCATCCGGGGCAGGTCGTCGCCGCCTGTGCGACGGGCGAGACCTCCTTGTTCGATGCACCGCTGGAAGAGGGTTGCGCAATCGTGATCGGCGCCGAAGGGAGAGGGATCTCGCCGGAGTTGCTGGCCTGTGCGACTCTGCAGGTGCGCATCCCGATGGCGGAGGGAGTCGAATCGCTCAATGCGGCGTCTGCCGCCACGCTCCTCTTCTACGAGTGGACGCGTCGTCACCGAACTGCCTGATGGGTGACTCGGATGCGGCGATTCCACAGCGCGAAAGGTCGGCGTCGATCGATGCCATACCCGGTAGACTCTCGCTTTATATGGCTGGCCATTTCAACCGAAACGCAGCGGCGTACGCGCATCATCGTGGCGCTCGATACGACTCGCCCGGGAGGCGGCTGCTTGCGTTTCATCGATGACGTGGTGCGATGCTCCTCACCTCAGAACAGCAGTTGATCCGCGACACCATGCGCGCGTTTGCGCGCGATCGGCTCGCTCCCTACGCCGCGCAATGGGACCGGGACCACGTCTTTCCCAGAGAAGCGCTGAAGGCGCTTGGCGATCTCGGTGCAATGGGCATGGTAGTGCCGGAGGAGTGGGACGGAGCAGGACTCGACTACCTCTCCCTGGTGGTTGCGCTCGAGGAGATCGCCGCCGGGGACGGCGCGACGTCGACCATCGTCTCGGTGCAGAACTCGCTCGCCTGCGGCATCCCGCTGCGTTTTGGCTCTGAATCTCAGAAGACACGCTACCTGCGGCCGCTCGCACGCGGCGACATGCTCGGGTGCTTCTGCCTGACGGAACCGCACGTGGGCTCCGATGCATCCGCCATTCGCACCAGCGCACGGCGCGAAGGCGATCGGTGGATTCTCAACGGCGTGAAGCAGTTCATCACCACTGGCAAGGAAGCCGACGTCGCAATCGTGTTCGCAGTAACCAATCGCAGCGCTGGAAAGAAGGGTATCTCCTGTTTCCTGGTGCCCACCTCGACCCCGGGCTACGTCGTCGCGCGTATCGAGGAGAAGATGGGACAACGCGCATCCGACACCGCACAGATCCTCTTCGAGGATTGCGCGATTCCCCTCGATCATCTGCTCGGCGAAGAAGGGGACGGTTATCGCATCGCGCTATCGAACCTGGAGGCGGGGCGCATCGGCATCGCCGCACAGGCAGTCGGCATGGCGCGGGCGGCATTCGAGGCCGCGCATGTCTACTCGCACCAGCGGGAGGCGTTCGGCAAGGCGATCTTCGAGCACCAGGCGGTCAGCTTCCGCCTTGCGGACATGGCTACCCGGTTGGAGGCGGCACGGCAGCTCGTGTGGCACGCGGCGGCTCTCAAGGATGCCGGCCGACCCTGCCTGAAAGAAGCGTCGATGGCGAAGCTGTTCGCCTCGGAGGTCGCCGAGAAAGTCTGCTCGGATGCAATCCAGATCCACGGCGGCTATGGATACGTCAGCGACTTCCCGGTCGAGCGCATCTACCGTGACGTGAG
>CAYLTE010000171.1:0-9328 GCA_964386195.1 uncultured Burkholderiales bacterium | reverse complement strand
AGACGGTGCCGTGCTGCGCGAGCGCGGACAGCGCGAGGTGTTCTGCGGCCTGACCGGCATCGTGTGGATGCACCGCAAGCTGCAGGACGCCTTCTTCCTCGTGGTCGGTTCACGCACCTGCGCGCATCTGATCCAGTCTGCGGCGGGCGTCATGATCTTCGCCGAGCCGCGCTTCGGGACCGCCATCCTCGGCGATCGCGATCTGGCCGGACTGGCCGACGCGAACGACGAGCTCGACCGTATCTGCGTGACGCTGCTCGAACGCCGCCCCGACATCTCCACGTTGTTCCTGGTCGGTTCCTGCCCGTCGGAGGTCATCAAGCTCGACCTGGCGAAGGCGGCAGAACGCCTCAACCGCCGCCTGCTTCCGCGCGTGCGCGTGCTCAGCTACTCGGGCTCGGGCATCGAGACCACGTTCACGCAGGGCGAAGACAACGCGTTGCAGGCCATGGTGCCGTTGCTGCCGCGCACGGACGCACGTCAGCTGCTGGTGGTCGGCTGCCTGGCCGACGTCGTGGAGGATCAGTTCCGCCGCTGCTTCGATGAGCTGGGGATCGATACAGTGGCATTCTTCCCGGCTCGTCGTGCCGACCGCCTGCCCGCCGTGGGGCCGAACACCCTGCTGCTGCTTGCCCAGCCATTCAACGGCCAGACCGTGCGCGCACTGGTCTCGCGCGGTGCACGCGTCCTGGACGCGCCCTACCCGTTCGGCGCGGAAGGCACCGCGGCCTGGCTGCACGCCGCCGCGCGCGAGTGGGGAATCGGCCAGGCGCAGGCCGAGACGGCAACCCAGCCGGCGGCGGCACGCGCACGCAAAGCGCTCGCCCGTCACAGGACGCGCCTGGAAGGGCGCACGGTGTTCATGCTGCCGGACTCGCAGCTCGAGATCCCGCTGGCCCGCTTCCTCCACCGCGAACTCGGCATGAACCTGCTGGAGATCGGCACCCCCTATCTCGACAGGCAGATGGTGAGCGCGGAGCTCGAGCTGCTGCCCCCGCAGACGCGCCTGTCCGAAGGACAGCACGTGGAAAACCAGCTCGATCGTGTACGCACCGCACGCCCCGACCTGGTGGTGTGCGGGTTGGGTCTGGCCAATCCGCTCGAGGCCGAGGGCTTCGCGACGAAATGGTCGGTCGAACTGGTGTTCACGCCGATCCACGGCTTCGAGCAGGCAGGCGATCTCGCCGAGATCTTCGCCCGTCCGCTCGAGCGCCGCGAGCGGCTCAAGGTCTAGCGGCCATGCAGCTCACGCTCTGGACCTACGAAGGACCGCCGCACGTCGGGGCGATGCGCATCGCCGCCTCCATGCAAGGCGTGCACTACGTGCTGCACGCGCCCCAGGGCGACACGTATGCCGATCTGCTCTTCACCATGATCCAGCGCGACGACCGGCGCCCGCCCGTCACCTACACCACCTTCCAGGCGCGCGATCTGGGCGGAGACACCGCCAATCTGGTCAAGGCGGCGGTGTCGGATGCGTGCGCGCGCTTCGCGCCCGAGATCCTGCTCGTCGGGGTATCGTGCACGGCCGAACTGATCCAGGACCAACCCGGCGCGCTGGCGCAGGGCATGGGACTGTCCATGCCGGTGGTCGGCCTCGATCTTCCCGCCTACTCCAAGAAAGAGAACTGGGGCGCCGCTGAGACGCTGTACCGGATCGTGCGCAGCGTGCTCGCCGGCTCGGTTCCGGCGGCCGGCGCATCGCGCGCGCCGCGCGCACCGGGCGTGCGGCCGAGCGCGAACCTGCTTGGCCCGACATCGCTCGGCTTTCGCTGCCGCGACGACGTGGTCGAGATCGACCGTCTCCTCGAGCAGCTGGGCATCGAGCTCAATGCGATCGTGCCGCTGGGCGCCACGCGCGCCGACATCGAGCGCCTGCCGCACGCGGACTTCAACATCGACCTCTATCCGGAGATCTCGCGCACCACTTCCACCTGGATGCAGCGCAGCTTCGGGATGCCCCACACCACCGTCTTCCCCATGGGCGTGGGGGCCACGCGCGACTTCGTCATCGAGGTCGCGAGGCTGGCCGGCGTGGATCCGGCGCCCGTGCTGTCAGGCGAGCACGTTGGCGTGGCGCGCCTGGGCGCGTCGCAATCGCGCCTGCCCTGGTACACGCGCTCGATCGACTCGACCTATCTGACCGGCAAGCGCGTGTTCGTGTTCGGCGACGCGACCCACGCAGTGGCGGCCGCGCGCGTGGCGAGCGACGAGATGGGCTTCACCATCGTCGGTCTTGGCACCTACAGCCGCGAATTCGCTCGCGAGGTGCGCGAGGCCGCCGGGCGGTACGGCGTGCAACCGCTGATCACCGACGACTATCTCGAGGTCGAGAAGGCGATCGCCGAGGCCGCGCCCGAACTGGTTCTCGGCACGCAGATGGAGCGGCACATCGCCAAGCGGCTCGGGATCGCCTGTGCGGTGATCTCGGCACCGATCCACGTGCAGGACATGCCGGCGCGCTACAGCCCGGTGTGCGGTTTCGGCGGCGCGGACGTGCTGTTCGACAGCTGGGTGCATCCCCTGGTGATGGGCCTGGAGGAGCACTTGCTGCAGATGTTCCGGGACGACTTCGAGTTCAACGACGGCGCGCGCGCCTCGCACCTCGGTCAGACCGGCCAACGCGCTGGCGCGCAGCGCGAAGTGCAGTGTCATGACAGCGATCGCAACACGGTGTCGACGGCCGCGGAGCGGTCGCCCGCGTGGACGAGCGAAGCGGAGCGTGAACTGCACAAGGTGCCCTTCTTCGTTCGCGGCAAGGCGCGCCGCAACACCGAGAAGTTCGCCCAGGCCAACGGTCTGGGCACCATCACCGTGGACACGCTCTACGATGCGAAAGCGCACTTCGGACGCTGAAGCGGCCGCGCACATCGAGGTGCGCGTGGTCATCGTCACGCTGGACAGCCACCTGACCAGCGCGGTCCAGCGTGCCCGGCACACGCTGCGCCGCGAGATGCCGGGACTCAGCCTCGAGCTGCACGCAGCGGCGGAGTGGGGCGAGGATCCGGCGGCGCTGCAGCGTTGCCGCGAGGACATCGCGCGCGCGGACATCGTGTTCGCGAGCATGCTGTTCATGGAAGAGCACATACAGCCCGTGCTGGGCGCCCTGCAGGCGCGGCGCGAGCGCTGCGACGCGATGCTCGCCTGCATGTCCGCGGGAGAGGTGGTCCGACTGACGCGCCTGGGCCGGTTCACGATGGATGGCAGCGAAGGCGGCGCGCTGGCGCTACTCAAGCGCCTGCGCGGCGGCAAGGGGCAAGGGGGCGGCGATGCCAAGCGCGGCAGCGCCGGCGCGCAGCAGATGCGCATGCTGCGGCGCATCCCGCAGATTCTGCGCTTCATCCCGGGCACGGCACAGGACGTGCGCGCCTACTTCCTTGGATTGCAGTACTGGCTGGCCGGCTCCGACGACAACGTCGCCAACCTCGTGCGCTTCCTGGTCGATCGCTATGCGGACGGTCCGCGCCGGGGCCTGCGCGGGATCCTGAAGGTTCAGGCGCCGCAGGAGTATCCCGAAACCGGTCTGTATCACCCGCGCATGCGCGGGCGCATCGGCGACGACCCGCAGGCCATCCCGGGAGCGGGGCGCGCCGGCACGGTCGGCGTGCTGGTCATGCGCTCCTACGTACTGGCGGGCAACACTGCCCACTACGACGGGGTGATCGCGGCGCTGGAGGCCCGTGGCATGCGCGCGGTTCCCGCGTTTTCCTTCGGCCTGGATGCGCGCCCGGCAGTGGAAGAATTCTTCGTGCGAGACGGCAGGCCGCTGGTCGATGCCATCGTCTCGCTCACCGGCTTCTCGCTGGTCGGCGGACCCGCCTACAACGACGCGCGCGCGGCAGAGGAGATGCTGGCCGCGCTCGACGTACCCTACCTCGCCGCACACCCGCTCGAGTTTCAGACCCTGGAGCAGTGGCAGTCCTCCGAGCGCGGGCTGCTTCCGGTGGAGGCGACGATGATGGTCGCCATCCCGGAACTGGACGGCGCGACCTCGCCGCTGGTGTTCGGGGGTCGATCCAGCAGCGCACCGGTGGATCGTGCGCACGACATGCAGGCGCACCCGGAGCGCGCCGATGCGCTCGCCGCGCGCGTGGCGCGTCTGATCGCACTGCGACGCACGCCGCCGTGCGAGCGCCGGGTCGGGATCGTGCTCTTCAACTTTCCGCCCAATGCCGGCAGCACCGGAACCGCGGCGCACCTGTCGGTGTTCGAATCCCTGCATCGCACCCTGGTCGCGATGCGCCAGGCCGGCTACACCGTGGACGTCCCGGACAGCGTGGATGCGCTGCGCGAGCGCATCACGCAGGGCAACCGCGAACGCTTCGGCGCACTCGCCAACGTCCACCAGCGCGTCGCCACCGACGAGCACGTGCGCCGCGAAAAATGGCTGGCGCAGATCGAGTCGCAGTGGGGTCCGGCGCCCGGTCGTCACCAGAGCGACGGCGCCGGCGTGTTCGTGCTGGGCGAGCGCTTCGGCAACGTCTTCGTCGGCGTGCAGCCGGCCTTCGGGCACGAGGGCGATCCCATGCGTCTGCTGTTCGACAAGGGTTTCGCGCCGACGCACGCCTTCAGCGCCTTCTACCGCTTCCTGCGCGAGGACTTCGCTGCGCACGCGGTGCTGCACTTCGGCACGCACGGTGCGTTGGAGTTCATGCCCGGCAAGCAGGCCGGGCTGTCGGGCGAGTGCTGGCCCGAGCGGCTGATCGGCGATCTTCCCAACCTGTACTTGTACGCCTCCAACAATCCGTCCGAGGGCACCATCGCCAAGCGCCGCGCGGGCGCCACCCTGATCAGCTACCTCACTCCGCCCGTCGCGCAGGCCGGTCTGTACCGCGACCTGGTGGACCTCAAGGCGGCCATCGAGCGCTGGCGCGCGCTGCCCCCGGAGGAGACGCGCGAGCGCGCCGCGCTGGCCGAATCGATCCAGGCGCAGGCCTGCGCGCTCGATCTCGCGAAGGGCGAGCCGGCGTGGGACGGGCAGGCCGAGACGCGCGTGCTGGACCTGTGCGCCGCCGTGCTGGAACTGGAGTACGCGCTCATCCCGCACGGACTGCACGTGGTCGGACGCCCGCCGTCGGCGCAGCAGCGCGTCGACCTGCTGGCGGCATGCGCCGACGGCATGCAGACCCCCGTGCCGCGCGAGGCCGTGCAGGCGCTGGTGAACGGGGAAGCGCCCGAGCAGGTTGCGCGCGCTTTCAGCCTGAGCGAGGACGCGCTCGGCTCCCTGCGCGAACTGGCGCAGTCCGATGCGATGCTCGCGCAGGATCTCGAGATCCCGGCCCTGCTGCGTGCGCTCGAGGGCCGCTTCGTGCGCCCGGCCCCAGGGGGCGATCTGCTGCGCACGCGCGCGGTGCTGCCCACCGGGCGGAACCTGCACGGCTTCGATCCGTTCCGCATTCCCAGCGCGTTCGCACTGCGCGATGGCGCCGTGCAGGCGCAGCGGCTGCTCGACCGGCACGCCGCGGACGGAAAGCCGGCGCCCGAATCGGTCGCGCTCGTGCTGTGGGGGACCGACAACCTCAAGACCGAGGGCGGACCGATCGCGCAGGCGCTCGCGCTGATGGGTGCGCGGCCGCGCTTCGACGACTACGGCAGGCTGTGCGGCGCGCAGCTGATCCCGCTGGAGCAGCTGGCGCGCGCGCGCGTGGACGTGATGGTGACGCTGTCGGGCATCTTCCGCGACCTGCTGCCGCTGCAGACGCGCATGCTGGCCGAGGCCGCCTTCCTCGCCGCCTCGGCCGACGAGCCGCTGGAGCGCAACTTCGTGCGCAAGCATGCGCTGGCGTATCAGGCCAGGCACGGCTGCGACCTGGAGACCGCGGCGCTGCGGGTGTTCAGCAATGCCGACGGGGCATACGGCTCGAACGTCAATCACCTCATCGACAACGGCGCGTGGAACGACGAGGACGAACTCGCCGAGACCTACACGCGCCGCAAGTGCTTTGCCTACGGTCGCGCCGGCAAACCAGTACGTCAGGCCGAGCTGTTGCACAGCGTGCTGTCCGACGTGCAGCTCACCTACCAGAACCTGGACTCGGTCGAAGTCGGCGTGACCAGCGTGGACCACTACTTCGACACGCTCGGCGGCATCAGCCGCGCGGTGCGCCGCGCACGCGGCGACGACGTGCCGGTGTACATCGGAGACCAGACGCACGGCACGGGAACGGTGCGCAGCCTGGCCGAGCAGGTCGCGCTGGAGACGCGCACGCGCATGCTCAATCCCAAGTGGTACGAGGGCATGCTCGAGCACGGATACGAAGGCGTGCGGCAGATCGAGGCGCACCTGACCAACACCATGGGCTGGTCGGCCACCACCGGTCAGGTCGCGCCCTGGGTCTACCAGCGCATCAGCGAGACCTTCGTGCTCGATCCGCACATGCGCGAGACGCTGGCGCGACTCAATCCGACGGCCTCGGCGAAGGTCGCCAGCCGCCTGCTCGAGGCGCACGAGCGTCGGTATTGGAAACCCGACGATTCCGTGCTGGCGGCACTGAGGCGCGCGGGTGAAGAGCTGGAGGACCGCGTGGAAGGCGTGGGGCTGGCGGCGTGAACACAGGAGAACACATGGACGTGACGACGGTGCCGGTTTCGGCGATCGGGGGCCGCTCGCGGCAGGGCGACGGCGAAGGCAGCGTGCAGGTGCACCTCGATCCATCGGTGCGCATCGGCACGGCCAAGGTATTCGCGGTGTACGGCAAGGGCGGCATCGGCAAGAGCACGACCTCGTCGAACCTGTCGGCGGCCTTCTCCAAGCTCGGCAAGCGGGTGCTGCAGATCGGCTGCGATCCCAAGCACGACTCGACCTTCACACTGACCAAGCGGCTGGTGCCCACCGTGATCGATATCCTCGAATCGGTGGACTTCCACGCCGAGGAGCTGCGGCCGGAGGACTTCGTCTACGAGGGCTACAACGGCGTGCTGTGCGTCGAGGCCGGCGGACCGCCCGCGGGCACGGGATGCGGCGGTTACGTCGTCGGCCAGACCGTCAAGCTGCTCAAGGAGCACCACCTGCTCGAGGACACCGACGTGGTGATCTTCGACGTGCTGGGCGATGTCGTCTGCGGCGGCTTCGCCGCGCCCCTTCAGCACGCCGACCGGGCACTGCTGGTGGCCGCCAACGACTTCGACTCGATCTTCGCGATGAACCGCATCGCCGCCGCGATCCTGGCCAAGTCGAAGAACTACAACGTGCGCATCGGCGGCGTGATCGCCAACCGCAGCCACGCCACCGACCAGATCGACCGCTTCAACGAGAAAGTCGGCATGCAGACCGTCGCGCGCTTTCCCGACCTCGACGTCATCCGCCGCAGCCGGTTGCAGAAGGCCACCCTGTTCGAGATGGAGCCATGCGCAGAACTGGCGGCGGTGCAGGAGGAGTACCTGCGCCTGGCCGCGTCGCTGTGGGCAGGCACCGAGCCGCGCGTGGCGACACCGATGAAGGATCGGGACATCTTCGATCTGCTGGGATTCCACTGATGCCGACTGTGTCCTACGAGGCCCGCCGCGGCCAGTTGCAGACCTACTTCGACAGGACGGCGGTGGAGGCGTGGTCGCGTCTGACCTCGGACGCGCCCGTCAGCCGCATCCGCGCCACGGTGCGAGCGGGACGCGACGAGATGCGCGCCGCCCTGCTGGGCTGGCTGCCCGCCGACCTGCGCGGCAGGCGCGTGCTCGACGCGGGCTGCGGCACGGGTGCGCTCGCGGTCGAGGCGGCCCGCCGCGGCGCCGAGGTGGTCGCCACCGACATCTCTCCCACCCTGGTTCAGCTCGCCCGCGAACGCGCGCCGCGCAACCTCGGTTCGGGCAGCGTGCGCTTCGAGGTCGGCGACATGCTCGACGCATCGCTCGGCCGCTTCGACTACGTGGTCGCAATGGACTCGCTCATCCACTACGACGCGCGCGACGTGCTCCGCGTGCTGGAGGGGTTCGCGGCACGCACGCAGCGCGCCATCGCATTCACCTTCGCGCCGAGCAGTCTCGCGCTGGAGCTCATGCACGCCGTGGGCCGCGTCTTCCCGCGCGGCGACCGCGCGCCCGCCATCGAGCCGGTGCGTCCGCACCGATTGGTCCGGCTGCTCGCCCGCAGCGATGCGCTGGAGCAGTGGTCGGCCGAGCGCACGCGTCGCGTCGCCGTGGGCTTCTACACCTCCCAGGCGCTCGAGCTCGTGCGCGCGCACGGGCTCTGACAGGACGGCACGGTGCAACCGGCGTCCCGATCCCTGGCAGCGAGCTGGAAGCGCATCGGCCCGCGCTTCCTGCCCTTCGCCGATGCTGCCAGCGACGAACTGCCGCTCGGGCGGTTGCTGCGCCTGTCGCTGTTCCAGGTCTCCGTCGGCATGGCGATGGTGCTGCTCAACGGCACGCTCAATCGCGTGATGATCGTGGAACTGGGCATGAATGCCTGGCTCGTCGCGCTGATGGTCGCGCTGCCGCTGATGTTCGCACCGCTGCGCGCGCTGTTGGGGTTCCGCTCCGATGTGCGCCGGTCGCCGCTCGGATGGCGGCGCGTACCCTACATCTGGATGGGTACGCTGCTGCAGTTCGGCGGACTGGCGATCATGCCCTTCGCATTGATCGTGCTGTCCGGCGGCTACGGCCCTGCGTGGATCGGCTACGGCGGCGCCGCGCTCGCCTTCCTGCTGGTGGGCGCCGGCATGCACACCGCCCAGACCGCCGGCCTCGCGCTGGCCGCCGATCTCGCGCCGGTCGATGCGCGCCCGCGGGTGGTCGCGCTGCTGTACGTGATGCTGCTGGCCGGCATGGTGGCCAGCTCGCTCGTCTTCGGCGCGCTGCTGGCGCAGTTCGACACCCTGCGTCTGGTGGAGACGATCCAGGGCGCGGCCGTGGTCACCATGCTCCTCAACCTCGCCGCCTTGTGGAAGCAGGAGCCACGCCGGCCCATGCGCCCGCGGGAAGAGACGAAGCCGCGCTTCGCCGATGCCTGGCGCGCCTTCGCCACGCATCCGGGGGCGCGCCGCTTTCTCGTCACTGTGGGTCTTGGCACCGCAGCTTTCAGCATGCAGGACATCCTGCTCGAGCCCTACGGGGGACAAGTGATGCACCTGAGCGTCGGCGCCACGACCGCGCTCACTGCGCTGCTCGCAGCCGGCACCCTGAGCGCGTTCGCCTTCGCTGCGCACCGGCTACAGGACGGCAGCGACCCGTACCGGCTCGCAGCGCTGGGCGCGGTGATCGGTCTCGGGGCGTTCTCGTGCGTCATCTTCGCCGCCCCGCTGGAATCGCCCTGGCTGTTTCGCGCGGGCACGGCGCTGATCGGCGTGGGCGGCGGTCTGTTCGCCGTCGGGACGCTGACCGCCGCGATGGAACT
>CAYLTE010000170.1:0-9474 GCA_964386195.1 uncultured Burkholderiales bacterium | reverse complement strand
GCCGGCAGCGGCGGCTTGTAGCGCACCATGCCGCGTTTGCCCTCCAGGCTCTCCAGCAGCGAGGTCTCCTCGCCGCAGATGTAGGCACCCGCGCCGCGGCGCAATTCCAGGTCGAAGCGCTTCCCCGAGGAGAGGATGTCGCCGCCGAGCCAACCTGCCTCGTAGGCCAGGTCGATCGCGTGCGCGAGGATGCGCTCGGCATTGGGATATTCCGAGCGCACGTAGACGTAGCCCTGCGTGGCGCCGGCCGCGATGCCCGCGATGATCATCCCCTCGATGAGGAGGAAGGGATCGCCTTCCATGACCATGCGGTCGGAGAAGGTGCCCGAATCTCCCTCGTCCGCGTTGCACACCACGTACTTCCGATCGGCTTTCGCGCCGAGCACGGTGCGCCACTTGATGCCAGCCGGGAAGCCGGCGCCGCCCCGCCCGCGCAGGCCGGACTGCACGAGTGCCTCGACCATCTCCTCGGGCTGCATCGCGAGCGCGTTGCGCAAGCCGCGCCAGCCACCGTGCGCTTCGTAGTCGGCGAGGCTGAGCGGGTCGGTGATGCCGCAGCGTGCGAAGGTCAGCCGCTGCTGGCGTCGGAGCCAGCCGATGTCTTCGGTCAGGCCGTGGCCGAGCGCGTGCGCCGCGCCGTGCAGGAAGCCCGCGTCGAACAGGGCCGGCACGTCGTCGACGCCTACCGGTCCGTATGCCACCCGCCCGACCGCGGTCTCGACCTCGACCAGCGGTTCCAGCCACGCCATCCCGCGCGAGCCGTTGCGCACGATGCGCACCGGCTGTTTGCGCTCGCCCGCGAGGCGTGCGATGGCCGCGGCAACGGCATCTGCGCCGGCCGCCAGCGCACTCGCGTCCTGCGGAACGTACACCGTGGTGCCACCGGAAGGCTGTGCGCCGAGCGTGTGCGCCGGCTCGCAGTGGTCTGCGTGCTGCAGCAGTGCATCCAGGCGCGCGGATGTCATCGCCCCGTGCAGTTGCCCGTCGAGCATGACGTTCGGACCGGTCGCGCAGTTGCCCAGGCAGTACGCGGGCTCCAGCGTGATGGCGCCGTCGGTACTCGTGCCGTGAAAGCCGCACCCCAGGCGCTGCTGCGCATGCCGCTCCAGATCGGCGCCGTGTCGAGACTGACAGGCCTCGGCACGGCACACTTTCAGAACGTGACGCCCCGGCGCCACCCGCCGGAAGTCGGGGTAGAACGTGATGACGCCGTGCACTTCGGCCTGCGAGAGATTCAGCGCGTGCGCGACCGGCGCGACGGCAGCGGGCGGGATGAAGCCGAGCTCGTCCTGGACCGCGTGCAGCAGCGGCATGAGTGCTCCCGGTCGGTCGCGATGCGCTGCGATGGCGGCGTCCACCGCCTGCCGCTCCCGATCGCTCAGGGGACGGGCGAGTGCAGCGGGCCCTATGCCTTCTTTCACGGATTCTTCTCCTCCGGTAACCTATGCATGATCGTTCATAGGTTGTCGCGCATTCACGACCTTTGGAAGCTAGCAGGTTGCATGCAAGCCAACAATATGCACCAGAGTGCCAATGTCGCAGATCGAGATCCGTCCCGCCTGGGTGTTTCGTGACACCGTCACCGGCCGCCAGCTGGATCCCCAGCTGTTCGTCCTGCTGGAGGCGGTCCACGAGAGCGGCAAGCTGACCCTGGCGGCGCGCCGTGCGGACATGTCGTACCGGCATGCCTGGAACACCATCGGCAAATGGTCGGACTTCTTCGGCTCGCCGTTGGTTCTGATGGAGAAGGGACGGGGCGCCAAGCTCTCTGCGCTGGGCGAGAAGCTGCTGTGGGCGCAGGCGCGGGCGCGGGCGCGGCTGTCTCCGCAGCTCGAGAATCTCGCGTCCGAATTGAACCTGGAGATCAAGCGCGCCGTGGCGCAGGCCAATGCCGTGCTGCGCTTGCACGCCAGCTACGGCTACGCGGTCGCGGAGCTGCCGGACCTGCTGCGCGAGCACCCGGGAATCGAGCTCGATCTGCAGTACCTGCCGGCGGCGGATGCACTCGCCTCGCTCGCGCGCGGTGCCTGCGACCTGGCGGGATTCCACGTTCCCGAAGGCACGCTCGGGACGCGCGCCCTGGAGCTCTACGGCCAGTGGATCGACCGGCGCGCGCACCGTCTGGTGTACCTGGTGCGTCGCCAGCAGGGGCTTTTCCTGCAGCCCGGCAACCCGCGACGCATCCGCGGCCTCGCCGATCTGATGCGGGCGCGCTTCGTCAATCGCAACCGGGGTTCGGGGACGCGGCTTCTGCTCGACACGCTGCTCGAGCAATCCGGCATCGAACCGAAGTCGATCGAGGGATACGCCAACGAGGAATACACGCACGCCGCCGTGGCAGCCCACGTCGCCAGCGGCATGGCCGACGCCGGAATGGGCGTCGAACCGCCCGCGCGCGAGTTCAAGCTCGACTTCCTGCCGCTTGCCGCGGAGCGCTACTTCCTCATCGCGCGCGCGGAGACGTTCGAGTTCCCGGCCGTGCAGGCGCTGCTCGGCCTGCTGCGAGGGCCGGGATTCAAGGCGCGCGTGGCGCGGCTGGCCGGATACAGTGCCGAGCGTTCCGGAGACCTGACCTCGGTCGAGGAAGCCTTTCCCTGGCTGAGCCGGCGCCGGTCGCGGCGCGCCTGAACGCTACAGCGCCGCCCGCCAGACGCCCCAGCCATACAGCGCCCATGCGGCGATGAAGGCGAATCCGCCGAGCGGCGTGATGGCGCCCAGCCAGCGTGTGCCGGTGGTCGCCAGCAGGTACAGGGAGCCGCTGAAGACGACGATCCCCGCCAGCATCAGCCATCCCGCCGCGCGGATTGCGCCCGAGCCGGGAACGTGCAGCAACGTCAGGCCGATCGCCAGCAGTCCGAGCGCATGCCAGAAGTGGTATTGCACCGCGGTCTGGTAGATCGCCAGAAGGTCGGCAGGCAGACGCTCGCGCAGCGCGTGGGCCCCGAAGGCCCCCAGCAGCACCGCGAGCATGCCGGCGACGGCGCCGAAGGCGAGGAGAATCCGGGCGGAAGCGGGCATGGCGGCTATGCGCTCACCACCCGCTCGGTTGCTGCGCCGCGGCATTCGAGTTCGACTTCCGAGCCTACGATCGGCGGGCGGGCATGATGCAGGCGCAGCCCGCGCCGGCCGGCGGTTCCCAGTGCCGGCATGACCAGCTCGCCGATCAGTTCGTCGACGTCGCGCGCCACGCACAGGTCGATGTGCGTGGCCATGCTCCAGTCCAGGTTCAGCTGGGCCAGGCGCTCGCCGATCGCCTCCACGCAATGCGCGAGGCGCTTGCGCATCCCCGCCGGCGAAGTGTCGCCCTCGGCCACGATCTTCCCGCGCTGGTCGATGTCGGCGGTGCCCGATACGCAGAACGTCTGTGCCTTCACCGAGGAGGGGGCGCAGTAGGAGAAGGCGTGCAGCATGGCTTCCTGCGGTGCGTCCGAGGCAGGCGCGACGTTCGTCCGGCACACCGCGCTGTAGTTGCCGATGATCAGGTCGTGCTTGCGCAGCTGCTCGACATAGGGGGCATTGAATTCGCGGAAGCCCTGCCAGCTCAGCTGCCCGGGAATGCGCAGCTCCATGCCGCACAACGCCTGCATGGGCAGTTTCTGCGCGGCCAGGTGTGACTGGATGAATGCCCAGGCTTCGCGCAGCGGCACCCACGGTGCCGCCAGGGCGTGGACGATCTCGCGCCCGGCATGCGGCACCACGCCGCCGCAGAACACCGAGCCGGCCGGGAGCACCCGATAGCCGCCGACCTCGTTGTCGAGCAGCGCCGGCGCATTGATAATCGGCTTCTGCTGTGCCAGGGCACGCCCCAAGGGTGTCGCGCCGATGCTCAGCGCCGCCGCCGAGGCCAGGAATCCACGCCGGGATTCGAGCTTGCTCCGAACTTGCTGGTGCACGGACTGTCTCCTCACAATTCGATCGTACGTGTGGTCGATGCCCGTCGAGGCATCGCGCGTGGGCAGTGTAGCGAAATCGCCGACTCGATCGGTAAGGGAGGGCCGGATGCGGCAAAGCGGCGTCAGTCGGACTGAGATCGGTTGGTCGCGGGTCAGGTGGGTGGTGGCACTGGCGGCGGTGGCGGCCTTGGCCTCGTGCAGCGCCGTCAAGCTGTCGTACGAGAAGGCGGACTGGCTGCTCGCGCAGTGGGCGCAGCGCTACGTCGATCTCAGTGCGGAGCAGGAGCGGGCCCTTCGCAACGAGCTTGCCGATCTTCGGCGCTGGCATCGCGACCAGGAATTGCCGCTGTACGCGCGGGCCTTCGAGGACGCCGCCGTGCAGCTGGAAGCCGGCATGACGCGCGCCCAGATCCAGAGCGTGCTCGGCACCGTTCGTGCCCGTGCCCGCATCCTCGGCACGCACGCCGGGCAGTCCGTCGCGCCGCTGCTGGCGTCGCTCTCCGCCGATCAGGTGCGCGAGATGGAAGCGAGCTTCGCGGCAGACAACCGCCGCTTCGAGAAGCGGCATCTCTCCGGCGATCCGTCGGATCGGATCGAGCGGCGCAGCGCCTGGCTCGTCAATCAGCTCGAGGACTGGTTCGGCAAGCTCGATCCGGAGCAGCGTGCGCGCGTGGACCGCCTCGTGGAGGGATTTCCCGACATGCCGGCGCTACGCCTGGCCGAGCGCAAACGGCGCCAGACGCTCGTGCTGGAGGTCGCCCGCGAAGGTCGTGCCGGCGGTCCCGCCGCCGCCCGGCTGACCAATCTGATGGCCGATTTCGAACGCGGCCGTCCGGGCGCCGTGCACGAATCGATGGTGCGATGGGAGCGCGCGTTCATCGACATGCTGGTCGAACTGGAGGAGAGCCTCTCGCCTGAACAGCGCGCGCACGGTGCGCAGCGGCTGCGCCGCTACGCGGCAGATTTCCGCGAGCTGGCCGCACGCCAGACGCCGGGAGCCGTGTAGCTGACCGTTGGCCTGTTCTGAGCGTCCCGACGACCGTCATCGCGGCGGCTGGTAGCGCTGCACCTCCTGGTCGATCGCGCCGAAGATCGAGGCGCCTTGGGCGTCGAACATCTCGATTCGCACCCGGTCCCCGAAACGCAGGAAGGGTGTGTTTGCCTTGCCGCTCTCCAGCACTTCCAGGGTGCGCTTCTCGGCAAGGCAGGCCGACCCGCGGCTGCGGTCGAGGTTGGAAATCGTTCCGGAGCCGACGACGGTGCCGGCGGCGAGAAAGCGTGTTCGCGCGGCGTGCGCGATGAGCTGGGTGAAATCGAAGGTCATGTCCTGCCCGGCATCGGGCTGCCCGAACAGCGATCCGTTCAGGTGGACGGTCACCGGACGGTGGATCCGGCCGCCGTCCCAGGCGTCGGCCAGTTCGTCGGGCGTGACCGCGACGGGCGAGAAGGCGGTCGCCGGCTTCCCCTGGAAGAAGCCGAACCCCTTCGCCAGTTCGCCGGGAATCAGGTTGCGCAGACTGACGTCGTTGGCCAGCATGATCAGCCGGATGTGCTCTCCCGCCTGACCGGCATCGATTCCCATCGGCACGTCGTCGGTGACCACTGCCACCTCCGCCTCGAGATCGATGCCCCAGTCCTCCGAGGCGCACAGGATCGGGTCGCGCGGACCGACGAAGCTGTCCGATCCGCCCTGGTACATCAGCGGATCGGTCCAGAACGACGGGGGCATCTCGGCGCCGCGCGCACGGCGCACCAGTTCGACGTGATTGACGTAGGCGGACCCGTCGGCCCACTGGTAGGCGCGTGGCAGCGGCGCGTGGCAGCGGTTGGGATCGAAGTCGAAGGTGTCGGCGGCACGGCCGCTGTTGAGCAGGGCCGAAACCTGGGCTAGCCGGGGTGCCTTTGCCGGCCAGTCGTCCAGCGCCGCCTGCAGGGTGGGGGCAATCTCGGAGGCCGCGACGGCTCGCCGGAGATCGCGGCTGACCACGATCAGCTTTCCGTCCCGCGCTCCTGTCTTGAGGGTGGCGAGTTTCATGGCGGGATGGTACCCCCTAAAACAAGCGCTCGCGGGGTGGACGCAAACCTCACAATTTGATAAGTTCCGATCACTGTAGATTGTTCATGCCGACGGCTAGTCTCGCCGGCCCGAACAGTCGCCAGCTCCACAACAAGGGTCGGACGATCGAGTTCCGATCCACCGGCCGGCCCCCATCCGGTCCTTTGCGGCTTCCGAAGTCGCGCCCGGCGCAGTTCCGCGAGGCGTGTGTAGTCCCCACACCGCCTCGGGGAGCCGGTTGTGATGAGCCCGCGCGGTCCACCCCCCCGTGGCCGCGCGCATTTCTTTTCTTTGCCCGTGCGACCGTCTCCGCCCGCGCGGTTCATCTGTCGCCTGCCCCTGAGCGCGCCTACCGTGCGATGGGCATCACACCGCGCAGGAACACCTCGCTCACGACTTCAGCCATGCTCTCGTACGTGAGTCGACCGTCGGGCCGCAGCCAGGTGAACGTCCAGTTGATCATGCCGAACAGGATCATCGCCAGCGGTGTGTGCAACGCGTCGCCCTCCAGGCGGGGTTGCAGGGCAACGATGGTCGCGGCGAAGGCGCGCACCACCTCGCGCTCCTTCTCGTGGATCCTCGCGCGCTGCGCCACCTCCAGAAACTTGACGTCCTGCACCAGCACGGTGTGCTGCGCCTGTGCATGGCGGTAGATTTCCATGAAGCGGCCGACGAGCGCCTTCAACATCGGCTCCGGCTCGAGCGACTCGGCGCGTAGCTGCCCGACGACCTCGAGCAGGCGCTCCACGTAGCGGTCCGCGATGTCGAACAGGATGTGCTGCTTGTCGCGGTAGTAGTGGTACAGCGTGGCCTTGGACACGCCGCAGGCCTGCGCCAGCTGCGCCATCGACGCATCGTGGTAGCCGCGGGCTGCGAACAGTTCGGCGGCCGAGTGCAGGATGGCGGCGCGCTGCGACTCGAATGTCGCTGCCCTGGGCCTGGCCATCGTCAGCGCTCGTCGTAGCTGACCACGAGGGTGGGCGTGAGCGGATGCGCCTGGCAGGTGAGTACGTAGCCGGCCTCGACCTCGGCTGGCTCGAGGCTGTAGTTGCGCTCCATGCGTACCTGCCCCTCGAGCAGGCGCGCGCGGCAGGTGCAGCACATGCCGCTCTTGCACGAGTAGGGCAGGTCCAGCCCTGCGCGCAGCCCGGCGTCGAGCACGGAGCGGTCGCCTTCCCGGAACTCGACGCTGCGTCGTATGCCGTCGACGATCACGGTCACGGAAGAGCGCGACACATCGTCGGGCATTGCTGCCGGGACGGGCGCTTGCGCGGGCAGCCCGAAGCGCTCCACGTGGACGTGCGAGGCCTGCATGCCGCATGCGACCAGCGCCGCTGCGACATCGTCGATCATCCCGCCCGGGCCGCACACGAACGCCTCGTCGATCGCATCGACCGGCAACAGCGTCTCGGCGAAGATCTTCACCTTGGACCGGTCCAGTCGGCCGTTGAACAAGTCGATCTCCTGCGGTTCGCGGCTGAACAGGTTGAACAGCGTGAAGCGCGCGAGATGGCGGTCCTTGATGTCCTCGAGCGCCTCCTGAAACAGGATGTCGCCGGTGCTGCGGTTGCCGTAGAGCAGGGTGAAGCGGCTGTGCGGCTCGCGCGCGAGGGTGGTGCGGATGAGCGAGAGCATCGGCGTGATGCCGCTGCCCGCGGCGAAGCCCGCGTAGTGTCGCGCCTGCTCCGCGCGCAGCGGCGTGTGGAAGCGGCCGTCGGGCGTGAGCACGTCGATCCGTGCGCCCGGCGCGAGCGTCGCGTGCGCCCAGCAAGAGAAGCGTCCCCCGGCCACCTTCTTGATCGCCACGCGCAGCTCGCCGTCGTCCACCCCTGCACAGATGGAGTAGGCGCGCCGCACTTCCTCGCCGTCGAGAACGGTGCGTAGCGTCAGATGCTGCCCCTGCACGAAGGCGTACTCGGTGCGCAGTTCGTCAGGAAGCTCGAAGCGCACGCTGATCGCGTCGCGGGTCTCGCGCCGCACCTCATCAACGCGCAGACAGTGGAAGCGGGGCGTCATTCAGATCGGCTTGAAGTGCTCGAACGGTTCGCGGCAGTCGTGGCAACGCCACAGCGACTTGCAGGCCGTCGACCCGAACGCGGAGAGCTGCTCGGTGCGGTTCGACCCGCACCGCGGGCAGGTCAGCAGCCGCGGCACGATGCGGATCGCCGCAGCGGCACCCGCCTCGAGGGGTCCCGGCGGCACGATTCCGTGCTCGCGAAGCCGGTCGCGGCCGCGCGGGCTGATCCAGTCCGTCGACCAGGGCGGCGACAGGCGCGTGCTGATGATCACGCGCTGCGCACCCGCGGCCTCGAGCGCCTCGCGCATCGCGCGCTCGATCGCCTCGGTGGCCGGACAGCCCGAGTACGTGGGCGTCACGACCACCTCGACCGACCCGTTATCGGTGCGCACTTCGCGCACGATGCCCAGATCGCAGACGGAGATCACCGGGATCTCCGGATCGGGAACCGTCTCGAGCACCTGCCGCGCGGCCGCTTCGTCCATCACCGGCGTCACCATTGCGCGCCCGGGAAGGCGCGCTGCAGGTACTGCATCTCGCACAGCAGGTGTCCGAGGTGCTCCGTGTGCACGCCGGCTTTGCCCAAGGAGCGAAACGGTGTGGCGGGGGGGGCGCTCAGCGTCGCCTCGTCGATGACGGGATCGACCAGCGCGTGCCAGCGGGGTTGGAGCGTGGCGCACGGCACCCCGACCGCCGCCGCCGCGGCGGCATCGTCGACTGCATCGGCGGCAAACAGCTCCGCTACGTACGGCCACAGTTCGTCGAGCGCCGTCTGCGTGCGCGCGTGCGACTGCACCGTGCCGTCGCCCAGTCGCACGGTCCAGTCGCTGGCATGTCTGAGGTGATAGCGGGCTTCCTTCAGACACTTCTGCGCGATGGCCGCAAGGGTAGCGTCGCGCGAGGCCGGCAGCGCTTCCCACACCGCGACGTGGTAGGCGCTCAGCAGCAGGCTGCGCACCGTAGTGCGTGCGAAATCCCCGTTCGGCAGTTCGGCCAGTGTGAGGTTGCGGTACTCGCCCTGGTCGCGCAGGAAGGCGAGGCTGTCCTCGTCGCGACCCGCCCCCTCGAGTTCGCCGGCATGCGTCAGCAGCAGGCGCGCCTGTCCGACGAGGTCGAGCGCGATGTTGGTCAGCGCGAGGTCTTCCTCGAGCGCCGGGCCGTGGCCGCACAACTGCGCCAGGCGCTGGCCGTGGATCAGCGTCGTGTCGGCCAGGCGGAGCACGTACTCGAGCAGCGCCGGATCACATGTGATCGACTTCATCGGGCAGGGCGTAGAAGGTCGGATGCCGGTAGATCTTGTCCTGCGCCGGATCGAACATCTCGGGCTTGGCGTCGGGATCGGAGGCCATGATGTGATCCGCGCGCACCACCCAGATGCTCACGCCCTCCTGCCTGCGCGTGTACACGTCGCGCGCGTTCTGCAGGGCGAGCGTCGCATCGGGCGCGTGCACGCTGCCGCAGTGCTTGTGATCGAGCCCGTTGCGGCTGCGGATGAACACTTCCCACAG
>CAYLTE010000169.1:0-9488 GCA_964386195.1 uncultured Burkholderiales bacterium | reverse complement strand
CCAGGCGCTGCAACAGCCTGTCGTGGATGCCGCCGAAACCGCCGTTGCTCATGACGAGCACGTGGTCGCCCTCGCGCGCAGCGCTGGCAATGGCACGCACGAGCAGATCGAGGTTGGCCTCACAGGTGAGCTTCGCGCCCAGTGGCGCGAGAGCGCGTTCCGCCGGCCAGTCGATGCCGCCGGTGAAGCAGAACACGTGCTGCGCGTCGGACAGGCTCGGCGCGAGAGTGTCTTTCATCACGCCCATCCGCATCGTGTTCGAGCGCGGCTCGAGCACGGCAAGGATGCGCGCATCGCCGACCTTGCTGCGCAGTCCCGCCAGCGTGGTCGCGATGGCGGTGGGATGGTGCGCGAAGTCGTCGTAGAGGGTGATGCCGCGCACCTGGCCACGCACCTCGAGGCGCCGCTTCACGTTGCGGAACCGACTGAGCGCCTCGATCGCGGACGCCACCGGCACACCGGCGTGGCGGGCTGCTGCGATGCTAGCCAGGGCATTGCTCACGTTGTGGTGCCCGAGCAGTTCCCAGTCCACCGTGCCCAGCGCCGTGCCGTCCAGGCGGACCTCGAACGCGTTCGCGCCTCGCGGCCGGGCACTCCAGCCCGTGTCGACATCGAAGTACTCGACCGGCGTCCAGCAGCGCGGCTTGCCGTTCACCGGCGCGAGCACGCGCTCGAGCGCCTCGTCACGCCCATTGCAGACGATGAGGCCGGTGCGGGGCACGATGCGCACGAGGTTGTGGAACTGCGTTTCGATCGCCTTCAGGTCGTCGAAGATATCGGCATGATCGAATTCCAGGTTATTGAGGATCGCTGTGCGCGGCCGGTAGTGCACGAACTTCGAGCGCTTGTCGAAGAACGCCGTGTCGTACTCGTCGGCCTCGATCGCGAAGAAGGGGGTGTCGGTCAGCCGCGCCGAAACGTCGAAGTTCATCGGTACGCCGCCGATCAGGAAGCCGGGGTTCAGGCCGGCGTGCTCGAGAACCCACGCGAGCATCGAGGTCGTCGTTGTCTTGCCGTGCGTGCCGGCGACGGCGAGCACCCACTTGTCGCGGAGGACGTTCTCGTAGAGCCACTGCGGCCCCGATACATAGGGAAGGCCACGGTCGAGGATCTCTTCCATCAGCGGGTTGCCGCGCGAAACCACGTTGCCGACGACGAACAGATCGGGCTCGAGCGCGATCTGCGCTGGGTCCCAGCCCTCGATCAGTTCGATGCCCTGGGCCTGAAGCTGCGTGCTCATGGGCGGGTAGACATTCGCATCGCAGCCGGTGACCTTGTGTCCGGCCTGGCGCGCGATGACGGCGATGCCGCCCATGAAGGTGCCGCAGATTCCTAGGATGTGGATGTGCATGAGTGAACGAGCGCCGCGAGGCGGGGTGGGCTGCCGCAGTTAACGGCGCGAACGGGCGGAAGTGTATCGCGGGCGACGCGCGGACCGGTCCGCCGTCCGACGCTGCTTCAGGAAACCAGTCCGAATCGGCGCACCGCGGCGTGTGCGATCTCTTCTCCCCACTCCTGCACGAAGTGCCCCGCCGGTGCGACCTCCATCGCCGCGTCGCAGCCGCGGATGTCCGCCTGCAGCGCCCGCATCACCAGCGGTCCGAGCACCGGATCCTGCATGCCGATGGCCATGAACGTTTCACCCTCCCAGCGTGAGCGCCAGTAATCGCGCGCGGCACGCGACACCGCCGCACCGGGCGCTTCGGGCCGGTCCGGAACGAGCTGCGGAAAGCGGCGAACGCCGGCCTTGTAGCGCGCGTCGGGGTAGGGGGCGTCATAGGCTGCGCACTCGGCTGCCGACAGGTGCGGACAGGCACGGCCGAGCAGCTTGCCGGCGGACAGATCGGGATTACGCGCCACCCAGTCGCGCCAGGCGACGAATCCCTCGGACAGCGGCTGGTCCCCGGTTCCGAGGGTGGTGTTCATCACCAGCAGACGCGTGAACCGGCCAGGCAGATCCAGCGGCAGCGTGAGCCCCAGCAACCCACCCCAGTCCTGACACACGAGCGCGATGTTGCGCAGATCCAGGGACTCGACGAAGGCGAGCAGGCTTCGGCGGTGGAAGTCGAAGGTGTAGCGCCGATCCTCGACGGGCTTGTCCGAACGGCCGAAGCCGAACAGGTCGGGCGCGACGACGCGGCATCCGGCGGCCACGAACACCGGAATCATGCGCCGGAAGAGGTAGCCCCAGGTCGGCTCGCCGTGAATACACAGGAAGGTGGCCTGGGCCGTGCGGGTGCCTTCGTCGACGTAGTGCAGGCGCATGCCGTCGAAGCCGGCAAGTTCCTCGACATATCGAGGCGCATATTCGAAGCCCGGCAGGCCGACAAAGCGATCGTCCGGCGTTCTGAGGAAGTCGGGCGAAGTCATCGGCCGATTCTACAGGAGGCGCGACAACTCCCCGCGCGAGAATCCTGGCGCCGCCTCCACCTCGCGGCCGAGCGCCATCACCTTGAACAGCTCGCCCATCTCCGCCGGGCTCAGCAGCTTCTGCACCGCCGCCACCTCACGCAGGTACGCGGTGCTGCCCGGGTGCTTGCGGGCGAGCACCTCGGTAATGCCCAGTTCGATCAGCCAGGCCGCCTGCGTGGTGTAGCCCAGCAACTGCAGCCCGGCGCCCACCCCAGCCTCGGCAATGGCGGTGAAATCGACGTGGGCGGTGATGTCCTGCAAGCCGGGAAGAAAGAAAGGATCGTCGTGCGCCCGGTGACGATAGTGGCACATGAGCGTGCCTGTTCGGCGTTGCGGATGATAGTACTCGGGGCGTCCGAAACCGTAATCGACGAGCAGCAGGGCGCCGCGCTCGAGCCGCTGCGCCAGCGTGACGACGAGCGCCTCGGCGCGTAGATTGACCTCGCTCAGATACGGGGCTCGCACCGGCAGCGACTCGGCGCGTGTGCGCAGGGGGCCGTGCATCAGCGGACGATCCTCGAACACCAGTGTGTCCGACCTCACCGTCACGCCGCGTTCGCGCAGCCCTCCTTCCTCCCACGCCACGAGATGGACCGGCAACGCATCGAGCACCTCGTTTCCCAGCACGACGCCGTCAATGCGTTCGGGCAAGCGGTCGATCCACTGCACCCGCTGCGACAGCCGTCCGGGCAGCTGTGCGATGCGCTGCCCCTGTCGCGCGCGCAGCTGCCCACTGACTTCGAGGATCGCGTAGCGCGCGGGGAGCCGACCGGCTTGGTCGAGCGCAACGAGCAGCTCGCACGCGAGCCGGCCGGATCCCGCTCCCAGTTCGACGAGTTCGCCCTCGGTGCGTTCGAGCAACGGCACGATGCCGCGTGCGAGCGTCTGCCCGAACAGGGGCGAGAGTTCCGGAGCGGTGACGAAGTCACCGGCGGCGCCGAGCTTGGCCGCGCCCGCTGCGTAGTAGCCCAGCCCGGGCGCGTAGAGCGCGAGATCCATGTAGCGGGAGAAGTCGATCCAGCCCCCGCAGCGCCCGATCTCGGACCGGATGCGCGCCGTCACATCCCCGCTGTGTTCGGCGGCCTCGACGGAAGGACGGGGCAATGGATCGGCGCTCATCTAGAATAGAAGTTTAGCCTCGTCGCCTCACCGCTCGCATGTCGAACAAGGTTGCCCTGGTCACGGGCGGCGCACGCCGCGTCGGCGCAGCGATCTCGCGCCGCCTGCACGAACGCGGGATGAACCTGATGGTGCATTACCGCAGGTCGGCCGCCGAGGCCCAGGCCCTGCAGGCCGAACTGAACGCCGCGCGGCCCGACTCGGTCGCCCTGGTGCAGGCCGACCTGCTCAATATGGCGACCCTGCCGGCGATGGTCGCGCAGACGATGGAGCGCTTCGGGCGGCTGGATGTGCTGGTCAACAACGCCTCGAGCTTCTTCCCGACGCCGGTGGGCCGGATCAGCGAGCGGGAGTGGGAGGATCTGGTCGGGACCAACCTGAAGACGCCGTTGTTCCTGTCCCAGGCTGCAACGCCGTACCTGCGCCGCAGCCATGGCTGCATCGTCAACATCGTCGACATCCACGCGGACCGGCCGATGCACAACTACGTCGTCTACAGCATCGCTAAGGGCGGCCTGCTGGCGCTGACGCGCTCGCTCGCGTCGGAACTGGGTCCGGAGGTGCGCGTGAACGGCGTTTCGCCAGGGATCATCATGTGGCCCGAGGACGAGCAGTGGTCCGACGAGGTCGGTCGCCAGCGGCTGATCCAGACCACGCTGCTCAAGCGCATCGGCGAACCCGACGACATTGCCACCACGGTTCGTTTCCTGGTTTTCGATGCGCCTTACGTGACCGGCCAGATCATCGCCGTGGACGGCGGCCGAAGTATTCACCTTTGATTGCACGATGGACGCACAACGCGAAGCCTACGAAGCGAACAAGCTGCAGAAGCGCCTGCGCCGCATGGTCGGACAGGCCATCGCCGACTACGACATGATCCGCCCGGGCGAGCGCGTGATGGTGTGCGTCTCGGGCGGCAAGGACAGCTACGCGCTGCTCGACATCCTCATCGGACTCAGGGCGCACGCACCGGTCGACTTCGAGCTCATCGCCTTCAACCTCGATCAGCGCCATCCCGGCTACCCGGAGCACGTGCTGCCCGCGTGGTTCGAATCCGTGGGCGTGCCCTTCCACATCGAGTCGCAGGACACCTACAGCGTGGTCAAGCGCGTCGTGCCCGAAGGTAAGACCATGTGCGGTCTTTGCTCGCGCATGCGTCGCGGCGTGATCTATCGCGTGGCCCGGGAATTGGGCGCCACGCGCATCGCGCTCGGCCATCACCGAGACGACATCCTCGAGACCTTCTTCCTCAATCTGTTCTATGCGGCGCGCATCAAGGCGATGCCACCCAAGCTGGTGAGCGACGACGGCGAGCACGTGGTGATCCGCCCGCTGGCCTACGTTCCGGAGCGCGAACTGGAGCGCTATGCGCAGGTCAGGCGCTTCCCGATCATCCCCTGCGACCTGTGCGGCTCCCAGGACAACCTGCAACGCCAGCAGATGAAGGCGATGCTGCGCGAGTGGGAAAAGCGTTTCCCCGGGCGGATCGAGAGCATGTTCCGCGCGCTGCAGCACGTTGTCCCGTCGCACCTCGCCGATCGCCGGCTGTTCGACTTTGCCGGCCTGGCGCCGGGCGCCGTGCCGGAGGCCGGGGGGGACCTGGCGCTGGATCGGGAGCCCGTGCCACCCTTCCCTCTGGCTCAGTCCGGGCCGGATTTCGAGGATGCCCTGGACGACGTAGTGGCATCGTTCTTGTCAAGATCAGTTTGACAAGCTGAGATCCGGCGGCGATACTGACGCCCGTCGTCAGCTACCCGGATTCTCACTTCATGAACTGCGCCGAGCGCCTCGTCGCCATCTTCGGCAGTCAGGCCGAAGTCGCCCGCCGCTTCCGCATCGACCGTGCCCTGGTCAGCAACTGGGTGAAGTCCGGCTACGTTCCGTCGCGCTGGGCAGTGGAAGTCGAGCATGCGACGGACGGCGAGATTCTCGCGACCGAAGTATTGAACGAAGCGAACACTCGCAAGCCGATCCGGCTCAAGTCGCGCGGCGAGGAAGACAGCCTTTTCGGACCATCTCTGGCAGGGAGTGACACCATGAACCCATTCGCCCCGGCGAAACGCATCCAGTCGTTCCATCCTCCGCAGCGCACGCTCATGGGTCCCGGTCCTTCGGAGATCAACCCGCGCGTGATGGCGGCGATGAGCCTGCCGGCCATCGGTTACCTCGACCCGATCTTCGTCGAGATGATGGAGGAACTCAAAGGCCTGCTGCGCTACACCTACCAGACCAAGAACCCGCTCACCTTTCCGGTGTCCGGACCCGGGTCGGTCGGCATGGAGTACTGCTTCGTCAACATGGTCGCGCCGAGCGACAAGGTTATCGTGTGCCGCAACGGTGTCTTCGGCGGGCGCATGATCGAGAACGTGGAGCGCTGCGGCGGCATCCCTGTCGTGGTCGAGGACACGTGGGGCGAGCCGGTCGATCCGCACAAGCTCGAGGACGCGCTGAAGGCCAATCCCGATGCACGAGTCGTCGCCTTCGTCCACGCCGAAACCTCCACCGGTGTGCAATCCGACGCCAGGACGTTGGTGGAGATCGCGCACAAGCACGATGCCCTCACCATCGTGGACGCGGTGACCTCCCTCGCCGGGACGCCGGTTCTGGTGGACGAGTGGAAGATCGACGCGATCTACTCCGGCAGCCAGAAGTGCCTGTCGTGCACGCCTGGCCTGTCCCCGGTGTCGTTCAGCGAGCGCGTGGTCGACTACGTCAAGAGCCGCAAGGACAAGATCCACAGCTGGTTCATGGACATGAACCTGCTGCTGGGTTACTGGGGCGCGACCACCCGCACGTATCACCACACGGCACCGACCAACAGCCTGTATGCGCTGCACGAGGCGCTCGTGATCCTGAAGGAAGAAGGCATCGAGAATTCGTGGGCGCGGCACCAGCGCCATCATCTCGCGCTCAAGGCCGGCCTGGAGGCGATGGGGCTGAAGTACCTCGTGAAGGAGGGCGCGCGCCTGCCGCAGATGAATGCAGTGCACATTCCCGACGCGATCAAGGATCGCGAGGCGGACGTGCGCAAGACACTGCTGAGCGAGTTCAACCTGGAGATCGGAGCGGGCCTCGGTCCCCTGGCAGGCAAGATCTGGCGCATTGGCATCATGGGCTACAGCTGCAAGCCCGAGAACGTGATGGTGTGCCTGTCGGCGCTGGGCTCCGTGCTCTCCGACATGGGCCTGCCCATCCACGTCGGCGAGGCCGAGGCGGCCGCGCACGGCGCGTACGCGCAATTGCACGCCAATGCGGCCCAGCAGAAGAAGCGGGTGCCGGCAGCGGCCTGAGTCCGGAATCCTTCCACTGACCAACGACGAGCCGCCGCGCGCGGCTCGTTCGCGTTTCGGACGTCGCTCAGCGCGGTGTCCAATAGCGCTCCCAGTAGCCGGTGCCGGCGCCTATCCCGTTCGAATAGGCCTGGAGAAGCGCGCTGCATTCCGCAGCACTGCCGAAGAACTGAGGAAACTGGGAGCGGTAGAGCGTGCAAGCGTGGACCTTGCGCTCCAATGCGGAAGTCACGTCCTCCAGTTGCGGTTCGAGCGCGAGTTCTCCACCGATCCGGCCCGCGCGGCTGCGTAGCAGCCGGTAGAACCAGGCGTCGAGCACGGCCTGCGCGAAAGGACGCAACCACGGTCGAAGCCGGGCCTGCATCACGGCGGTGCCCGCGTAGTCGCGGGCGGCGCGGTGCGCATGCCGGAGCGTCGATCCAGCAGGCCTCTTGCACCGAGGATCGAGTTCCGCAAGTCGGTACGCCTGAAGATGCGCAAGCAGCGCGTAGGGTGCGTCCTCGTAGAAGCGAAGGCGCGCGGGCTCCACCACGGCGCGCGCAGCCAAGTGTGTCAGCAGATGATCGACGTGCCAGCCGATCCCGAGCGGCGCGTAGACCACCTCGTAGTCGATCCCGCGCAGCGACGCCGCGACCAGGGATCGGATGCGTTCCAGTTCGCCCAGATAACGCGCCGGCGCGGCCATGAACAGCCCGGTTAGCGACCGGTACGCACCGCTGCGAAAGTAGGCATCCAGTTCGCCGACCAGGCGAACGTGGAATCCCAGGTAGCCGCTCACTACGTGCTCCTCGGCCACGCGTGCGTCGTCCGGCGCGGTCGCGACCTTGAAATCCGAGCTGGCTGCAGAGAACACGTTGATCACGAGCGGCCGGCGCCCCTGCGTCGACAGCCGGGAGATCAGCCCCCCGCACGAGAAGACCGCGTCATCGAGATGGGGCGAGAGGAAGACCGCGGGAAAGTGAAGTGATGCGTCGACGTCGCGACGGGCGCTGGAATCGATCGAAGCCATGCGTGAGTGTAATCCGAGCCGTGCCCGGTCGCCGCCGTTCCCCGTGAGCGAGAACGCGGCCAAAGATGTGTAACCTATGCTCTTTTTCTATCAATTGCCGATGCAGACGTGCACGTTGCGCAACTCCTGATACGGTCGCAGCTGCGCGCGCTTGTTCGTCTCAGCAGATTGAGGAGTCAACCCAATGCAGGCCGTCGACAACCCGCGCCGCATCGCCCTCGTGTCCGACGACTTCCTGCCTCCGATGACAGGCGCTGGATACTATCTGAAGAGCCTGGCGTTCTACCTGGCCGAGCGGGGTCACCACGTGACGGTACTGACCACCAGGCCGCGCGGACATCGCGATGCCGACCTCCCCGACAACATGAAGGTGCATCGCGGCCTGACGATCAACATGTTCGGGTTCGACCAGGCACTGTACTCGCCCGGCCAGATCCGCCGGATACTCCGGAGCGAGCGGGTAGACTTGGTGCACTACCACTACCTGAGCGGGCTGTCCGTATCCTGTTCCAGCGTAGCCGCCAAGCTGGGCATTCCGCAACTCTATACGTACCACATGTCGGTCGAACTGCTGTCGCAGCCGCTGCCGATGCGCCCGTTCAAGCCCGTGTTCTCTGCCCTGTACAGATCGTTCGCCCGGCGCATGCGAGCCATCATCACGCCTTCACGCAAGGTGATCCCACAGATGCGGGCGGACGGCATCGACACCCAGGTGCTCTATCTGAGCAATCCCGTTCTGTTCGAGATACCCGAAGGGATCACATCTCTCGCGTCGTCGCACCAGGCTTGCTTCCGCATCCTGTATGTCGGCCGCCTGGCACCGGAGAAGAACTTGGGGCTGCTGATCCGTGGCGTCGCCGCGCTGGCGAAGACCCAGCCGGCCGTGGAATTGTGGATCGCTGGAAAGGGCGTGCTGCAGCAACAACTGGAGGCGCTGAGCGCGGAACTCGGCATCCTGGACAAGGTACGATTTCTCGGTCACCTCGAATGGAAGGCGCTCAGCGAGCGATACGCGCAGTGCGACGTGTTCGTCCTGCCTTCCAAGAACGAGGTGCAGCCGATGGTGCTTCTCGAGGCGATGAGTTTCGGCAAACCGATCGTGGTCAGTGACCTCGTATTCAATCCCGACTTCCTCGAACGCGACCGCACCTGCCTCGTGGTAGGTGCAGACGACGTGGCTGGCATGGCCGACGCACTCGGCCGGCTTGCGGCCGATTCCGCCATCAAGGAGGAGATGGGCCGGGCCGCGCTTGCGGTGGTCCGGGATCTGACCCCGCCGAAGGTGTTCGCGAGGCTCGAGAAACTCTACGACGACTTGCTGGCCGGCGCCGAACTACGCATATAGTCGCTCGAACGGCTGCGGGACTGCTTCCCTCGCGGCCAGCGCACCGGCGCCGTCACACGATAAGATCGTCGCGTTACGGCCAAACAGGACCTGCATCGTGATCGTCGAACAGATCTGGACCGCCAACGCCTATCGCAATTTCAATTACCTCATCGCCTGCCCGGAGACCGGCGAAGCGCTCGCCATCGATCCGCTCGATCACGAGAAATGCCTGCGCACCGCGCAGGCACGGGGGTGGACCATCCGGCAGATTCTCAACACGCACGAACATCGCGACCACACCGGGGGCAACGACGCCATGGCGCGCGCCACG
>CAYLTE010000168.1:631-9539 GCA_964386195.1 uncultured Burkholderiales bacterium | reverse complement strand
CACCGTGCGCGAGGACCGCCGGGCGGACTATCCGCCCACCCGCTACCTCTCCGACCATCCCTCGTACTCCCGCGTGCTCTCCCTGCATGAAATGGTGGGACACAATTTTCAGATGCAGTCACGCACCCGCCTGCTGCGCGACGAGTTGGTCGACGGCTTCGACGAACTCGGGGTCCTGGTGGTGGGTCACGCCAAGGGCGCATACTGGTACGGTTCGCAGTTGTCGATCCAGCAGGCACGCCAGTTGTGTCCCTACAACAACGCCACCAGCCTGCAGGTCAACTCGGCAGCGCTGGGCGCGGTCGTCTGGGCCATGCGCAATCCCCAGGCCGGCATCGTCGAACCGGACGACCTGGATTTCAGGACCGTGCTCGATGTCGCGCGACCCTATCTCGGCCCGGTCGTGGGCGTATACAGCGACTGGACGCCGCTGCAGGGACGCGAGGCCTTGTATCCGGAGGACGTGGATCGGCAGGATCCGTGGCAGTTCAAGAACTTTCTGGTGTAGTGCGCAGCAATCGCCGCGCTTCCGGGGAACCGGAACGCGGCGGTCATGTCATCCAGGTGGCCCGCCCAGCGGGCGGCGTCATTCCCACAACAGCAAAGGAGTCGCGATGAAAGCACTTGCCATGTCGCTCGCAGCGGTAGCGGGCGTCGCGTTTACCGCATTGCCCGCTCATGCCCAGCAGCAGAAAACCACCCTGACGCTGGCCGCCGCGCAGAAGATGGCCCAGGCTTGCGAGGTGCGCGCGGAGAAGGAGGGCTGGAAGATGATCGTCGCGGTCATGGACGATGGCGGTAACCTGAAGTACCTGAGCCGGATGGACAACGCCTTCCTGGGCAGTGTGGAGATCGCCCAACTCAAGGCCAATACGTCGGCGAGCTTCCCGTTCTCCACGCGCCAGGTGGGCGAGATCGCGTCGAAGAACGTGCCCGGCATCGCGTATGTCCCCGGCATCGTGACGTTCGCCGGAGGTCTGCCGATCGTCACCGCAAAGGGCGAGCACATCGGCTCCATCGGGGTGAGCGGCAGTTCCGCGGACAACGACGAGGTGTGCGCCCAGGCCGCGCTCGACGCTGTCAAAGGCGACCTCGGATTGAAGTAACGATTCGTTCGCGCGAGCAATGGCCGCAGCGGTGCACCGCTGCGGCCATTTTGTTTTCGGGACACGCATCGGCGCCTGCATCGGCAGTCTGCGTAGCCCGAGGCTTCCGGCAAAGCTGATGTCAGCCGGGTAGAGCCCGAACTCGATTAGGTCGGTGCGGTGGACGATGTTTGACGTTTGCCGCTAGGCAGGCATGTGGGCGCGGGCTACCATGCTCCCGGAGACCTGAAGCACACCATACCGATAATCAGGAGGTGCACCTCCGATGCTGGATCAGCTGATTTCAGCGGCCGGCTCCGGCCCGCTCGGGCAGTACCTGAGCGCTCGCGAGACGCAGTTCGCGGTCGTGCTGCCCGGATCGTTCTCGATCGCGGCACTGGCCTACTACGCCACGACCGGGCGTATCTCGCCGCGCCTGCAGACGCTGTGGTGGCTTGCGCTGCCCGTCAGCTACCTGTGCGCCACCTGGGTGATCACCTCCGAGCAGCAGAGCCTCTACATCTACAGCGCCTTCTCGGTGGCGTGCGCATTCCTTCTGTTCAAGCGGGTGTGCGTCCCGCCCGCGCTGGCGTTCGCGCTCACCTTCGTCGCGCTGCTCAGCGTGGATCTCACGCACGCGTTCACGCGCGCAATCGTGACCGGTTCTTCGCTGCAGACGTTCTACTGGGGCGTCGGTGGCGCAGGCATGCGCGACAGCCTCATCGTGATGCCGGCGCTCACCGCGCTGGCGATGGCATACGGCCAGATGCGCATCCGCATGCGCGGGGAGACGCTGCTGGAGCTCTAGCCCGCGAGGCCGCAGGTCACACGGGCGTACGCGACATGCCGGCCGTTACCGCGAAACGCAGTGCCTCCTCGGAAGACATCGGGATCGCCTCGACCCGCTCGCGCGGCAGCATCACAGTGTAGCCCCCGATCTGGTAGCTCATCGGCAGGTAGACCGCGATCATCCCCTCGCCCCCGAGTTGCGCGGGCAGGCCGCTGAAGTCCTCGCGCGTGACGAATCCCAGCAGATACATGCCGCCGTCGATGCGCACGCGTACGACCTGGCTCAACGACTTGTGCTTCGACGACTCGGAGATGAAGCCGGCGAAGTCCTTGATCGCCCCGTACACCGTCTTCACGACAGGCACCCGGAGCAACAGTTCCTCGACCAGGGTCAGCAGTCGCCTGGCGACATACAGCTCCATCACCATCCCTACAGCGAAGACGAGCACCACGCCCATCGCGATGCCGAGGCCGGGGCGATAGAGCCAGGCCGGCAGCGCCCAGCGCAGCGGGCCCCCGAGCAAGGTCTCGGCGGTGACCGCGAACCAGTAGAGGATGTAGAGGGTGAGGAGGACGGGGAGGACGGTGACGAGTCCCCGAAGGAAGGTGGCGGTGAGGTGCTTCAAGGCGCGTGCTCCCGGACAGGCTCGGATGCGGCGCGCCGAGGCGGCGCGGCCGGCGCAAGGATAGCGATATCCACGCCAGCCGGCAGGCGCCTCGCCCGGGATCTCAACCCAGGAAACGGCCCTTCAGCATCTCGAGGCCCGCAGCGATGTCGCCGTCCTGAACCGCACCGGAGGGGGTGAGCTTGTCGATGACATCGGGAAGCAGCCCCGCCATGCCGCCGGCAGCCTGGTCCGCGGACATTCCGAACTGCTGTGCCAGGGCACCCAGCTGCCCGCCTCCGAGTGCCTGCATCAGCTGATCGGCAGATACGGGCATGTTCTGCCCGGTGCCGACCCACGACTGCACCTGCTGCGCGAGACCGCCCTGGCCCAGCTGTGCCAGCAACCCCTGCAGGCCGCCCGGATAGTTGTTCACGAGCTGCAGGACGAGCGGAAGCAGGCCGCCCTGGCCTCCCGCTGCATTGGCCTGCTGTCCCATGGCACCGCCCAGGATCTGATCGAGCAATCCCATCGCTCACCTCCTCATTGCATGTTGAACGGATAACGAGGCGCCATGATGACACGAAGGGCACAGAGCCGCCGGCGCGGCTGCCTCAGGCGAATGCGCGAACGATGCGCAGGGCGGCGCAGCCTGCGCCGTAACCGTTGTCGATGTTCATGACCGGAACGCCGGGTGCGCAGCTGGCCAGCATCGAGTGCAGGGCGGCCTGACCGCCTGCCGCGACGCCGTACCCCACGGAGGTGGGCACTGCGATGATCGCACCGGGATACAAGCCGCCGAGCACGGTCGGCAACGCGGCATCCATTCCCGCCACGACGATCGCCACCTTCATCCGGCGGATGTCGTCGACACGGGCGAGCAACCGCCATAGCCCCGCGACGCCCACGTCGGTGATCTCCACGTTCGGCACGCCGTAGTAGCGCAGCGTGCGCGCCGCCTCACGGCTTACCGAGACGTCCGACGTGCCGGCCGCCACGATCGCCACCTGGGCCTCGCCCTGGAGCGGATGCGGGGCGCCGAAGAATCCGGTGCGCGACACCGGCTCGTAGTCGATCTGCGTACGGTGATGTTCCGGCAGATCGGCGAATTGCATGGGATGCAGCCGCGTAAGCAGGAACGGCAGACCTTTCGCCTGAGCCTGGTCCAGGATCGCGGCGATGTGTCCGACGGTCTTCTCACTGCAGTAGATCGCCTCGTCGAACCCCAGGCGCGCGGCGCGCTGCAGATCGAGCGTAATGTCCTGCTCCATCCCTGGCCTATCGGTCCAGTGTCTTGAAGTGCAGGAATGCGCTGCCCGTGCGATAGGGCTCGAAGCGCACCGGCACGCCGGCACGGGCGTCCGCGAAGATGGATTGCACGCGTTCGGCGAGCGCGCGTCGTGCCGCGTCGTCGAGCGATTCGAGTGCTCTACCGTCGAGCTCGATTACGATCGCCTCGCCCCGTACCCGGCACCGGACGGTTCCCGGCGCAAGCCGCTCCACGAGCATGCGCTCGGTGGCATGTATCGCGGCCAGCACGCGTGGGTCGATCGCAATGCCGGTCTCGACCCGGCTCGACAGGCACGGCGACGCGGGCAGATCCGCAAGATCGCCCAGGCCCAGTTCGCGCGCGAGTGCTCGCACCTTCGCCTTGCTCATCGCGGCCTCGACGAAGGGGTGTCTGACGGCGTGTTCGCGCGCGGCGATCAGCCCGGGCCGGTACTCGCCGAGGTCGTCGAGGTTGGTCCCCGACACGATCTGCGCGCGCGTGCGCGGGCGGATGGCGCCATACAGGTTGCTCTTGCAGTAGAAGCAGCGGTTGACCGGATTCGCCCGGTAGTTCGCGTCGTCGAACTCGCCGGCGTCGATGACCTGCAGCGTCCAGCCTTCCCGCGCCGCGACCTCGCGGGTACGCTGCGTCCCCTCGTCGGGCACGGCGGGCGATACGGCGTGAAACATCGTCACACGGGCAGGCAGCATGCGATGCGCGAAGGTCGCCAGCGTGAGGCTGTCCACCCCGCCGCTGACTGCAACCGCGACGCGCTCCATGCCGTCCAGCACGCTCTCCAGCGCTGCCGTTTCGGACAGCTGCTCACCCATTGTTCGCTTCCTCGTCCTCGGCGGCCCGTCGCACGCGCTCGCGCCCGGCGTGCCCACCGGCCACGCCGCGCAGGTCGTCGCTCTCCACCTTCGCCGTCGCGTGATCGCCGCGCGCTGCCACCTTTACCCTGAGGGTGCGCTCCCCGAGTTGCACGCGCAGCTGCTCACGTGACAGAACGCGCCGTTCCACCAGCTGCCGGCGCACACCCAGCGTGCTGGTCTCGACGAACGCGGCCTGCATCGCTTCGTCGACGGCTTCGGGCGTGCTCAGGATCTGCACGTGTACGCTCATGCGGCCCTTCTTGCCGAATGCCGGCATCTGCAGGACATCGAGTACGCCGGGCAGTTCCCGCAGGCGATCCAGACCGATGGCCAGGTCCTCGGGGGATTGGTCGTCGACCTCGAAGGCCAGCACCGCCACGCGATCCGCATCCGTGGAATTCCCCACCTCCTCGAACGCCATGAGTCGCAGCACGTTGCTCAGGCCGGGAAAGCGTCGCGTGCCGAAGCCGAAGCCGTTGGCGTGCAGCCGACGGCACGCCCCAACCATCGACTGGCGGGCAGCGAGATGGCTCAGGATCGCCGCCCCCGTGGGGGTCACGCGTTCGCCGTCGAGTCCATCGTCGAGGAACTCGTAGCCGGTCAGCAGCCTGGCGGTAGCGGGCGCCGGGACCGGAATCCAGCCATGCGCGGTCTTCACGCGGCCGCGACCGAGGGGGAGGGCGGACACGCTCCAGGTGGCCGAAAGCTGCGAAATGACCGCCGCAGCGCCGACGATGTCGGCAATCGAGTCCCAGCCGCCGAGCTCGTGGAAGCTCACTTCGTCGGTCGGCACGCCGTGCACCTCGCCTTCGACCTGGGCCAGCCGGGTGAACATGTCGATCGCCCGCGCCTGCACGTCGGGATCGAGTGCGGCGCGTTCGAGGCGGGAGCGGATGCCGGCAAACGGCGTCTCGTCGTGGTGATGGGCATGGCCGTGCGCATGCGCATGGCGGTGTGCATGCTCGTGCGGATCGTCCACCTCGAAGCGGCGCCCGGTCAGCACGTCGTCGCGGTGGGCCGCGAACCGGCAGTGGACCTCGGCAGGCAGGCCTGCCGCGCGCTGCGCGGCGAGAACGACCGCCTCGAGTTCCGGAAACGCATCGACCGCGGCGGCGAGGAACATGTCCCCCGCCACGCCACCGATGGCGTCGAGATGGATGTGGAGGGTGGAAGGCATGGGGCTGGGGGCTAGGGCCTGGGGCCTGGGGCCTGGGGACTGGGGACTGGGGACTGGGGACTGGGGGCTAGGGGCTGGGGAGGATCGTTGTGATGCCGTCATCCATTCCGACATCAGGTCGGAGTGAGCTGTCGCAAGTACGGAGAACTCCCCAGCCCCCAGTCCCCAGCCCCTTCTTTTACGCGTGCGCCTTCTCGTGCATCGTGCCCAGCATCGGGTTGAGCGTGCCCTTTGCGTCGAACTTCATCGGCTGGGGTTCACCGACGATCTCGAATTGCGAGGGGTTCGCCTTCACCTGGGCGAGCATCGGCTCGGACACGTGGATGTCGACCAGTTCCAGGGTCGTGCGGATACGCACGATCTTGCAGTCCTGCGGCTTGACCCGCACGACGGTCTTCACCGCGAGCGAGATCGCTTCCTGGTCGGTGTTCATGATCATCGGGATGCCGCCGCCGTCGAGGTAGGTCGACGCGATGATGTTGGCGTAGGTCTTGGCGATGTCCAGTTCCTTGTACACCCGCATCGTCGTCACGTCAGCCGCGCCGACGCCGCAAGCGTTGCCGTGGGTCTCGGGCGTAAGCCCCAGCACGACGATCTTCTTCACGTGCGGCTTCATGTTCCACTCGATGCTGCGGTTGTTGCGACCGGTGATGTTGGGATCCATGCCGGCACCGCTGATGTTCTTGCCGATGCGCTCGACGATCAGCACGTCCACCTCGTCGAAGCAGATGCGCGGCATGAATTCCTTGGCCTTGGCCTGCAGCACCGGCTCGCGCTCGAAGATCTGCTCGGCGGGCACCGCCTCGATGATGGCGGTTTCGTCGGCGGCGTTCTCGACCATGCCGATGCCCATCAGGACGTTCTTCTTCGACATGATGAAACGCGCCGCTTTCGGCAGCAGCTCGCCGAAGCTGTCCATGCCGTAGGTGTGCAGTTCGCTGGCACCCACGATCTTGCCCATCCCGATGGTGAGCATCTTCACGATGCCGCTCTCGATCGGCGCACGGAAGTTGGTGTGCGGCTTGATCCGGCACAGGACGATGACCGCGTCGGCGGCGGCGGCGACCTTGTCCATGTAGACCGGCATGCCGTCCACGGTGCCCAGCTCGACCACGTCCATCTGGGAGTGGATCGGACAACCGACGTAGCTCTCGGTGATGCCGTAGCCCTCCAGCACCTCGCGCTGGCCCTCCGCGGTGGCGCCGCCATGGCTGCCCATCGCGGGGAAGATGAAGGGCTTCGCGCCCAGCGCCTTCAGCTCGGCGATGACCTGCTTGGCTGCCTCGGCGATGTTGGCGATGCCGCGGCTTCCGCAACCCACGGCGATCGACATCCCCGGCTTCACCTTCGCCCGCACTTCCGGGCGCTTGAACTGCTCGGCGATCGTCTCGCTGACCGATGCGACCCTGGGCGTGGGGAACTTCTGCCGGATGTGGACCATGCGGGGCAGGGGGATGTCCAGGCCGCCCGCGATGTTGACTTCGATGCGATCGCCGATCATGGATTGTCTCTCCTCCAGGAAGCCAGGAATTCTACCCGCAACCGGGCGGCCCGGCGCGTGCCAGGCCCGGCGCTCACCCCGGCTGTTCGGACAGCAGCGACTCGTACAGCTCCAGGTAGCGCTGGGCGCTGGCATCCCAGCTGAAGTCGCGCGCCATGCCGTTCTTCTGCAGCTGGCGCCACAGCTTCTTGTCGCGCCAGGCGGCGAGCGCGCGTCCCACGCCGGTGAGCAGCGCCTCGGGCGTCATCGGGGAGAACAGGAACCCGGTGGCGCTCTTGTCGGCCACCGTCTGCGGCGTGCAATCGACCACGGAATCGACCAGCCCGCCGGTCGCGTGCGCCACCGGCGGGGTGCCGTAGCGCTGGCTGTACATCTGGTTCAGCCCGCAGGGCTCGAAGCGCGAGGGCATGAGGAAGATGTCCGCACCCGCCTCGATCTGGTGGGCCAGGCTCTCGTCGTAGCCCACCTGCACGCCGACCTTGCCGGGATGAGTACGCGCCAGCTGCAGGAAGGCGTCCTGCAGTTGCGCGTCGCCGGAGCCGAGGACCGCGAGTTGCACGGGCAGCTTGATCAGTGCCGGCGCACATTCGAGAACCACGTCGAATCCCTTCTGCTCGGTGAAGCGGCCGACGCTGCCGAGCAGCGGAATGTCGTCCTGCTGCTGCAGCCCCAGGCGGGACTGCAGTGCGCGCTTGTTCTCGAGCTTCACCGGAAGCCGCGCCGAGTTGTAGTACTTGGCGATGTAGGGATCTGATTCCGGATCCCACGCATCGGTGTCGATGCCGTTGAGGATGCCGGTCAGGCGCGGTGCGCGGTGCGCGAGCAGGCCCTGCATCCCCATGCCGAGCGGCTCGCTCTGGATCTCCTGCGCATAGTTGGGACTGACCGTCGTGATGCGATCTGCGTAGTAGACCCCGCCCTTCAGGAACGAGAGGTTGCCGTAGTACTCGACCCCGTGCGGGCTGAAGGCCGAGGGCGGCAGGCCCAGACGGCTGAGCGTCACGGCCGGGTAGACGCCCTGATAGGCCAGGTTGTGAATGGTCATGACCGTGCGCGCCTTGTCGCCCGGGATGAAGTGCAGATAGGCCGGCGCGAGCCCCGCCTGCCAGTCGTTGCAGTGGAGAATGCGGGGACGCCAGCTGATCGGCGAGTGCGCACTGGCCAGCAGGGACGCCACGTAGCACAGCAATCCGAAGCGCAGGTCGTTGTCGGCCCAGTCCTTTCCGGTGATGTCCTGGTACGGGCCGCCCGGGCGGTTGTACAGCGCCGGACAGTCGACGATCAGCAGCGGCACGCCTCCGGGCAGCTTGCCGGCGAGCAGCTGGCAGCCTGGCAGTTCGCCCATCGGGGGCAGGGCAGCGAGACGTCCCTTCGCCTTCACGCCCTCCATCACGGCGGGGTAGCCCGGCATCAGCACGCGCACCTCCACCCCCTGTCCCATCAGTGCAGCGGGCAGCGAGCCGCTCACGTCGGCCAGCCCGCCGGTCTTGACCAGCGGTGCGGCTTCGGAGGTGACGAACAGCACGGACAGTTTGCGCTTGGCAGGCATCAGGCAAGCTCCGGAGTGAGGACGATGCCGGCGAGCGGCGGCAGCGTGATTGCGGCCGAA
>CAYLTE010000168.1:0-621 GCA_964386195.1 uncultured Burkholderiales bacterium | reverse complement strand
GGTTCGGCGAGCACCCCACCGGCATTGCCGAGGTTGCTGCCGGCGTAGAAGGACGAATCGCTGTTCAGGATCTCGGCAAAGCGGCCTGCAATCGGCAGGCCAATCCGATAAGACTCGCGCGGGACCGGGGTGAAGTTGAGCACCACCACCGCCAGGCTGCCGTCGCGCGCCCGCCGCTGGAAGCTCACGATGGAGTGGTCGGCATCGTGGCAGTCGATCCAGGCAAAGCCGTCGGACGAGAAATCCAGGTCGTGCAGCGCAGGCACGTCGCGATAGATGTGCGAAAGGTCGCGCAACAGGCGCTGCACGCCGGCGTGCCATTCACGCTGCAGCAGCCACCAGTCCAGTTCTTCGCCGGAACGCCATTCCCGTCCCTGACCCAGTTCATTGCCCATGAAGTTGAGCTTCTTGCCTGGTGTCGTGAACTGGTAGACGAAGAGCAGCCGCAGGTTGGCGAACTCCTGCCAGGTATCGCCGGGCATCTTGTCCAGCAACGCACCCTTGCCATGCACGACCTCGTCGTGCGACAGCGGCAGCAGGAAATTCTCGGTGTACGCGTAGAGCTGGCCGAAGGTGAGCTGCTCGTGGTGATACCGGCGATGCACCGGATCCTGGCGCATG
>CAYLTE010000167.1:5631-9605 GCA_964386195.1 uncultured Burkholderiales bacterium | reverse complement strand
CCGAGGTCCAGCAGCAGAACACCGCCTCGACCTTGTCCTTGTTGACCAGCTCGCGCGCCTTCTCGGCGAACAGCGGCCAGTTGGAGGCCGGATCGACCACCACCGGCTGGATCGGCCGGCCCATCACACCGCCTGCGGCATTGATCTGCTCGAAGGCCATCAGTGCCGTGTTCTTCAGCGCGGTCTCGCTGATGGCCATCGTGCCCGAGAGCGAATGCAGCACGCCGACCTTGATCGGATCCTTCGCGCCGAATGCTTCGATGGACACGGGCAGCGTGGCGGCACCGGCCATCGCAGCGGTCATCCTGAGAAAATCGCGTCTTTGCATTTGGTCTACCCCCTGTAGATGAGCATGTGAATGGACTTGTTCGAGCCGCAGGTCCATGCGCTGTCCAAGTGCGCTGGTTCGCACTGCAACGCGGCACGCGCACCTGCATCGCACAAAGCGTGCCTCGGCCGTGGAGGCACTCGATCGATGTCGCATACTGCTTTTGCGTCATTGACTTAACTCGCCGCACGCAATCCTGCGAGGCGATGCGAACAGCACTCGGGGCGGAGGCTCGCGCACTGCAACAGTGCGATCGCACCAGCTTGGTGCCGACGTGCGGGGCGGCCTGCGGGCGATGCGCACGGGGATGTCATTCGCAAGTGCGCCGCGGGTGGTTTGCATTTGGTCTTTTCATGTATATACTGACAGTACATAAAGAAAAAACATGAGAAAAACCATGGAAGAACTCACACCCCGTCAAGCCGAAGTGCTCCAGTTGATCGTCGACTTCCTGCAATCCACCGGATTTCCGCCCACGCGCGCCGAGATCGCCCAGCAGCTGGGCTTCCGCTCGGCCAACGCGTCGGAGGAGCATCTGCGCGCGCTGGAGCGCAAGGGCTATATCGAGATGCTGCCGGGCGCCTCGCGCGGCATCCGCCTGCGCAACAGCTTCAACGTCGGGCTTCCGGTCATCGGGCGGGTGGCGGCGGGACATCCGATCCTGGCCGAGCAGCACGTCCAGCACCGCTATCAGATCGATCCGTCGCTGTTCAAGCCACGCGCGGACTACCTGTTGAAGGTCAAGGGCACCAGCATGCGCGACATCGGCATCCTGGACGGCGATCTGCTCGCGGTGCACGGCACGCGCGAGGCACGTTCGGGCCAGGTGGTGGTCGCGCGGCTGCGCGACGAAGTCACGGTCAAGCGCTTCAAGCGGCAGGGCAACCAGGTGCAGCTGATCGCCGAGAACCCCGACTTCCCGCCGATCCTGGTGGATCTGAAGACCGACCCCTTCGCCATCGAAGGCATCGCGGTCGGCGTGATCCGCAATGGCAAGGCCCTCTGAGGCGATGAAGCATCGCCGTTCCTGCCAGCCATGTCCGCTCTCGATCCCATCCTTCAGCACCCCGCCGTCTGGCGTGGGGGGCAGTATGCGAAGGTCACGGTCGAGAGCGTGCCCAGCGGGTTCGCCGAACTCGATGCCCTGCTGCCGGGCGGTGGCTGGCCGCGCGCGGCGCTGACCGAACTGCTCGTTGCCCAGTCGGGCATCGGTGAACTGCGCCTGCTCGGCCCGGCCCTGGCCCGGTTGTCGCGAGAGGAGAAGTGGCTGGTGCTGGTCGCACCGCCCTACCTGCCCTACGCGCCGGCGTTCGAAGCCCTCTCGGTCGATCTGTCGCACCTCATCGTGGTCGAGTCCAGGGCCGACGCGCAGACATTGTGGGCAACCGAGCGCTGCCTGCGCTCGGGCGCCTGCTCCGCAGTCATCGCCTGGCCCGGTGCCGCGGCAGAGCGTGCCCTGCGCCGTCTGCAATCGGCGGCCGAGCAGGGAAAGGCGATGGGCGTGGTGTTCTCTCCCCTGCGCTGCGCGGCACAGCCCTCGCCGGCGCCGCTGCGCATCCAACTCGCCTCGGAACGCAACCGCCTCACCCTGCACGTCCTGAAGCGGCGCGGCGGCGGTTGGGCCGCACCGCTTGCGCTCGATGTCGGTCCCGGACAGCCGCTGGCCGCCATGCAGCCCGAGACCACTCCGGCCGGTACCACGCAGGGCAAGACATCCCAAGAAAAGACCCCACAGGAAAAGACCCAGCTGCAGCGGATCTCGGCAGCGCCCGTGCGCTCACGCCGCATCCGTCAGGGCATCGCCTAGGCTGTCCTGCGCCGTGCCGGTGCGCACCCGCCATGCTGTGGTCCTGCCTGCACTTCCCGGATCTCTCGCTCCAGCTTCTCCTGCGCGCGGCCCCGCCTGCCGGACCGCTGGTCGTTCACGGCGGCGGTAACCGGCCGCAGATCCTGTCCTGCGATCCCCGTGCACGCAGCGCGGGGGTTGCCAGGGGCATGAGCCTGTCGGCGGCCATCGCGCTGTGCCCAGATCTGCAGGCCCGGGCACGCGATGCCGGCGCGGAACGCCGTGCCCTGGAACGCATCGCCGGCTGGGCCGGGCAGTTCACGCCCACAGTGGCCCTCGCCCCTCCGGATGCCGTGCTGCTCGAGATCGAGGGCAGCCTGGCGTTGTTCGGCGGCCTGCCCGCGCTGCGGGCGCGCCTGCGCGAGGAACTCGCTGCCCTCGGCTATGCGGCCGGCATCGCTGCCGCGCCGACGCCGGGTGCGGCACGGCTGCTCGCGCGCGCGGGCCTGGACACGACGGTGAGCGAATGTGCGCGCCTGCCCGAAGCGCTGCACGATCTCCCGCTCGCCCTGCTGCAACAACCGCAGGACATCGTGCGCGGCCTCGCCCTGATGGGCGTGCATACCGTGGGCGCCTGTCTCGCCCTGCCCCGCGAAGGCGTCGCCCGCCGCTTCGGACAGGATCTGCTGGACGAACTCGACCGCGCGCTGGCGCGGCTGCCCGATCCCTGCAAGCCCTACCAGCCGCCTGCGCACTATCGCGCACGCCTGCCCCTGCCTGCGCCGGTGCACGAGACCGGGCCGCTGCTGTTCGCGGCGCAGCGCCTGGTCGTGGAAATGAGCGGTCACCTGCGCGCACGGGGAAGCGGCCTGACGCGGCTGAAGCTCAGTCTGCATCACGAGGAGCGCGCGCCGACCATGGTGCAGATCGGCTTCTCCAGTCCCACGCGCGATCCGCAGCGCATCGCGCGCCTGCTGCGCGAGCGGCTCGACCGCGTCGAACTGCCCGAACGGGTGGAGACGATCCAGTTCGACTGCGAGGAATCGCGCCCGCTCGCCTCGCGCAACCTCTCGCTCTTCTCCGACGAGATGGTGCCCGACGAGGAACGCTGGTCGATCGTGGATCATCTGCGCGCGCGTCTGGGCACCGAGGCCGTGCACGGGATCGTCTCGTATGCCGATCGCCGTCCCGAGCTGGCCTCGCGCGCCTGCGAGCCCGGCGCGGCCGAGCCCGGTCCCACGCAGTCGCGCCGGCCCCTGTGGCTGCTGGATCCGCCGCGCCGGCTGCGCGAGCGGGAGGACCTGCCCCAGCTCGACGGCCCGCTCGTCCTGCACGGCGGACCGGAGCGCATCGAGGGCGGCTGGTGGGACGGTCGCGACGTCGCACGCGACTACTTCGTCGCCAGCGACGCGCAGGGCCGGCAGCTGTGGATCTATCGCGAACGCGGCGGCCGGCGCGACTGGTACCTGCAGGGCATCTTCGGCTGAGCGCTGCGCCTCACTGCGCCGCTGCGCCCTTGTCCAGCGCAGGCATGCGCTCGCCGATGCGTCGCCGCCACTTGAACACCTCCACCAGCAGCGCCGGCAGGAACACCAGCGTCACCACCGTAGCGAACATCAGACCGAACAGGACGATCGCGCCGACCCCGCGGTAGAGCTCGGTGCCCGCACCGGGGATGAGCACCAGCGGCGCGAGCCCGAAGATGGTGGTGATGGTCGACATCAGGATCGGTCGCAGCCGCGCCTCGACCGCATCGGCCACCGCCTGCTCCGCGCTCATCCCCGCCTCGCGCAGATTGTTCAGTGCCTGATCGACCAGCAGGATCGGGTTGTTCACCACGGTGCCCACCAGGATCAGGAA
>CAYLTE010000167.1:0-5621 GCA_964386195.1 uncultured Burkholderiales bacterium | reverse complement strand
TCATGTCGAAGGGCTGGCGGATCGCCGCGATGCCTAACGCCGGCAGCAGACCACCGACGGCATTGAGCAGCCACAGCCCGGCGATGCCGCCTGCGATGCCCAGCGGCACCGTCGTCATGATCGCCAGCGGGTAGCCCCAGTGCGAGAAGATCGCCACCAGCAGCAGGTAGCACAGCAGCACCGCCACGAAATAGTTGCCCGACAGCGCCTCGCGCGTGGCCTGCAGGCGGTCGCTCGCGCCGGAGATGTCGAGCGAGACGCCGGCCGGAACCGCGCCAGTCTCGCGCAACTGTCCGATGACCTCGCGCTGGACCACGTCCACTGCGGTTTCCAGCGCGACGCTGCGCGGCGGGATGATGCTCAGCGTGACGGTACGCCGACCGTCCACCCGCCGGATGGTGTTCGTGTCCACCGTCTCCACCACGTCCACCAGCGCGCCGACCGGCAGCACCGTGCCCTGCGGCGTGTGGATCGGCAGGTCGACGATGTCGCTCAGATCCTCCGCGGGACGCGTGGTGCTGTACAGATAGATGTCGATCTTGTCGTCCTCGAGGAAGAACTCGTCGACGTACGCCCCGTCCGAGAGGCCCGCCACGGCGTAGCCCAGTTCGTCGGTGGTCAGCCCGAGTTCGGCGGCGCGCTCCCAGCGCGGGCGCAGTTCCAGCAGCGGCTGACCGAGCGTGAGCGCAGGCGGATCGGGACGCACCTGCGGCGAATCGAACACCTCGTTCGCTCGCTGGTAGGCGGCCAGGGCGACGTCGTAGACCTGCGCCAGATCTGCCCCGCCGATGTCGAGATCGACGCTGCGCGTGCCGCCGTCGTTGCTCGAGATGATCGAGCCGCGCGAGGAGAACGAGCGCATGCCGGGGTAGCGCGCAAAGCGCTCGCCGATCTTCTCCATCAGCGCGTCGATGTGGCGCGGGTCCTTGGTCTCCGCGATCATGCGCAGTTGCTGCGGCCGTACCCAGACCACGAAGTAGGCGAGCGCCGGCACGTCCGCTTCGCCCCGGTCGAAGCGCTCGGGATCTTGCTCGAGGAAGGGCTCGAACTCCGCATGCAGCTGCTGCGCGATGGCCGACATCTCAGGCAGGCTGTAGCCGGTCGGCGCGATCATCATCGAGAAGCTCTTCGCCTCCTCGCCCTCGGGCAGGTACTCTGCGGGCGGGGTGAGCCGAAAGATGACCAGCGCCGTCGCGCCCAGGATGAGCGCGAGCGCGCCCAGCCGGCGCGGCCGTGTCCCCACCAACCACGCCACGCCACGGGCGACACGACGGTCGAGGCCGCCTCGCTCGGACATTCCCTCGACCCTGCCGAAGGAAAGCCGCGCGCTGGCTGCCGGCACCACGCTGATCGCCACCAGCATCGAAACGAGGATCGCGGCCGAGATCGCCACCGCCACATCGGAATAGAGCTGTCCGGCCTCTTCCTCGAGGAACAGCACGGGCGTGAACACCAGCACCGTGGTGAGGGTCGAGGCCAGCACCGCCGGCCACACCCTGCGCACGCCGGCGATCGCAGCGGCGAGCTTGTCCAGCCCGCGCCGGCGTTCGCGCTCGATGCTCTCCAGCACGACGATGCTGTTGTCCAGCGTCATGCCGATGGCGAACGCCACGCCCGCGAGCGAGATGACGTTGATCGTGCGTCCGGCGAGCAGCAGACCGAGAAAGGCGGCGATGGTGCAGATGGGAATGCCGATCACCCCCACCAGGGTCGCCGTACCCGAGCGCAGGAACAGGAACATGACCGCGGTGGCCAGCAGCGCGCCGATGCCGAGGTTGGTCCACACGTTGCGCGTGGAGGCCTGCACGTAACGCACGTCGTCGGTGGTCATCACCATGCGCATGCCGGCCGGTTCCAGGACGTCGCGGCTGATAGCCGCGGTGACCGGCATCATCGCGTCCTTGATGGCGATCACGTTCGAGCCGCTCTCGCGGCGCACCGACAGCGCGATGATCGGCTGTCCGTTTACGTAGGCCTCGGCGCGGATCTCGAAGTGATCCAGGCGCACGCTCGCCACGTCCTTCAGATGGATGGTGGCGCTGCCCCGCCGCGCGATGACCAGTTCCTCCACTTCGCGCACGTCCTGGAAGCGGCCGACGGTGCGCAGGAGGTAGCGGCGCTTGCCGCTGTTGACGTCGCCGCCCGAGACGTCGCGGTTGCGCGCGCGCAGCGCGTCGCGCACCTGGGTGAGCGTGATGTTGCGCTCGGCCAGCTTGTTCGGATCGACGAAGATCTGTACCTGGCGCTGCGCGCCGCCGCTGATGTCCACCTCCGACACGCCCGGCACGCGCTCCATCGCGGTGCGCACGTTGTCGTCGATGAAGTCGCGCATCATGTCCATGTCCACGCCCTTGGGGTTGCCGGGCAGCGGCTCGACGCGGAAGTACATGAAGGCGTTGGCGGAGAACGAGGAGGTATACAGCCGTGGCTCGTCCACGTTCTCGGGATAGGACGGCACCTGGCTCAGCGCGTTGTTGACACGGATGAGCGCGTCGTTCAGGTCGACGCCGAAGGAGAACTCGAGCTCGACCGTGGCCTCGCCCGAGGTGGCGCGCGAGATCATGCGCTGCAGGTTCGGCACGTTGCGCAGGTATTCCTCCTGCTCGATCAGGATCTCCTTCTCGACGTCCTGCGGGGTCGCGCCCGGCCAGCCGGTGCGCACGGTGATGACGCGCGTCTCGAGATCGGGGATCATCTGCACCGGCACGCGCAGCACCGCGAGCACGCCGAACAGGCAGACGATCAGTACGCCGATCGCGAGCAGGGTGCCGCGCTGGATGATGGCCTCGAACATCTAGTTCCCCGCCATCGCGGCCGCCGTCACGATGCGCACGCGCTGCCCGTCCTCGAGCGTCTCGTTGCCGCGCAGGACGACCAGGGCGCCCGCCTCCACGCCGCGGCGGATCTCGACTTCCTCGCCGAGCGAGCGGCCCACCTGCACCTGCCGCGGCGCCACCGTCGCCTGCGTGCCCTCGCCTTGCACCACCCACACCAGGCTGCTGCCATCGGGCTGGCGCACCAGCGCGTCGCGTGGCAGGCTCACTGACTGTACGCTCGAACCCAGGTCGAAGGACACGCGCGCGGACATGCCCGGCGTCATGTGCTCGTGGCCGTCGGGCACATCGATGCGCGCGAGGAAGGTGCGCGCCTCCGGGTCCTTCACCGGCACCTTCATCGAGACGCGCCCGTCGAGCACGTCGTCGGGCGCGGCGTCGAGCCGCACCGCGACCGGGGTGCCGATGCGCACGTTCTGGTAATGCTCCTGCGGCACCTGCACGTCGATGCGCACGTGTTGCGTGTCCACCAGTTCGAGCACCGCGGTGCCGGTCTCCACCCATTCGCCCACTTCGGCGATCTTGCGGCTGACCACCCCTGCGAACGGCGCCACCACCGTGTGCCGGCGCAGTGTCTCCGCCTGCTGCCGGTGCTCGCTGCGCAGGCGCTCGAAAGCGGCACTGGCCATGCGCATCGCTGCTTCCGCGGCAGGCAGGCGCGTGGTCGGCACCAACCGGCGATCGACCAGTTCCTGGGTCTCCTCGTACTGCCGGCGTGCCTCGGCGTGCGCCGCCTCCGCCTCCTCCAGCGCGGCCTCCGACCGCTGCAGGGCGAGACGTGCCATCGCGGGATCCAGTTCCAGCAGGACCTTTCCGGCCGCGACGCGGTCGCCCGCGTCCACGTGCACCGCGGCGACCAGGCCGCTCACGCGCGGCGACAGGGCAGCGCTGCGCTCGGTGGTCACGGTGGCCGTGAGGGGAAGGGCGTTGCCGACGCCGCCGCCCTGGGCGCGCACGACGGTCACGGGGGGCGGCGGGGCCTCGGCGGCAGGGGATTGCGCCGGCGAGACTGCCGGCGAAGGCGAGTCGGCAGATGCCGGCCCCCGCTCCTGGCGGGACCACCACCATAGGGCGGCCAGCGCCAGGGCCAGCACGAATGCGGCGGCGACCAGGCTGTAGCGTCGGGTCATGAGACTCCTCGTGTCGGTAACCGGTGTGGCGGCCGGAACTGGAAATGGCAGCCGAAGACCGGGCGGCACGCATGCCCGGAACTCATGGACAGACCGTCTGGACATCCTGCGGTTCCCGTGCCGCCTGCCCGGATATGCCTGAATTTCCTGCCTTATCTGCCTGCCGCCGCTGCTGTCTGGGGCGGCTGGACAACTCGCTGCCCCGGATACTGTATATTTTTACAGCCTACGGGATCTGCCATGTCCCCTTCCTACGCCGAACTGCATTGTCTCAGCAACTTCAGCTTCCTGCGCGGGGCCTCGCACCCGGAGGAGCTGGTCGAGCGCGCGGTGCGGCTGGGCTACGCCGCCCTGGCGATCACCGACGAGTGCTCGCTGGCGGGCGTGGTGCGCGCCCACGTCGCGGCGAAGGACGCCGGCCTGCCGCTCGTCGTGGGGACGGAACTGCGCCTCGACGATGGCCTGCGGCTGGTGCTGCTGGCCACCGATCGCGAGGGCTACGGCAACCTCTCCGACCTGATCACCCGCGCCCGGCGCCGCGCCGACAAGGGCGAGTACCGCTGCGCGCGCAGGGACCTCGACGACGGCCTGCCCGGCTGCCTGGCGCTGCTGCTGCCCGCGGCCGAGCCCGCCGCGGACATCGCCTGGCTGCGGGAACACTTTCCCGAGCGCTGCTGGATCGCGGTTGAACTGCTGCTGGACGGGAACGACGCGCAACGGCTCACGCAACTGGAGACGCTGTCGCGCCAAAGCGGCGTGCCGCTGGTCGCTGCCGGCGACGTCCACATGCACGTGCGCGGCCGGCGAGCGCTGCAGGACGCGCTCACCGCGGTGCGCGTCAGGCGGCCGCTGTCGCGATGCGGCCACGATCTGTTTCCCAACGGCGAGCGCCATCTGCGCAGCCGCGAGCGCCTCGCCCGCCTCTATCCGCCGGAACTGCTGTTCGAGACGATCAACCTCGCGCAGCGCTGCCGCTTCTCGCTCGACGAACTGCGCTATGAATACCCCGAGGAGATCGTGCCAGCAGGCCGCACGCCGACGCAATGGCTGCGCGAACTGACCGAAGAGGGATTCGCCTGGCGCTTCGGCGCGCCGCTGACCCCGAACGCTGCGCCCTCCCCCGGAATGGCCGTGCAGAAGCGGGCGGGCTGGGGCGGCCACTTCGCCGGCCGCCAGCCCTTCGACCTCGACAAGGCGCGGCGCATGGTCGAGCACGAACTGCGGCTGATCGCGGAACTGCGCTACGAGGCCTACTTCCTCACCGTGCACGACATCGTCCGTTTCGCCCGCGAGCAGGGCATCCTGTGCCAGGGACGCGGCTCCGCCGCCAATTCCGCCGTGTGCTACTGCCTGGGCATCACCGAAGTCGATCCCGCGCGCATGGAGATGCTGTTCGAGCGCTTCATCTCCAAGGAGCGCAACGAGCCGCCGGACATCGACGTCGATTTCGAGCACGAACGGCGCGAGGAGGTGATCCAGTACATCTACCGCAAGTACGGCCGCGCACGCGCCGCGCTCACTGCCACCGTCATCCGCTATCGCGCCAAGAGCGCGGTGCGCGACCTCGGCAAGGCGCTCGGCTTCGATCTCGCCCAGGTCGATCGCCTGGCGAAGAACCTCGCCTGGGGCGACGTGCGCCAGGTGCGCCCGGAGCGCC
>CAYLTE010000166.1:0-9742 GCA_964386195.1 uncultured Burkholderiales bacterium | reverse complement strand
CGCACGCCGAACTTGCTCATCACCGACTTGTTCAGCATCACCCGCTCGTCCATCAGGTACATCCAGTCGTCGAAGTCGACCTCGTACACCTCGTCGTCCACCGGCAGCTTCAGCACGTAGCGCCAGCGCAGCGCGTTGCCAGCCGCTTCGCCCTGCGCCTCGCCGACCACGTCCTCGGCGGTGCCCGTGTAGCGCTGCGCGTTTAGGCGCCGGACGGTCCACACGCGCCGGCTCGTGGTCCCGTCGGAATAGACGAAGCGCTCGTCGAGGGTGCCGACCTCGCCCGCCCAGCTCGCGCGGATTTCGACCGTGAAGCGCTTCACCACCTTGCCGCTGCGATCGGCGAAATAGCCCCACGCATCCACGGTGCCATCGAAGTACTCGCGCAGGTCGAGCACGGGCCGTTCGTCCCGGTACACCTCGGGTTTGGGCCCTGCACAGCCCGTCAGCATCGCAAGGAGCATCGCGACGATCGGCAGTTTGAATCTCATGCGGCGACTCCAGTTCCGGACCATGGGTCATTCGAGCGGTTTCGCGTCTCCAGCGGCGCACGCCACAGACACGCACCGGCCAGCAGCTTGACTGCGCAGGGCACGAGCGCGTAGATCAGCGAGAGCGTCTCGCCCGCCTCCTGCAGCTGCCCGGGCCGGTAACCCAGGGCCTGCAGCAGCGGCAGCGCAACGCCCGCCGCAAGCGCGAGATTGAGCTTGTCCACCATCTGCCACAGGCCGAAGAACGTTCCGTCTGGACGCCCGCCGCTCGCCTCGCCGTCGACGATATCGGCGAGGATCGAGGGTGGAATGGCGAGCTCGGCGCCGTAGGCCAGGCCGGACAGCACGCACACCAGCGAGAAGGCGACCGCATCGCCCGCCCCCAGTCCGTAAGCCCAGACGAAGGCCACCACGCTCAGCAGCATGCCCACCAACCATGCCTTCTTCTTCCCGGCGCGGCGCGCGAGCGCCACCCACATCGGCATGCCTACCGCGCCGGCGAGGAAATACAGTCCCAGGAACAGGCCGGAGAGCTGCGGCAGCTGCAGCACGTCCTGAACGTAGAACAGGATGAGCGTCGCGGGGATGGCGGCGGCAATGCCGCTGAGGATCGACACCGCGATGAGCCAGCGGTAGCGCGCGCTGGCCAGCGGCGCGAGCAGCGCACGGCGGACGCCGACCTGGACGAGGGCATCGGCCTGCCTTGCGGGCAGTCGCACGCGCGGGGTGAACGCGACCGTGATGGCGGCCGCCACGACCAGCACGGGAAGAAAGATCAGGCTGAAGCGGGCGAGGCCCTCGCGCATTCCCAGTTCGGACGCCAGCCAGTGTGGCAGTGCCGAGGCGACCAGCACGCCGGTCACCGCGAGCACGCCGCGCGCGGCCGTGATGCGCGTGCGTTCGTGGTAGTCGTCGCTGAGCTCGGCCCCGCGCGCGTAGTAGCTGATGCCGCCCATGCTGAAGCCCAGGTAGACCAGCAGCAGGCAGGCCGCCAGCCACGACGCGGTGGCAGCGCCCCCAGCGGTCGGCACGTTGAACAGCGCGAGCGTACCGAGCCCCAGCGGCGGCAGCGACCACAGCACGAGCACGTCCCGCCCCAGCGGGCGGCGCGAGACCCGATCGCTCAGATAGCCGAGCAGCGGATCCTGGAACGCGTCGACCAGGCGGCAGGCCAGCAGAATGGCACCGACGGTCGCCAGCGACAGTCCCAACTCCTCGCTGTAGAGCTTGGGCACGTGCACGTACACCGGCACGGCCGCCATCGCCAGCGGCAGGGCGAACGCCGCGTAGGCGAATCGCTGGCGCTGGCTCAGCCGCGCACCGCGCACGCTCTGCTCAGCGATTGCCGATCAGCTGCTCGCGCAGGCGCGGAGCGCGCGTACGCGGGTCGAGCCAGATCGAGAAGAAGGCGCGCGCGAATGCGGCATCGTCGATGCGCCCGAGCCGCCGGTCCTGGTGATAGAACTCGGCTCCCACACCCGGCCGGTACAGCCCGGTGAGGGTTTCGCCCGCACGCACGTCCGGAAACAGTTCGCGCATCGCGGCCAGCCATCTCTGGCGCTCGGCCGTCGTGCCGAAATCCAGGCGCTCGATCTCGACCAGACTGCGCTCGGCGATGCGCTCGCCCTGGAAATCGCGCGAGTAGCGCAGCGCGAGCGCGAAGGGAGCGTCGAGATTTGGCGGCAGCCCGGATGCGGACGCGTTCGCCGGGCTCCACAGCGCAGCGTCGTACACGTGCAGGCCGAACCACGTCATCCTGCCGCTGCCTAGAAGCTGCATCGGGGCAACCTCGGCGCGCACCGCATCGGGCAAGTCCACGCGCGCAACGGCCAGCGAAGCGCACACCAACATGAGCAAAGCGGCGGCGATCCTACGCATGACTTAGCTCCAGCTGCAGCACGTCGGTGGAACCGGCCAGGAATCCTGCCTCGCAGTAGGCGAGATAGAAGTTCCACAATCGCCCGAAGCGCGCGTCGAACCGCTCGCCGTCTATGAGATTGCGTCCGGCATTGAACTGCCTGCGCCATCGCCGCAGCGTCTCGGCGTAGTCGCGCCCGAAGGAGAACTCGTCGCGTACGCGCAGCCCCGCGCGCTCGACCTGCGCGTGCAACACGCGCGGGGAGGCCAGCATGCCGCCGGGGAAGATGTACTGCTGGATGAAATCGGTCTGGCGCCGGTAGCGGGCGAACAGTGCATCGGCGATCACGATCATCTGCAGCAGGGCGGTTCCGCCCGGCGCTAAGCACTGACGGATGCGCTGGAAGTACGTCGGCCAGAAGCGCTCGCCAACCGCTTCGTACATCTCGATGGACACCACGTGGTCGAAGCTCCCGTTCACGTCCCGGTAGTCGCAGCGCTCGATGCTCACCTTGTCCGCCAATCCCGCGCGCTCCACGCGCCGGCGCGCGTAGGCGAGCTGCCGCTCCGACAGGGTGATGCCGTGCACCTCGCAACCCCGCGTGCGTGCGGCGTACTCGGCGAACCCGCCCCATCCGCAGCCGATCTCCAGGATCCGCGCACCAGGTGCGGGACGAAGCCGCTGCAGAATGCGCTCGTACTTGGCGAGCTGTGCCTGCTCGAGCGTGCGCTCGTCGTCGCCCTCGAACAGCGCCGCCGAGTAGGTCATGGTCGCGTCCAGCCAGGCAGCGTAGAACTCGTTGCCCAGATCGTAGTGCGCGTGAATGTTGCGGCGGCTTCCCCGCCGCGTGTTGGCCCGCAGCAGGTGCGTGAGCCGGTAGCCGAGAATGCCCCACCAGCGGCCATGCATCGCCGCCGTCATGGCCTCGCGGTTGAGTGCGGCGAGCGCCAGCAGCCCGGCCAGATCGGGCGTGTGCCAGCGCCCCTGGAGAAAGGCTTCCGCAAGGCCGATGTCTCCGTAGCGAAGGATGTCGCCGCACACCTCCCAGTCCTCGAGGTAGATCGACGCTTCCGGGCCGGGCAGCGTGCCGGGAAAGGTGAAGCTCTGTCGGCCGGGACCGACCAACTCCAGCCGGCCATGGCGCACGCCCGAGAGCACCGCGAACAGGAGCTGCGCGGAGCGCGGAACGGCGGCGAGGCCGCGGGGGACGAGGCTTGTGGTGTGTTCGCTCATCGGGACAGTTCCTGTGCAGGCGGGGCAGGCTTGCGGAAGAACGGCACGCCCTTTCCCCACAGCTTCAGGGCCTGCCAGTGAATGCGGCCGATCACAGCCAGCGTCATCCAGGGGTAGCCGAGCAGCGCGCGCAGCGCCGCAGGGGTGTCGAGCGGCATCCCCCGCCCCTCGATGCCAGTGATCAGGAGTGCGCCGTCGCCGTCGTCGTAGTCGATGCGCACTCGCGCCGCGTCGCTGTCGAAGCGGAACCGATAGTCTCCACGCACTGCGCAGAACGGGGAGACGTGGAACACCTTGCGGGCCGACAGCCGATCTCCGGGCGCGATCGGTCGCTGGTCCGCATGCGCGAGCAGGTAGTTGTGCGACTCGCCGAAGGTGTTGTTGACCTCGCACAGCACCGCGCGCAGCGATCCTGCGCGGTCGTGGCACAGCCAGAAGCTCACGGGGTTGAAGACGTACCCGAGCACCCGCGGGAATGTCTGCAGATGCACCTCGCCGTCGACGCCATCCAGGCCTTCCCGCTGCAGGACACTGCGGATCCAGGGGAGCAGCGCCGAGCCGTCGCGCGCGCCGTGGTCCTTGTGGTGAAAGCTGAGCAGGTTCCATCTGTCGAGCGAGAAAAGCGGGGAGCGCAGCGTCTCGAGGCGATGCAGCGGCACGCGCAGGAAGAAGACCGGATAGCGGAACCGGTTGCGCCGCGGCCGCAGGCGCGCGTGCATGACGCTGCCGAAGTAGATGTGCGCGCGGTCCATCACGCCGCCATGCTCTGGAATGCCGGTGGCGCCACCGACCCTGGCGATTGCCACGGAGCGAACGCCCCCAGACGGTTCGCGACCGACACACCCGATCGCAGGCCGTCCTCGTGGAAGCCGTATCCGGTCCAGGCTCCGCAGAACCACACGCGCCGCAGTCCCTGCACCTCGGGTAGCGCGGCCTGCGCGGCGAGCGCCGGCCCGTCGAACACCGGATGGCTGTATTCGAAGCGCGCCAGCACGCTCTCCGCGCACGGTTCACGCACAGGATTGAGCGTCTCGATCAGTGCGCGCCGGAACGGAAGCGGCTGCAGTCGGTTGAGCCAGTAGCTGACGCACACCGGGCGGGTGCTCGCGTCGGCGAGGCCCGGATCGGCGAGGCCCAGATCGGCGAGGCCCGGCCCGGAGAGACCGGTGGAATAGTTCCACGACGACCACGCCGCGCGCGCCCGGGGCATGAAGCTCTCGTCCGTGTGCAGCACGATCTCGTTGCGCTGGTATTTCACGCCGGAGAGCACCGCGCGCTCGCGCGCGTCGGCATCGGTCAGCAGCCGCAGCGCCTGATCGGCGTGGCAGGCCAGCACGACCTGATCGAACTGCTCGGTCGTCTCGCGCGTGCGCACCTGCACGCGGGTGCCGACGCGTCGCACCGCTTCCACAGGCGCGCGCAATCGAACGTCGGGGATCCACTTCGCCATGCGCGCCACGTACTCGCGACCGCCGCCAAGCACCGTGCGCCAGCGCGGCCGGTCGGCGATCTGCAACAGGCCATGGTTGTAGCAGAACTGCAGGAATGTCGCACACGGATAGTCCAGCATGCGGTGCGTGGGACAGGACCAGATTGCGGCGGCCATCGGCAGCAGGTACCAGTCGCGGAACGCCTCGCCGTAGCCTCCCTCGCCGAGGAACTCGCCGAGGCTGCGCTCGGGCGCGAGGCCGCGCTCGACCAGGGCCGAGGCTTTACGGTTGAAGCGCACGATGTCGGCCAGCATGCGCCAGAAGCGCGGGCGCAGGACGTTGCGCTTCTGCGCGAAGAGCGCGCGCAGATCCGTGCCGGACCACTCGAGGTTCGCTGAATCCACCTTCACGCTGAACGACATGTCGCTCGGCACGGAGCGCACGCCCAGATGCTCGAACAGGGCAACCAGATTCGGATAGGTGCGGTCGTTGAACACCAGGAAGCCGGTGTCCACCGGTGCAGTCTCGCCGTCCAGTTCGACGTCGACGGTGTGCGTGTGTCCTCCGAGCCAGTCCTGCGCCTCGAACAGCGTCACCGGATGATGCCGGGCAAGCAGCCAGGCGGCGGACAGTCCGGCGATGCCGGAACCGATGACTGCGATGCGTTGTGCCACTCGTTGTCCTTGTCGATCGTCGTGTCGCGCCGGCCACGACTCCGGTGCCGCGGGGCAGTCCGCCGGTACGGGTTGGGGAGGGGGAATTTCCCGTACCGGCGGGCCCCGCGGGCTTGAACGGCCTGCCTGTCAGCTCATCCGCCCCGCGCGTCCTTGTCGTGCTCGACGAGCGCGTAGGCGGAATGGTTGTGGATCGATTCGAAGTTCTCCGACTCCACGACATAGCGGCGCACGCGCGCCTCGTCATTGAGGCGCAGCGCGATGTCCCGGACCAGGTCCTCGACGAACTTCGGGTTGTCGTAGGCGCGCTCGGTGACGTACTTCTCGTCCGGCCGCTTGAGAAGTCCCCAGAGTTGGCAGGAGGCCTCTTCCTCGGCGATGGAGATCAGATCCTCGAGTTCGAGATCGCCTTCCACCTGTGCCCCGATGGTGATGTGCGAGCGCTGGTTGTGCGCACCGTAGGCGCTGATCTCCTTCGAACACGGGCACAGGCTGGTGACCGGCACCAGGACCTGCATCCAGCAGCGATAGCCTCGCGCCGCGTCCACCTCCGCGCGCAGCGTGACACGGTAGTCGAGCAGGCTGGTCACACCGGATACCGGCGCGCGCTTGTTCAGGAACAGCGGAAAGGCGAACTCCACGACACCGGCGTCCGCGCGCAGGCGCTCGAGCATCGAATGCGTCAACTCGCGCAAACCGACCGCGTCCAGCGCCGCGTCGCACGCATGCAGCACCTCCAGGAAGCGCGACATGTGGGTTCCCTTCACGCTCTCGGGCAAGCCCACGTACATGTTCACCTGCGCTACCGTGGGCTGTTCGCCGCTGCGCGTACGCACCCGCAGGGGATGCGCCACGCCGCGCACGCCCACGCGCTGAATGGCGACCCGCCTCTGGTCGGAGATGGCCTGGATGTCTGGAAGGAGGAATGTCTCCGGAGCGTTCATCGCGTCTCGATCCTTTTCGGGTGGCAGCCGACAGGTACCCGGCACGCCGTGAACGTGCCGCAGGCAGCCGGGCCGACCCGCGGTTTCAGTGGGTGGTCGGCCCCGTCGGCAGCGACCAGGGCAGCAGCAGGCGTCCGTCGTCGAGCGCCTGAGCGTGGAAATCGAGGTACTCCCGCAGGCGCACCTCCTGGGCGCGGGAGGCGGCCGTCACCGGCTCGCCCCCCTGGCCGGGATCGACGGCGGCCAGGCAGTCGAGATCGACTGCGGCAAGCACCCACGCTTCGGGGGCATGGCGCTGCGACTCGGATTCTGCTGAAACGGCGCCAGCCGACAGGCCCACCAGGGCTAGCGCCACGATCACACCACTCCGCAACTTTTTCATGGTTTGTCCTAGTCAAACACACGATGCGGGAGTAGAGTATCGGCAGTTTCGTGCTCCTGTCAAACGTTTGTCCTGGACAACGTTGAATTCAAGTATGCAATCCACACTGCAGGACCTCAGCTTGAACATCAGCGCGGTAGAGCGCGACACGGGCCTGTCTAAGGACACGTTGCGCATGTGGGAGCGGCGCTATGGATTCCCCGAGCCCCTGCGCGATGGCAATGGCGAGCGGATCTATCCGGTCGAACAGGTCCACAAGCTTCGCCTCGTCAAGCGGCTCATGGATCAGGGACATCGCCCCGGCAAGATCATCGGACGACCGGTCGAAGAGCTCACCGCCCTGGCGAACATGCGATCGGCACCGGCCGCCCTGCGCCAGGACCTGGAGGTCTTCCTGAAGCTCATCCGTGGCCATCAGCTCCCGGACTTGCGCCGTCATCTGTCGCAGACCCTGATGCGCCAGGGCCTGCACGCGTTCGTCATCGAAACCGTCGCGCCGCTGAACGAGGCGGTGGGCCAGGCATGGATGCGCGGCGAGTTTGCCGTGTTCGAGGAACACCTCTACACCGAGCAGATCCAGAGTCTTCTGCGCAATGCCGTCTCCTCGATGCAGCCACAGGGCCGTGCGCCGCGGGTGCTGCTCACCTCGTTCCCACAGGAACCCCATGGCCTCGGGCTGCTGATGGTGGAGGCACTCCTCGCCGTCGAGGGCGCTTCCTGCATACCGCTGGGCACGGAGATGCCGCTCCCCGAGATCGCGCGCGCGGCTCAGGCCCACAAGGCCGACGTGGTGGCCTTGTCCTTCAGCGCCGCGTTCAACGAGAAGAACGCCGTGCATGGACTGGGTGAACTGCGCGAAGCGCTGCCGGCCGACACCGCGATCTGGGCCGGGGGTGCAGGACTGGCGCGCCTGCGCCGCCCTCCCGCCGGTGTGGAAGTCATGTGCGATCTGACCGATCTCGTCGATCGCGTGAAGACGTGGCGGACCGTGACCGCCTCCATCTGAACGAAGGTGGAACCCGATGAACAGCAAATCCAATCTGCCCCGCAAGACCTGTGTGGTGTGCGGACGACCGATGGTGTGGCGCAAGAAGTGGGCGCTGACGTGGCACGGGGTCAAGTTCTGCTCCGACCGGTGCCGGCGGGACCACAAGAAGCCGGCCCAGGCCGATCACGTCTGAGCAAGGCGGCGAACGCGCGCACGCGCGGCTGATATACTGCGCGGCCCATTGTGGGATGTCGGCGCGGCATTCAACCGGCGTTCCGGGGAACTGCCGCGGCCTCGCCGGCTCTCAGCCGGGAAAGCGATGGCCCGCCCGGCGGTCTGGCCTCCGGCACGCCCGGCGACCACCGACACCGATCCACACCCTTGTGCATTCCAGGTCGACGAGCATGAGCGAGATGCTGTATCCGGAACTGTTCAAGTCGCTCGAGGCCCTGCGCTGGAGCATGGAGCGCGACATCCCTTGGGACGACTTCGACGCCAGCCGCTTGAGCGAGGAGCAGGCGCTGACGGTGAAGATGAACGCGATCACAGAGTGGGCGGCGCTGCCCGCCACTGAGATGTTCCTGCGCGACAACCGGGACGACAGCGACTTCTGCGCCTTCATGTCGGTGTGGTTCTTCGAGGAGCAGAAGCACTCGCTGGTGCTGATGGAGTATCTGCGGCGCTTCCGCCCGGACCTGCTGCCGTCCGAGGAGGAACTGCACGCGGTGCGCTTCGACTTCGATCCGGCGCCGCCGCTCGAGACGCTGATGCTGCACTTCTGCGGCGAGATCCGCCTCAACCACTGGTATCGCTGCGCCGCCCAATGGCACACCGAGCCGGTGATACGCCACATCTACGAATTGATCGCCCGGGACGAGGCGCGCCACGCCGGGGCATACCGCCAGTACATGAAGCGCGCCGTGCGCCGGCACGGAGACCGGGCGCGCGCCGCGTTCTGCCGCATCGGCATGCTCATGGCGAACAGCCAGCGCAGCCCCAAGGCGTTGCACCCGACCAATCTGCACGTGAATCAGGCGCTATACCCGCAGGACACCATCCAGAGCCGGCTTCCCGATCCGCAGTGGCTGGAGCGTTGGCTCGACAGCCAGATCGCCTTCGATCGCGAGTGGGAATCGCGGGTGGTGCGGATGATCCTGCAGAACCTGTCCCAGCTGTTCGAGCGCGAGTTCAAGTCCGTGCAGGAACTCAACCGCTACCGGAAGTCGCTCGCCCTGGGCGCGGACTCTCTCGGCAGCGCGGCCTGACGCGCTCGCCGGCGGCGGCGGACAGGTTATGATCGTCCCCTGCCCATGCACGCACCCGAGTTCGAGCGCAAGATGGTTCCGCCCACGGCCGCGCCGGCTGCGGCAAGCGCGCTCGCGCGACCGCTGGTGTTCACCAACGGCGTGTTCGACATCCTTCACCGCGGTCACGCCACCTACCTTGCGCAGGCGCGCGCGCTGGGCGCCGCCCTGGTTGTCGCTCTAAACACCGACGCCTCGGTCCGGCGGCTGAACAAGGCGCCGGATCGGCCCATCAACACGCTGGACGATCGCGCCGCGGTGGTCGCCGCGCTCGGCGCGGTTGACCTGGTGACATGGTTCGACGAGGACACGCCGCTGCAGCTCATCCTCGCGCTGCGTCCGGACGTGCTGGTCAAGGGTGGGGATTGGTCCGTCGACCGCATCGTGGGCGCACGCGAGGTCACGGCGTGGGGTGGGCAGGTCCACGCCATCCCGTTC